>JBJOHB010000132.1:0-12875 GCA_046047915.1 Cyanobacteriota bacterium
GCTGGAGCTGCAGCAGCAGTTTCATCACCTGCAGTGCCACCAGCGTCGACCAGGCGTACAACGAGCTACCCCAGAACAACTTTGCCAACGGCGTCCAGGGGCTCGATCTGGCGATCAACCTGCCGATCCCGAATAACAAAGATCGCTTTCAGGGCTCTGACACCGCCCGCTTCACGATCAACGGCACCGGCCTGACCCCGCTGAACTTCCTGACCACCAACAATCCCGGCAGTCCGGTGACCGGCGTGTATTCGGCGGCGCGGGTGCAGGGGATCCAGAGCGGTGCTGGCAGCACCACGATCACCGACCCGATCAGTGAATCGGCACCCGGCCCCCTGCCGCTGCTGGGAGCCGGCGTGGCCCTGGGCTTCAGCCGCCGCCTGCGGCAGCGGCTCCACCTGGCCCAGACTGGCTGACGTTGTTGATCGGCGACGACCGACCGTGCCGCCCGCCCCCGACCCGAGCCAGGAGACGCTGAGGCTGCCGGTGGTGGAGACCTTTCACTCGCTCCAGGGCGAAGGTCTCCATGCCGGTCGCAGCGCCCTGTTCATCCGCCTGGGGGGGTGCAACGTCGGCTGCAGCTGGTGCGACACCAAGCACTCATGGCCGGCCGAACGGCACCCCCAGCAGCCCCTGGGCGCGCTGGCCGCCGAAGCCCGCGCTGCCCACGCCGCCGGGGCCGCCTTTGTGGTGGTCACCGGGGGGGAACCGCTGCACCACGACCTGGGCCCGCTCTGCCGGGCCCTGCAGCCCGCCGGCCTGCCGCTGCACCTCGAGACCAGTGGCGTCGATCCCCTGAGCGGCCGGTTCGACTGGATCACCCTCTCCCCCAAGCCTCACCGTCCCCCCACGGCCGAGCTGCTAGCCCGTTGCGACGAGCTCAAGCTGGTGGTCACAGGACCCGCCGACCTGGACTTTGCCGCTGCCATGGCCCGCGCGGCCGCCGAGCAACGCCCGCATGGAGCCGCTCCGGCCCTGCTGCTGCAACCGGTCTGGGGCCATGACAACGCCCTGCAGCTGTGCCTGCAGCACGTGCGCAGCCACAGCGCCTGGCGCCTGAGCCTGCAGACCCACAAATGGCTGGCGATCCGCTGAGCGATCAGAGCGCCAGGGCGTCGCGGCTCTGGCGCTCGGCCTTCCACAGCCGCCAACGCAGCTGCAGCGCCGCCGGGGCGTAGACGACGATCGGGTGGCTGGCCGCATAGGGCACCACGTAAGGCTTGCCGGCCATGGTCACAAACGCCTGACGCCTGGGCTGGTTCGGCGGGCAGGCCATGCGGGTCGAGACCATCGGTCCGACGTTGTCGACGCGAAACACCATCGGCTTGTCATCGGCCAGGCGCCAGGGCCGCAACCGGGCCGCAAAACTGTGCTGGTTGCAGTCGACCTGCGCCATCTGGCCGACGATCAGCTGCACCCGCCAGTCGCCTGGATCGGGCGACAGGGCCGGGTCGCGAGTGGGGGGCAGCACCCCCGGCAACTGGATCACCCAACGGCGCTCGCCGGCCGCCGGGGCCGGATAGCCCGACAGGTCAAGCCGGGGAATGGCGGCAGCCGGCAGCGCCGCCAACCCCAAGGCCGCACTGGCGACGGCAACGACGACTGGCCGGATCGACACCATGGCGGCAGAGGCAGGGACTGGCCCCATGTTGCTCAGATCTGCCAGCCTTGGGCCATGACCGCTTCCAGCACTGACCCGGCCCGGCCGGTGGCCATCGCCCTGCTGTCAGGCGGGCTCGATTCGGCCACCGCCGCCGCCCTGGCGATCGAGGCCGGCCAGCAGGTGATCGCCCTGTCGCTGGACTATGGCCAGCGCCACCGGCGCGAGCTGCAGGCGGCTGCCGCGGTGGCCGCCGCCCTGGGCATCGCCGAGCACCACACCCTGCCGGTCAATCTGGCGGCCTGGGGGGGCTCGGCCCTGACCGACGGCAGCATCGCCGTGCCGACCGGCGGGGTCGAAACCGGGGTGATTCCCAGCACCTACGTGCCGGGCCGCAACACGGTGTTCATCGCCCTGGGGCTCAGCCTGGCCGAAGCCCGCGGCGCGCGGATGCTGGTGCTGGGGGTCAACGCCGTCGACTACTCGGGCTACCCCGACTGCCGGCCCGACTACCTGGCCGCCTTTCAGACCCTGGCCGACCTGGCCACCAAGGCCGGCCGCGAGGGCCACGGACCCCGGCTGTGGGCGCCGCTGGTGACCTGGAGCAAAACCGAGATTGTGCGCCAGGCCCTGCGCCTGGGCGTGCCGATCGACGCCACCTGGAGCTGCTACAGCGGCGGCGACGCACCCTGTGGCGTCTGCGACAGCTGCCGCATCCGCGATGCAGCACTGATCGCGGCGGGCCGCCCCGATCTGGCCAGCCGCCCCGGGGGTTAAGCCCATGGGCCCTGGCCACACCAATCGCCATGCGCTGCCCTGGCGCGATCCATGGCGGGTAGTTGAGGCCGTCGCCGGCGAACTGGGCGCCGAGGGCCTGGTCTGGCTCGATGGCGATGGCAGCGACCTGGGGCGCTGGGCGCGCCTGGGGTTCAAACCAGAGCAAAGCGTCTGCTGCCGGGGTCTGCCCGGCAGCAGCGGCGGCCAGGACCCCTTTGCCGCCCTGGCCAACCTGGAACGGCCAGGGGAGGGCGGCGGCAGCTGGATGGGCTGGCTGGCCTACGAGGCCGGCGCCTGGGTCGAGCCCGCCGCCCACTGGCGCGAACCGCCGATGGCCCTGCTGTGGGCAGCCCGTTACAGCCACGAACTGGTGTTTGACCTGCAGCAGCAGCAGCTGTGGCTCGAAGCCGAGCCTGAGCCGGGGCGGCCGCTGGCAGCCCTGCTGCAGGAGCTGATCAGCGCCCTGCCCCAGGAGCAGCCGGCGGCGGCAGAGCCCACCGCTGCCTTCAGGCTGCCCCTGCAGGATTGGCACTGGCACACGGACCCTGCCCGCTTTGCCATCCAGGTGCAGCAGATCCGCGACTGGATCGCCGCGGGCGATCTGTTTCAGGCCAACCTGTCGGCCTGTTGCCAGGCGTCCCTGCCGTCCGGCGCCCCCGGCGGGCCGTGCGCTGCCCTGGCGCTCTATGGCCGGCTGCGCCACCGCTGCCCGGCCCCGTTTGCCGGCCTGGCGATCGGCAGCGGCGGCGCCGCCGGCGAGGCGCTGCTGTGCAGTTCGCCCGAACGCTTCCTGCGGCGGGATGCCACGGGTCTGGTTGAAACCCGGCCGATCAAGGGCACCCGGCCCCGCAGCGACGACCCGCTGGCCGATTGCGACGCGGCAGCCGACCTGGTCAGCAGCCCCAAGGACCGGGCCGAAAACGTGATGATCGTCGACCTGCTGCGCAACGATCTGGGCCGGGTCTGCCTGCCGGGCTCGATTCAGGTCCCCCAGCTGGTGGGTCTAGAGAGCTACCGCCAGGTGCACCACCTGACCTCGGTGATCGAGGGACAACTGGACCCGGCCATCAGCAACGCGGCGCTGCTGCGGGCCTGCTGGCCGGGGGGCTCGATCAGCGGCGCCCCCAAGATCAGGGCCTGCCAGCGGCTGGGCGAACTGGAACCGGTGCCGCGGGGCCCCTACTGCGGCAGCTTGTTTCGCCTGGGGGGCGATGGCAGCTTGGACAGCAACATCATCATCCGTTCGCTGATGCTCAAGGACCGCACCCTCAGGGCCCATGCGGGTTGCGGCATCGTCGCCGATTCGGACCCCGCCGCCGAAGCCGCCGAGCTGGGCTGGAAACTGAATCCCCTGCTGCAGGCCCTGGCATGAGCAGCGGCCCCGCCAGCATCGGCTGGATCCAGCGCGGCGGTGGCGATGGTTGCTGGGGCGCACCCAGCACCCTGCACCTGCCCGCCGATGCCCGCGGCCTGCTGCTGGCCGAGGGAGTGTTCGAAACCGTGCTGGTGCTAGGCGGGCAGCCCCAGCTGCTGGCAGCCCATCTGCAGCGCTGGCAACGCGGTGCTGCGGTGCTGGGCTTGGCCCCGCCACCAGCGGCGGCGGACATCAACCCCCTGCTGCAACAGGCCATCGCCCGCAGTGGCATCGCCACCGGTGCCCTGCGGCTCAACTGGTGCCGGGAGAGCGCCCCCCGGGGACTGGCGCCAGCCGGTGCCACCGAGTCAGGCGAACTGTTCTGGCTGCAGCTGAGCGCCATGGTGCCCAGCTTTGAACCGCTGACGGTGATCATCAGCCCCAGCGAACAGCGCCAGGCCACCAGCCTGCTGAGCCATTGCAAGAGCTTCGGCTACGGCAGCGCCCTGATCGCCCGGCGCCAAGCCAGCGCCGCCGGGGCCGACGACGCCCTGCTGACCAGCAGCGCCGGCGGCCTGTGCTGCGGCACCGCGGCCAACCTGCTGGTTCAAGGCAACGACGGCTGGCTGACGCCGCCCCTGAACAGCGGGTGCCTGCCCGGAACGATGCGCCAGCAAGCGATCGCCAGCGGTCTGGTCCACGAGCGCCCGATCAGCCGGGCAGACCTGCTGGCCAGCCCGGGGGCGCTGCTGCTCAACAGCCTGGGCTGCCGACCGATCCGCTGTCCGCAGAACAGGGGCGGCAACACGGGCGATGGCCCGAGGGTTGGCCCCCGGGCCACGGTCAGCCCAGAGCTGGCCGAACAGCTGTGGCGCCGGCTGCTCTAGGGCCTCAGAAGCAACCCTGGGTGGAGATGCGGTAGGTGAAACCGGTAGCCGCCTGATCCGCCGTAGCGCCAATCTTGAAGTTCAGCTGGGTGACGGTCTTGTCGGGATAGGCCGGGAACGGACCCCACATCTTGCCGGTGCCCATCGGCGGCGCAAACGAGGGATCGTTGATCACCTGGATGTTGCTGCCATCGCTGAACTTCAGATAGCCCTCAACCGGGTAGGTGGCGCTGACCGACGAATTGGCCGTAAAGAAAAACTTGTAGCTCTTGTAGGGCTTGGTGACGTAGAAGTCGGTGTTCCAGTTGGGGCGACCGAAGATGTTGCCCATGCTGATCGTCTTGGTGATGATCGGCGTCACGCCGTTGCCACCGACGGGCTGCAGAAACTCACAACGGCCCTGGGCCAGAGCGGGTGCTGCGGCACTGCCCGCCAAGCCGGCCAGCAGACTGGCAGCGAGCAGTGAGGAGACAGAAGAACGCACGAGCAACAAACGCAAACGTTCCAACCCTTAGCAGCTGCCCCCGACAACGGCGCCGACAACAGCGCAGCAGTCACAGACGTTGATCAAAGTCCGGCGTCCCGAACCTGTGACGGCCGCCCTCAGACACTGAGGAAGCGCTGCAGCATCGCGGGACTCAGATCGCGGGTGGACCCGCTGGCGACGACGCCTCCTTTCTGCATGGCGTAATACCAGTCCGACTGACGGACAAAGCTGGCGTGGTGCTCCACCAGCAACACGCCGATCGACGTCTCGCGCAGAATCCGCGCAATGGCCCGTTGGATGTCGAGCACCACCGAGGGCTGGATCCCCTCGGTGGGTTCGTCCAGCAGCAGCAGCCGCGGCTTGCCCAGCAGGGCGCGGGCGATCGCCAGCTGTTGTTGCTGACCACCCGAGAGATCGCCGCCGCGTCGGTTCAGAAACGTCTCCAACACAGGGAACAGCTCGAACACCAGCGGATCGATGTGGCGGTTGCGCGCCAGGCCGCCCGGCAGAGCCTCAAGGCCCAGCTGCAGGTTTTCACGCACCGTCAACTGGGGAATGATCTCCCGACCCTGGGGGACGTAGCCGATGCCTCCGCGGGCGCGCCGATGGGGCGGCATCGCCGAGATCTCCTCGCCGGCCAACAGGACGCTGCCGCTGCGCTGGCGCAACAGACCGATGATCGTCTTCAGCAGGGTGGTCTTACCAACGCCGTTAAGACCGATCAAACAGGCCATCTGGCCCGGGGCGATCGAGAGGTCGACGTTGCGCAGGATATGGCTCTCGCCGTAATAGACGTTGAGCGCGCGGACCTGCAGAACAGTGTCAGTCATCCGTTGAATTCCCCTTCTGTTTCGGTACCCAGGTAGACCTCGATCACCCGCGGATCGTTCTGCACCTCGTCCATGGAGCCCTCGCAGAGGACATGGCCCTCGTGCAACACCGTGACCGGGGCCTGCAGCTCACGAATGAACTCCATGTCGTGCTCGATCACCAGCACGGTGTGATCGCCGGCCAGGCTGCGCAGCAAGGTGCCGGTGAGCTCCGTCTCCTCATCGGACAGACCAGCCACCGGCTCATCGACCAGCAGCAGTTCGGGGTCCTGGGCCAGCAGCATGGCGATTTCAAGCCACTGCTTCTGACCGTGGGACAGGCTGCCGGCCTGCTGCGCGGCATGGGCCTCAAGACCAACCACCGCCAGCAGCTCCTGGACCCGCTGGCGCTGCGGCTGGCTGAGCCTGCCGAACAGCAGGGTCAACGGATCATGGCTGCCGTTGACCGCCAGCTCCAGGTTGCGCCGCACACTGAGGTTCTGGATCACCCGCGGCGTCTGAAACTTGCGGCCGATACCCAGCCGGGCGATGCGGTGCTCGGCGATGCCGACCAGGGAGCGCCCCCTGAACAGCACATCACCGTTGGTGGGACGCACCTTGCCGGTAATCACATCCAAAAAGGTGGTCTTGCCAGCCCCATTGGGCCCGATCACCGCCCGCAGCTCGCCGGGAACCAGCCGCAGGTTGAGGTCATTGAGGGCCCAGAAGCCATCGAACGAGACGCTCACACCGCGCAGCTCCAGCAAGGGGGCTGCTGGGGCGGCGGTGGTGGGGTGAACAGGGTTCATCGGGCATCTCCTTCCAGCTTTGCTTTTTCGGCCTGAACCGCAGGATCCAGCTCCAGATCGGGATAGGTGGCCACGGCAGGAGGCGAGCTGACCATGGCCCTGATCCGAGCGGGCCCGCCGCTGCGCCACCAGCCCACCAGTCCATCGGGCAGGGCGGTCACCACCAACAGGAACAGACCGCCCTGAATGAACAGCCAGGTTTCCGGCAGGGCCTCGCTGACCAGACTTTTGGCGTAATTGATCAGCACGGCACCGAGAACGGCGCCGATCAGGGTGCCGCGACCTCCGACCGCCACCCAAATCACCATTTCGATCGAGAACGGCACCGCCATGAACTGGGGACTGACAATGCCGGACTGCACCGTGTACAAAGCACCGCTGACCCCGGCCATGGCTCCGGCGACAGCAAACACCAGGGTTTTGTAGACGGTGGTGTTGTAGCCGGTGAACCGCAGCCGCGGCTCGTCGTCGCGAATGGCGATCAGGGCATCACCAAAGCGACCCCGTGTCAGCCAGCGACACAGCAGGTAGGCGCCGATGGTGAGCACCACCGTGAGCCAAAACAGATTGCGCTGCATCGCATCGCTGCCCACCAGTTCACCCAGCAGACGGGCGGTGTCGGTCTTGAGACCGTTGGTGCCATTGATCAGTTTCTGCTGGCCGTTGAAGAAGTTGAAAAAGACCAGCAGGGCCGCCTGGGTCAGGATCGAGAAATAAACCCCCTTGATGCGGTTGCGGAACACCAGATAACCGAGAACGCCGGCCACCAGGGCCGGCAGCACCCAGATGCACAGCAGGGTGAACAGCGGCGAGGTGAAGGGCTGCCAAAAGGCAGGCAAAGTCTTGACCCCATAAAGACCGAAGAACTCCGGCAGTTCCCCCGGCGCCAGCGAACTCAGCTGCAGATGCATGCCCAGGGCATAGCCGCCGAGAGCAAAGAAGATGCCCTGACCCAGGCTCAACAGCCCGGTGAAACCCCAGATCAGATCAATCCCCAGGGCGACGATGCCAAGGGAGAGGAAACGACCCAAGAGATTGAGCCTGAACGGCGGCAACACCACCGGCAGCACCAGCGCCGCGATCACAATCAGCAGCCAGGGAACGGCGCGCCGCAGGTTGCGCACAGACAACAGATCAGCCATGGCTCAGGCCTCCACCAGACGTCCTTTCTGCGGGAACAGACCCGCGGGCCTGAACTGCAGGAAGACGACGATCAAGGCAAACACCAGCACCTTGGCCATCGAGGTGGTGGCAAAGAAGGTCACCAGTTCGTTGAGCGCCGGCGGCATCGCCGGCCAGACCAGCAGCAGCGAACCCGAGCCAACGATGTAGCTGAGCACGCCGATGCCCAACGCAGCCACCACGGTGCCGACCAACTTGCCGACGCCGCCCAGCACCACGACCATGAAGCAGTCGACGATGTAATTGCCGCCCAGGTTCGGCCCCACCGAACCCAGCAGCGTCACCGCCACGCCGGCCACACCCGCCAGGCCTGAGCCCACCAGAAAGGTCAGGGCATCGACGGTTTCGGTGGGGATGCCCAGGCAATCGCTCATCGAGCGGTTCTGGGTCACCGCACGGATGCGCATGCCCCAGACGCTCTTTTGCAGGAACCAGATCACCGCAGCCAGGGCGATCGCCGTGAGGGCAATGATGAACAGGCGCGCGGTCGGCATGTTCAGGGCGCCGAGATCAACCGAGCCCCGCAGCCACTGGGGTGCCGTGACATCGATGTTGCGGGCGCTGAACCAGGGCTGGTCGAGCACACGCACGCCGCCCAACGCTGAAGCAAGGGCAATGCCGATCAGACCGGCAGCGACCCAGCTGCCCACCCCCAGCACGGGGCTCCAGCGCTGCCGCCACAGGGACGGGGGTGTGAAGCGGGGACACAGCACTCCCAGGGCCACGGCCACGATCAGACCGATCGCAAAGGCACTGCTGACCGAGCGCACAAACTGCTGCAGGATCAAGCTGACGCCCCAGGTGGCAAGCAGAGTCTCCAGAGGTCGGCCATAGAGACGGCGAATCACGGTCTTTTCCAGGAGCAGCCCGGCCAGGCCGCTGACCAGGAACGCCACCGGAATCGCGATCAGAATGTAAACGGGGAATAGGGCCTCAAGGGGGCCGTCCTTGAACAGGTTCTGCACCACAAAGGTGGTGTAAGCACCCAGCATCATCAATTCGCCGTGGGCCATGTTGATGACCCCCATCAGACCGAAGACCACAGCCAGCCCCAGTGCGGCAAGCACCAGCACCGAACCGATGGCCAGGCCATTGAACAGTGTGTTGTAAAGAAGATCCATCAGGACCTGCAAGGGAGAAAAAAGGGGGGAACGAATCCCTCCTGAAACAACGCCATCAGTGCGTCAGGTTGCAACCGCCGATCGGCGATCACATCTTGAACTTGCCAGCGTCAGGACGCTTCTGGGTCCAATCGCAGGTGTAACCCTTGGTCTCCGGCACGTACTGGTTCCAGGCCACCGGCTTGACGAAGCCCTTGTCCTGAAGAATCTTGAACATGCCGTCCTTCTGCACCTCACCGATCAGCACGCGCTTCTCGACGTGGTGGTTGGGCATCACGGTCACCTTGCCTTCGGGAGCCTCGAAGCTCACGCCGATCAGGGACTCACGCACCTTGTTGTCATCAACGCTGTTGGCCTTCTCAGCGGCGGCGGCCCACAGATAGACCATCATGTAGGCGGCTTCAGCGGGGTCATTGGTGACCCGCTTATCGCCGTACTTGGCCTTGAAGTTCTTGGTGAACTCCTTGGAGGCCGGGGTGTCGAGGCTCTGGAAGAAGTTCCAGGCCGCGTAGGTGCCCTCGAGGTACTCAGGACCGATGGCCGCAATCTCCTCTTCGGCGATCGAGAAGCTCATGATCGAGTAGCCGTTGGCCGGGGTGATGCCGGCAGCCTTCATCTGCTTGAAGAAGGCCACATTGCTATCACCGTTGAGGGTGTTGACGATCACACCGCCCTTGGGCAGAGCCTGCTTGATCTTGGCAATGATCGGAGCCACCTCGGTGTTCCCCAGGGGCAGGTAGTCCTCACCCACGACCTTGCCGCCATTGGCCTTGAGCTGCTCCTTCATGATCGTGTTGGCGGTACGCGGATAGACGTAATCCGAACCGACCAGGAAGAAGTCCTTGCCCTTGTTCTTCAGCAGCCAATCGACGGCGGGCTCAGCCTGCTGGTTGGGAGCAGCACCGCTGTAGAAGATGTTCTTGGAGCACTCCTGACCTTCGTACTGAATCGGGTAGAAGAGGAAGTGGTCCTTGGCTTCGAACACCGGCAGCATCGCCTTGCGGCTGGCCGAGGTCCAACCGCCGAAGACGACGGCGACCTGGTCCTGATCAATCAGTTTCTTCGCCTTCTCGGCGAAGGTGGGCCAATCGGAGGCACCGTCTTCTTCGACAGGCACGATCTTGAGCTTCTTGCCGTCGATGGTGATGCCACCTTTGGCATTGATCTCATCGATGGCCATCAACTCGGCTTCGGCCACCGTGTTCTCGGAGATGGCCATGGTTCCCGAACGGGAATGAAGGATGCCGACCTTCACTTCGCCATCAAACTTGCCTCCGGCCTGCTGTCCGCCGCCGCAGGCCACCAGCGAGAACGACGTGGCCACCAGGGTGGCACCGCCGAGCAGGGGCAGAACCGACTTCCGCTTCAGGGGGAATGTCATGGGGTCTACAAACACGAAAAGGGGCTCCGCCGATCAGCGGTAGGCGGACCGTATCGAGCGACCTGGGCCCCTTTGGTAGCGGTTGAAACCGTTTCCCCAACCCATGAGACTCATGTCCCCGCAAGGCCTGCGCGAGGTCGACGCCGGCCGCAAACGCTGTGCTGGTTGCTACTGATCGGGCAATTGCTGCAGCAGAAACGCCTCCACCTGCGCCACCCCTTGGCCCGTGCGGATGTTGGTGAAGCACCACGGACGCCCGGCCCGCATGCGCGCGGTGTCGGCCTCCATCACCGCCAAGCTGGCGCCGACCATCGGCGCCAGATCGATCTTGTTGATCACCAGCAGGTCCGAGCGGGTGATCCCCGGCCCCCCTTTACGGGGGATCTTGTCGCCGGCGGCCACGTCGATCACATAGATGCACAGATCGACCAGCTCAGGGCTGAAGCTGGCGGCCAGGTTGTCACCGCCGCTCTCGACCAGCACCAGATCGAGATCGGGAAAGGCGGCTTCCAGCTCGGCCACCGCCGCCCGGTTGATCGAGCAGTCCTCGCGGATGGCGGTGTGGGGGCAGCCACCGGTCTCGACGCCGCGGATGCGCTCGGGCTCCAGAGCCCCAGCCCGCGTTAGGAACTGGGCGTCCTCCTGGGTGTAGATGTCGTTGGTCACTACGGCCAGCTCCAACCGATCGCGCAAGCGCCGGCAGAGCGCCTCGACCAAGGCCGTCTTGCCCGAGCCCACCGGCCCGGCCACGCCCACCCGCAAGCGACTCATCGCGCAACACCCCGTGTCGGGGGACCCCAGTGCTGCCATCCTGGCGGCGATCGGCAGCCAGCGCAGGGCCATGGTCAACAGGCTGAACCGGCTTGATTTCGGCAATGTCGGACTGGCCCTGCTGGCCGGTGCCGCCGTCAGCATGGGCTTCATCCAGCTGTTGGCCGGGCCCCTGGAACAGGTGGCCAACCTCAGCGTGCAGGTGCTGTCGATTCGGACCACAGCACTGGTGGCGCCGGTGCTGATCAGCCTGCTGTTGCTGCTGCGCGACGGGCCGCTGATGGTGAAGCTGGGGGCCCGGTTCGCCCATCGGCGCGCGAGCTGGTTGCGCCAGCTCTGGCGCCAGCAGTCCGCCGGCCTGATCTTTGGCGCCCTGGCCCATGTGCCTTACATGCTGGCAGCCGCCCTGGTGGCGGCGATGCTGACCCGGCCCGAGCTGGACAGCCTCGATGAGCTGCGCTTTCTGGTGGGCAACCTCGATCCGCTGTTGCTGGGCTTCAGCCTGCTCAAGACCGCCCTGTTCGCTGGGCTGACCCTGTGGATCGCCCTCGACCAGGGGGCCCGCACGCGCCGGCTTGGCCTGCCACCAACGGCTGGCCTGTCGCGGGCGATCAGCGTCAGCCTGGCGGCGGTGCTGATGCTGGACCTGATGTGGGCCTTGCTGATCACGCCCCTGATCAGCATCGGGGTGAGCTGAGCCATGGCAACCCTCCGCAAACGCCTGCGCGAGACCGACCTGGAGCACAGAGGCTGGATGGCCGGCAGCCTGGTGCTGCTGGGGCTGCTGGTGGCGGGCATGGGCGCACCCCGCAACTGGTGGTCCCCCAGCCTGGAACTCAGCTTTCGCACCTACAGCGCCGCCGGGCTCAAACCGGGCATGGCGGTCATGATCTCGGGCCACCCGGTGGGCCAGGTGCAACGCATCCGCCTGCTCAACGACGCCCAGGTGCTGGTGACCCTGCAGGTGGCCAAAGCCCAGCAGCCGATGATCGGCCCCCGCAGCCGGGCCACGCTGGCGCAGGACAGCCTGCTGAGCAGCCCCTACGTCGCCATCACGCCGGACCTGCACGATCTGGGCCGTCGGGATTCGCTGGCCCCGAACGAGACCCTGATCTACGAACCCAGCCCGAGCATGGCCAGCCTGATCAAGGATCTGGCCGCCAGCCGCATCCCCTTGCAGCAGGTCATGACCAGCTCCGCCAAGCTGGTGGAGCAGCGCATGCCCCGCTCGCTGGATCAACTGGACCGGACGCTGAGCAGCGGTGAACGGCTGGCCGACGGACTCGAACGCGAGCTGGTGGGTCGCGCCGGCCGCCTCCAGTCCGGCGTCGACGCCGCAACCAGCAGCCTTGAGACCACCCTGGGCAGCGTCCAGACCACCCTGGGCGAGATTCAGGCCCTGGCCCGCAGCAGCAATGCCCTGCTGCAGAGCCTCAGCCGCAGCTGGTTGCTGCGCCTGCTGGACCCTGCACCACAGTCGAGCGGGACAGAACCGCCCCCGGCAGGGCCAGGCCCAGCCGACGGGCGGTCAGGGGGTTGAGCCAGGTCTGGGGGGTCCCGGGCCGTTCAAAGGGCAACTGGGCCGGTGGGGTGCCGGCCAGCACCCGCGCCGCCAGCTCGCCCGCCTGCCGGCCATCCCGGCAGGGGTCCCAACCGACCACGGCCAGGCAGCCCGGCACACCGGCAAAGGCCGGATC
>JBJOHB010000133.1:0-10892 GCA_046047915.1 Cyanobacteriota bacterium
GCGGTGGGCCACCGTCACCAGGGTGCGGGGCACCTGCTTGACCGCGGCCATGATCTGCCGCTCGCGCCGATCGTCCAGGGCGCTGGTGGCTTCATCCATCAGCAGCAGGCTGGGCTGGCGCAGCAGGGCCCGGGCGATTTCGACCCGCTGGCGCTGGCCGCCGCTCAGGTTGCCGCCCGCTTCACCCAGGTGCAGGCCCAGGGCGCCCGCCCCGCCCAGGTCGTCGAGCAGGCCGGCCTGCTCCAGGGCTTCGATCGCCTGGCTGGCGTTGTAACGGGGATCCCAGAGGCTCAGGTTCTGCTCGAGGGTGGCTGGAAACAGAAACACGTCCTGGGACACCAGCGCGATCGAAGCGCGCAGGGTCGGGTCATCCCAGTCCAACCAGTGCCGGCCGTCATAGAACACACCGCCCTGGCTGGGGTGATACAGGCCGGCCAGCAGGCGCAGCAGGGTGGATTTGCCGGACCCGCTGCCGCCCACGATCGCCAGGTGCTGCCCGGCCTGCAGCTGCAGGTTCAGGCCGCCGAACAGCATCGGGGTGGTGCTGCTGAATTGAAAGCCCAGATCCCGCAGTTCCAGCTCGCCCCGCAACTGGCGGCTGGGGCTTATGGCGGTGGCCATCTGGAAGCTGCGCACCGTGGGATCGACATCGGTGTCGATCACGTCGTTGGTGCGGCCCACCTGGCCATCGAGTTGCTGCAACTGGCTGCTGAGCAGGCTCAGCTGGGCCAGGGGCGCCTGGATCATGCCCATCAGGAACTGAAAGGCCATTAATTCGCCCAGGGTGATCTGGCCGACGATGATCAACAGGCCGCCCAGCATGATCACGCTGCAGCGCAGCAAAAAACCCGAGGTGGTGCCCATCAGCCCCACCAACGAGCTGGCCAGCGATTGCTTCTGCAGTTCGGCCAGACCTTCGTTGAAGCTGGCCGACCATTGCATGAACGATTCGTTTTCAAGGCCGCTGGCCTTGATGCTTTCGATGCACTGGATCACGTACATACCAATGCCGCCGGCCTTGCCCTGGACCATCGCCAACTTGTAGTTGTCGCCTTTGCGCCGTTCTCTGATCCACAGGGTCAGGGCGGTGTTGCCACCGGCGATGGCCACGGTCAGCAGGGCCAGCCAGGGCGAGATCAGCAGGCCGACGATCAAGGCCAGCAGCCCCGAGCCCAGGGACAGACCAAAATCGACGACACCGGTGACGCTGAGCTGCACCAACGAGAACGGCAGGATCAGTCGCGTCGCCACCTCGCCGCGCATGCGCTGCACGAAGTAGCGGTAGGGAAGGCTGAAGAGCGAGATGTAGAGCAGGCTGCTGATGCGCTTGAGCAGCAGGTTGCCCAGGCTGCGCAACAGCAATTTCTGCAGATTGAGCAGGGCGATCAGCACCACCACGGCGATGCCCGTGATCCAGATCACCGGAATCGCAATGTTCTCGCGGCCGTTCTGCAAGAAACCGTCGATGAACTGGCTGGTGGCCCCGGCGATGAACAGCTCGGGCAGGGATCCCGCCAGGGACACCAGCGCCAGCCAGGGCAGCAGGCTGCGGTAGGGGGCAATCAACGCTGGCACCCAGCGGTAAAGGCTGGGCTCGCTGCCGCCCGGGCTGAAGCCCTCGCCGGGCCGCAGTTCCAGCACCACTCCGGTGAAGCTGGTCTGGAACTCCTCCCAGTCGACGTTGCGGCGGCCGCTGGCCGGGTCGCTTAGGTAGGCCTGGCCCTTGTGGAAGCCCTCAAGAACGAGAAAGTGGTTGAAATTCCAGAAAATGATGCAGGGAAACTGACCCTTGTCGAGCAGGTGCTGGGCGCTGCAGCGAAACGCCTTGACCTCGAGACCCAGGCTCAGGGCTGCCCGCTTGAGCTGCACGGCCGTGACCCCGTCCCGGCTGATGCCGCAGCGTTCGCGCAGGTCGGCCAGGGGCAACACCTTGCCCAGGTAGCCCAGCACGATCTTGAGGCTGGCGGCGCCGCATTCGACCGCCTCGTACTGCAACACCGTCGGGGTGCTGACCCGGGTGCTGCTCAGGGTGCGGGGCGCGGTCCTGCCCGTCATTTGTTGTCAACCACCAGGCCCAGGGCCTTGCGCAGGGCCGGCATCACAAATTCCACCGGCCTGCGGTAGGTGGTGGTGATCTGCACATCGGCCAGGCTGGCCAGCCGCACGGGGTGGGGGGGCAGCCGGCCTGAGCTCCAGCGGTAGCAGCGGCGCGACAGCACCTGCTGGCACAGGGCGGGATCAGCCTGATCCAGCCTGACCCAGACCAGGTAAGGCGCAGGGATCTGTTGTTGGATCGAACCGGCCAGGGAGCGGCTGCCGACCGCGCCGAACACCCCCTCGCCCAGCAGGGGCAGTTTGTTGACCTCGACCACGGTGCCGCGAATGCCGCCGTATTCGGCTCTCGAGATCCCCTTGGGGGTCAGCAGCACGGCCATGCCCTCGCTGACCTGCTGGGCAGCGGTGCCGTCCAGAAACACCGGCACGGTTTTGGGCAGTTCGGGCGGTTTGGTGGTGTAACTGAGCAGCTCGTCACCCTGCTTCACCCAGGAGCCGTCCCTAAAGAATTTGGCGAGCAGATAAAACCCGCCATCGGGAACAAACAGCGAGGTCTTGGACAAATAGTTGATCAGTTGACTTTCGAGTTTGTTGCGGCTGTCGACGTTGGCAATGTTGGCCTGCTTGGACTGATCGAGCTGATCCTGGCTATTGATGCGGGTGTTGAGCTGGGTCGCATCGGCGCTGAGCAGCTGGTTCTCGAGGTTGTTGATGCGGGTCTGCTCGTCGAGCAGCTGGGTGCTGGGGATGTAGCCCTGTTTCCACAGCCGCTGCAGGCGTTGGTACAGCTCGCGCCGCTGCTCCAGTTCACGGGCGATCGCCTGGCGCTGGCCCTGCTGCAGTCCGCCCAGGTTGCGGTACTGGCCCGAGCGCTTCAGGCGCTCGCGCCGTTGCTGCTGTTGCAGATCGACCGCTGGCAGGGTGCTCAGTAGGGCACCGTTGAGCTCCTGGTGGGCCAGGGGGTCGGTGACCCGTGCCAGCAGGGTGCCTTCGGGGTAGGTGATCAACAGCCGGCTGCCCGGCCTGTCGAACAGCTCTTGATTGGGCAGATCTTCAGGCAGCACCAGCGGCTGTCCCTGCACGGGCGCCAGGGCAGCCTTGGTCAGGGTGTCCAGACTGTTGGCCGCTTCGACCGTGTTAGAGAACACCCGCGCATCCAGGTTCCAGAACCGGCCCAGCAGCTGGTTGTTCCCCTGTTGGGCCATCGGCAGCGTGGTTGGGCCCAGGCCGTTGACCTGGTAATGCAAGTGGCCGGCGGTTGGGGCTAGCAGGGTGCCGATGCCGCTGCTGGGCACAATCGCCGCGGTGCCGTTGACCTGAACCGGCACCCGCGCCAGCACCGACCAGACCACGCCGATGCCGGCGATCGCCGCCGCTGCAAGGGCCGTGAGCCGTACCGGCAGGGGCAAAAAAGCGGCCGGCTTGGTCGAATCGCTGCCGGCCTGCAGGCGCTCCAGCGCCACCGACTCAAAGATCTGAAAGCGATCGGCGGCCCGCTTGCTGCCATTGGCGTCGGCTGCATCGGCGCCATTCGCCGGGGCAACCGGCTGGTTGGGGCGCTGCGCAGAGTCGTCGGGCACGGAGCGGTCGAGAAGGGGCGTTTGAGATGGATCTGCTGCAAATTAGCGGCGCGGCAATGGGTTAGCCACCGTCTGGTTCATTGCTGTTTGAGGCTGCTGGTGCGCTGTTGCAGGGGCGCCTGGGTGCCTTCGGGCCAGCGGGCCGAGTAGCGGTACAGGCTGGCGACGGCGACGTTGTAAGTACGCAGCGCGCTGGCAAAGGCGTTGGCGGCACCGATCGCCTCGTTCAGGGCCTGCACGACCGAGGTCATGCTTTCGACCCCGACCCTGAACCTTTCCTGAATGGCGATCAGCGCCTGCTGTGCCGCCTGGGTTTGGGCGCTTGTGCTTTGCAGACCCAGCTGGCTGGTCAGGTAGGCGCTGTAGGCCTGCTCGACCTCGCGGGTCACGCTCAGCCGTTGGCTGGCGGCCTGGTTCTGCAGTTGCACAGCCTGAGCGCGGCTTGACTGGGCGCTGGCGGCATTGATGCCACCGTCAAACAGCTGCCAGCTGAAGCCCAGGCCCACCCCGCCGTTCCAGGTGAGGGTGGTGTTGGTGGTGGTGGCTGTCAGCCCTGGGTAGCCGCTGGTGCCGTTGTCGTAGGCAACGCTGCCGCTGGCCCCCAAGCTGAACTTGGGCCAGTAGGAGTTGAACAGGCTGCTGGCGCTCCAGCTGGCGCTGGCCGATGCCGCCAGGCTGGCCTGGATCTCTTCGCGCAGGCGCAGGGCCTGGGCGATGGTCGCCGGCAGGGGCTCGCTCCAGCTGCCGATGCTGCGCAGCTGATCGGCGGGCAGCACCAGGGTTCCGGGCGGCAGGGCCATGGCCTGGGCCAGCTGGGCAGCGGTGTCCAGCAGCTGGCGGTAGGTGCTGATCAACGTGCTCAGGATGCTGTATTGCTGGGTGCGGATCTGTTCGACTTGGGCAATGCTCTGCAGGCCGCTGTTGAACTGGGCCTCGCTGAGCTTCACCTGTTGGTCGGTGTTGGCCAGGATGGTGTCGTAGGCGCTGATCAGCTGCCGTTGTTCCTGCAGCAGAAAGTAGGTCTGCTGCACTGACAACACCAGGTTGCGGGCGCTGACATCAAACAGCAACTGCTGCTGGCGCAGGCTTTCGCTGGCGGCATTGATCGCCGGGCCGCGGCTGGGGTTGAAAAAGGTCCAGCCCAGGTTCACCCCCACGCCGGTGGCGGTGCTGTTGGTGTACGTGGACGTGTCGGCCGTGCGCGGTCCGCTGCCGTTCGTGGTGCTGAAGCTCTGCGTCGGCAGGGTGTTGCTGCTGGCGTTCAGGGTTGGATACCACTGGCGCCGCACGGCGATCAGGTTCCACTGGCTGCCCTGGATCTGGGCATAGGCCGCGGCCAGATCCGGGTTGTTCAGCAGGGCGCTTTCGAGCGCCTGTTGCAGGTTGGCCGTGCGGGCCCGAGAGTCCAGCTCGGCCTTCAGGCTGCGCAGCTGTGCTTGCAGTTGGCTGGCGACGGGGTTGGGTTGGACCTGGGGGGCCAGTTGGCCGTTGATGCGGTAGCGGGGGGATGTCTGGGCCAGGGCACCAGCGGTAGCCCAGGCCGCCAGCCAGGTGACTCCCAGCAGCAGGGCCAGGGGGGTGCGGGTGACGGCAGGCTTGAGCATGGGGCGATTGTCGCTGTTTTGCTTCGCTTTTCAAGCGCGCACCCGCTCCTGTCGCCTGCAGCGTGGTTGCGGTAGCTCTGCGGCACGGTGCGGCACCAGTGCAGCTTCTTTGCTCAGAACCTGAAGACTTTTCGGTGCTCTCTTAGTGCGAAGAGCTTCAGATGTGTAGTTCTGAATTAGTCTTTTCTCGTCAACAATGGCGAATGTTCAACAGTCCGCAGCGGCCACGCAGGATCCTGCCCTGGCTTTTTTGGACCGTCTGATTGCACGCCTCCAGAGCGATCAGGACTTCTGCAGTGAACTGGACGCCTGCGTCAGCCGCGGCGATGCCAATGGCTTTTTTGCGCTGTTGGAGCAGGGCGATCTGGATCCTGATGGCACCTGGGAGCTCGACGATGACTGGCTGGAGGGGTTGGCCGGTGGCCGCGGCGGGTTGCCTCTGGCTTTGGCCTTGCTGGCTGGTTCCCTGGGCGCAGGGCAGGGACTGCAGGCCCTGCAGCAGGCTCCATTGGCGTTGACGGCAAACCCAGGTCAGCCGGCCCCGTGGCAGCAGCATGCCTTGCCCCTGATCCGTCACTTTGAGGGCCTGGCGCTCGAGGCCTATGTGGACCCGGTCGGCGTTGTCACGATCGGCTACGGCACGACCCGCTACCCCGATGGCCGGGCGGTGCAGCTGGGTGATCGCATCAGCGCCGAGCAGGCCGACGATCTGCTCGCCCACAGCCTGACGGTGCAGTACGCGCCTGAATTGCTAGAGGCCATCCCGCCGGCCCGCTTTTACAGCCCCAGACAGCAGGCGGCCCTGATCAGCTTTACCTACAACGTTGGCAGTGGCGCCTTGCGCAGTTCAAGCCTGCGGCGACGGCTGCTAGCCGGCGAGGATCCCCAGCAGGTGATCGCCGAAGAACTACCCCGCTGGTGCCGGGGCGGCGACCGCGAGCTGCCGGGCCTGGTGCGCCGCCGTGCTGCCGAGGTGGTGCTGTTCAGCGCCGGACGATACGGCTGAGGTATGGGCTGAGCGGCGGCCGCCCTCAGGCCGCCGCATTCCAGGAGCAGTCCACGGCGATGGTTCCTTGTTGGGGAAGCAACAGCTTGCGGTTGATCACGTACTCGAGGATGGGCTCTGCACCGTCCTGGCGAATCAGGAATTTGAAGTTGACCAGCTTGGCGGCGTCATGGTTGAACGCAACCGAGGCGATCCAGGTGTTCTGGTTCACATACTCCATGCCATAGGCCCGTTCGTGGTGCCAGTTGCCCAGCTCCTCACAGGAGCCGACGATGGCCACGGATTGACCGGGTTGGGTTTCAAAGCCGTTGAGCTGAAACACCACCACCACATCACCCTGAACGGGCTGGCCTTCAACGCTGATCACCATGGCCGACTTGGCAGGCACCCCGTAGCCCTGCAGGCGGCCGTTGCTGATGCTGACCGTACGGCCCGTCAGATGGCAGCGGTGCTCGCCGTCAGGCATGCGAATGGCTTCGGCATCGACGACATGGTCATGGTCGCTTTTGTTGACCATCACCATCACGGCGCTGTCCCTGTAATTGCGCGTGTAGAGATAGAAGTCCTCGTTCACCCAGGCGGTGTGGTGCGCGCCATAGGCGAGGGCTTGGTTGCTTTCGCGCAGCCGCAACAGCGTGCGCACCAGCTGGAACGGTTGGGCCGCGGTGTCCCAGCTCTCCATCATCGGCCGGTTGTAAGGATCCTGGCCGCCATCGGTGTTGTTGCACAGGTATTGCTCGGTGCCATAAAACAGGCAGGGCACACCGCGCAGGGTCAGCAGCAGCACCAGCGCCAGGTCCAGCAGGCGCTGGTCGGCAACGATCGACAAAAACCGCGGCATGTCGTGGTTGTCAATGAACGTGACCAGTTCATTGGCGCGGCGATACACGCGGTCATAGGCCAAAACCTTTTCAACCTGGTAAAACCCACCTGGTTCCTTGCCTGACATGCAGAAGCGGATGCCATCGCAAAGGCCAAAATCAAGAATCGACATGCCGATGTTGTTGGCATACTCGACCGATCGCCGCTCCCAGGGTTTGCTGAAGCCGTATTCGCCGAACATGAACAGGCCCGGCTTGTGGTTCTTCATCTCGGTGCTGAATTCCTGCCAGAACCAGATCGGCATGTGCTTCAGCGTGTCGACCCTGAGGGCGTCAATGCCTGCGTCGAGCCACTCTTTGATGGCGGCTTTGATGTAATTGCGGTAGTCAATATTTTTCTCGTTGAACGTGGCCAGTCCCATCATTTCGCAGTGAATCAGTTGGTACTCGTCCTCCCAATCTGTGATTTCACCGTTGTGGTAATAGAAATTATTTTCGTCCTTGTGGTAGTCGGCCAGGTGCGTGCCGTCATCCAGCACCACACCCTTGCAACCGTTGATCTCGGGCGAGCTGTGGTTGCAGACGATGTCGAGCACGACCTTGATGCCCGCCTGGTGGCAGGCCTCAACCAGGGCTTTGAGGGTGTCGGATTCGTTGATGCTGTTGGATTCGCCAACCTTGAGGAAGCGGGGGTTGATGCGCTTGAAATCCCGCGTCCAGTAGCCGTGCATCGGCGCTCGGCAAAACTGAAGATCGCTGACCTGTTCAAACAACGGTGAGAGCCAGATGGCTGTGACACCAAGCTGTTTGAGGTAGTCGATCTTGTCGATCACCCCCTGCAGGTTGCCGCCCCAGTATTTGCCCCAGTTCTGGCGCGTGCGGTCGTATAGGCCTTTGCTGTCCTGCTGTTCCGAGCCTTCGCCTCGCTCGTCTGTTGTGCTATGGCCATCATGGAAGCGATCGATGATGATGAAATAAATGACCTCATGGCGAAAATCAACAGGATTTTCAAAGTAGGTCGTTTCCAGTTTCTCGATTTGGCAGCCCGTTGCCATGATTAACCAGGATCGTTTCTTCAACCCTAGGCAGTGAAATCGCTGCTGTCCATCAAGGTTGCGCTGCGCTGCAATAGCGGCAATAACAGCGCTTGTCACAGGGTCTGCAACAAGGGCCGTGACACGTTGCCTGGCCCTGTTGGCGCCGCGTTTCTATCTTGCCCATGCCTTTCACGTTGCTGATGCCGCTCTCCCTGGCCCGCCGCGCCCTGCTTGAGGCGATCGGGACCGCCACCCTGGCGTTTGCCAGTGTGCGTTTGGGCCACAGCGGTTTCGGGCCGTTGGAGCAGGCCTGGGCCATCGGGCTGACCCTGTGCCTGCTGATTCACCTGATGGGCCGGCTCTGCGGTGCCCACTTCAATCCAGCGGTGACGTTGCTGCTCAACCAGCAGCGTTTTGGCTGGCGTGGTCTGCTGCGGGGCCAGGGGTTGCGCGAAACCGGGGCCTACTGGCTGGCGCAGGTCTTGGCAGCCGTGGCCGTGTTTCGGCTCGATCCGCTGGCGACGGTGCCGCCGCCGTTCACTGCGGCCGCGATTGTGCCCGAGCTGATCTTCAGCATGGCGCTTTATGGCCTGATCCTGGTCTGGAGCCACGAAGGCAAGATCTGCCCCTTTGCCCAGCCCCTGTCGGGCGTGGTGATCGGCCTGGCCCTGGTGGCCCTGGTGGTGCTGGGCGGCCTCAGCGGTTCGGGTCTGTACAACCCCGCCATCGCCGCCGGTCTGATCAGCCATGGGGGCGGCGGCGTGCTGCCGATGATCGGCGCTCAACTGTTGGCGGTGGTGCTGGTGTTGCTGCTGCAGTCGCCCGAGCGCTGAGCTGGCGCCCGGTGTTGCAGCTCGCCAGCCCCTTGCAACTGATGACATGTCATCAGTTGCAAGGGGCGTTGCCCGTCAGACATAGGCCGATGCCCATGCCGCTGGCCTTGGTACTTTTGCGTTGCTGGCGCCTGGCTGGGGGCTGGGCCTGCATCGTCTGCAACGCATTGGTGATCTTGACGTGGCCCTAGGACATCGCTCCATGGTGAACACGGCCCTCATCCGCTCTGACTGGACCGGGATCCAAGTCATGATTGGAACAGTGGTCAGGATGCCATATTGTTGGTTTTCATTTTGACTGGCCGGATGAAGTGTAGTTTGTTGGCTAGTTCTCTTCGATTTCCATTCCTCCTGGCCTCGCTCTTGGCGGCTGGCACTGTCAAGGCAGATGAAGCCTCGACGGCGAAAGCAGATGGCAATGGCTTTATCCAAGGTCCATATGCCTCCTTGGGTGTTTCCGTTGGTTTTGGCACTGGCATTTCAGTCCTCGATCCCGCCAGCTCTGCATATACCAATGAATTCTTCAAAACCAGCACCACCCTGGGCCCCAACCTCGGCCTTGGCTATGGATTTGGTCAGGGTTGGAGGGTTGAAGCTGAATACATCGGTTACTACTCTCGGGCGTCTAACTATTACACCTTGAATGGTCAGTCCTCGCAGTCGAATGGTGATCAGGTTGCGACCAATATCGTTCAGTTCAATTTGCTGAAGGATCTTAAAACTGGTTCAAGGTTGACTCCATATCTCGGCCTAGGTATTGGATTTGCGAGTACGCAGTACAACGTTCAAGATGGCTCAGTTACGGGTACCACTTTCGCGGGACAAGGAAAGGTCGGGGTGTCCTATGCCATCAGCAAAGCTGCCAGTGCCTATCTGGGCTATCGGATCATTGGCATTGGAGGGAATACAACGTTGTCCTTTTGGAGTAATGAGACAAAATCAGGTAACCGACTTCAACAGGGTCTCGACGCCGGTATCCGGATCAGGCTGTAAACAAGGCAACCTCTGGGTAGCGAGAGTTTAAAAGCGGTTCTGGCCTCCACGATCGCTTTGGTTGTCTTTGGATGGACGATGGCGACCACGACACCCTCCACTTCCCGCCCCTGCCATGGAACGAAAGCTCATCACCTCGGACTCCACCTTTGAGCATGAAATTGCCTACTCCCGAGCCGTCGCCCAAGGTGACTGGGTCTTTGTCTCGGGAACTACTGGCTTCGACGACTCGACGATGACGATTCCCGAGGGAATCGAGGCCCAGACCGAGCAATGCTTCATGAACATCGAGGCAGCGCTGCATCAGGCAGGCAGCAGCCTGGCGACGTGGTCCGGGTGACCTATGTGCTCACGGATGGAAGCGAGTTCGCCAAGTGCTGGCCCGTACTGCGCAAGTACCTGGGCAACGTACGACCCGCGGCAATGATATCGGCCAGCCTGCCTAACTCTCGCAAGTGACCTGCGCCCCCGTTCCTTTGCGGTGACGACGGAGCGGCGGGAGTTGCTTTGGGAGGACATGCACGGCTGACGCGATCGGCTCCAGTGGGTCAGCGTCGAGCCAGCACAGCGATGAACCGATGGCGGATGATCTGCTGATGAGGTGCTGAGTGCTGTCCGCGAAACTGGGGCACCGCGTTCACGGCCGGTCACAGCATCGCCGTGGGCGTCGAGCATGAGCGGCTGAGCGCTGCTGTCCTGCTGCACCCTGGCCCTGGGTCTTACAACCCCAGGGCTTGTTGGATGGCCGGATTGCTGGCCCAGCTCCAGGGGCCTTCCTGCACAGCCTCAATTCCCAGTTCGGCTCGCAGTTCCTCGAGATTCTGGTCCATGCGCTCCTCCCAGATCACCGGGAACAGGGGGCGGGCTTCAGCTCCCATCTGCAGGCCCTTGCTGATCATGCCGAAGGCGTAGCCAGCCGTGCGTGCCTGATCGCGGATCGAGTCATATTCATCGATCGGCGTG
>JBJOHB010000134.1:0-18089 GCA_046047915.1 Cyanobacteriota bacterium
ACACTGAACTTGTGCTTCCAGGCACTGGAACGCAACGGCTACAAACGCACCAGCTTCGTGCTCACACCCCAGAGCCCTGTCGACGGGCCCCAGCCATGATGAGGACGCGCGAAATCGAGACAATCAGATCACACAATCGTCGCCCAAATCACTGACATCAACCAGTCCAGACTAACGGATTGGAGCCTGACGCGAGCTACAGCGATACTGACCTGTCTGATGCAGCTTACCCTGCGGAAGATCAACATAAACCCTGGCCTCAACAAGCGCTCCAAGCCCCATTGAGAGCCACTCGGAATAGCGCCCACAGTTTTGTTTTGTTGCGCGCCCAGAGGGAATCCAGAAGGACAGTCTTGCTTGATCCTTGCTCAACTCTAGAGGATCAGAATAATCCAAAAACTCACCGAGCTTAACCCCCGTGGCAACATGATAGAGAGTGAGCATCCTGTGATCTGGACCGGTCCCAGTGTCCGTCACAAGGACGTCACCAATGAGCCCGGAGAACCATTCAGCCTCACCCCGTCTTTTGAACGTTGCTGCGTACTTTGTTGCATTCTTTGCTCCGCAAGTTGCCGCAATCGCCGTACTTGGATCGGCTTCCCTGCACTTTAAAGCCGCTGGGTAAACAGCAATTGAGCTTCCCACTTCTACCATGGGACTCACGATAACCGTATGAGCTGGATATTCAAAACAACGCTGACCGTCTCTCGACCAAACCGCAACTGGCTGGTTACCCTTGATGACAGGAACACCGGATGGATCATGCTGCCACTGGGACGAGGGACGAGCCAACATTGGCGACACCAGAGATGAACACAAGCTACACAATGCGACAGCTCGAACCGATGCACGCTTGAGAGAAAAGGGTTTCATCTGTGATGAGTCTGCTTGGGGAAGCGAATGGCATCCTGCCCAAAGAGAGCTTGCCTTAACACTGCAATCAAGTCATGGTGCTACGCCACACGAACCAGAAATGGGCAAGAACTGAGCTTCCATTGCAACGCCGCCGCTGATGGACGGTGGCTCCAGTTTCTCAACGTGATCATCATGTCCAGCCCCAAAGGCCCTGCAGGCACCCCGCCCGTCAGAGGCCTCAAGTCGCCGGGGATGCAGCACGCTTGAGGCTCATCAATGTGGCCGCCAGCACCAGCAGCGCGCCCAGCAGGGTCGTGCCCTCGAGCGGCTCGGCAAAGATTAGCCAGCCCCAGAGCACGGCAAATGCCACCTGCACGTAGCTGATTGCCGTTGCCCTGGCGGCCGGCAATCCCATCAACCCCTCGGTGAGGGTGAGTTGACCCAGCTGGGTGAACAGGCCTACCCCGATCAGCCAGAACAGCTCATTCCAGCTGGGCACGACCGGATCGCGCAGCACCAACGGCAGGCTGAGGACCAGGGCCACCAGCGGGAAATAGAACACAATCACCAGCGGATGCTCGCTGTGGCGCAGGGCGCGCACACTGACGTACGCCAAAGCGGTGCTGAACGCGCCGACCAGGGCGATGGCCACCGCCAGGGGCGGCAAAGCCGTGCCGAGCCCCGAGCCCGCCGGCGGCCAGGCGAGCACCATCACCCCCAGCCAACCCAGTGCCACCGCCCCCAGCAGGCGCCTGCCCATCGGTTCGCCCAACGTCAACCAGGCCAGCAGGGCCGTGAACGTCGGATAGCTGTACTGCAGCACCGTGGCGGCCGCCAGCGGCAGCATGGCCAAAGCCTGGTAGACGCACAACAGCGCCAGGGTGCCGATCGCTCCGCGCCAGATCAGCAGCCAGCGGCGCTGCCCCCAGGGGGCAATCCCCGACCGGCGCAACATCCACCAGCTCAACACCACGCTCACCACCGCCCGGGCCAGCACCACCTCAGTGGCGGGGATGCGGCTGCCCACCTGCTTGACGCAGACCCCCATGAGGGAAAAGCACAGCGCACTGAGCACCATGGCCAGCGACGCCGGAATGGGCCTGGTGGCAGAGAGGGACATCGGTCCATCGAAGCACCGCTGAACCGCCGTAGATTGGGTCGATTCGTCGCGGTGACCCAGCTCCTTGCACCGATCGCATCTGGCCGGCCTGGTTGTGGTTCTTCTCGGCCTGCCCCTGGGGTTTCCACTGGCCCGGGCCCAATCCCAGCCCCAGGTCGGCGCCAACATGAAGGACCAGATGATCTTTGGGTTCTGCAGCCGGGCGATGACCGCTGACATCGAGAAAGCTGGCAAGACACCCCCTGCAGGCATGGTTGATCACACCTGCGGCTGCGTCGTCCAACAGATCAATGCCCGCGCCAGCATTGACCAAGCCAAGTCCATCTGCCAGGCCCAGGCCCAGCAAAAGTATTCGCTCCAATAACCCCTGAGCAGCCGCGCTTGAGCCTGCCTCGCCTCCACCCCCGCACGATCGAAGCCGTCAAGGAACGGGCCGACATCGTCGATGTGGTCGGTGAGCATGTCGTGCTCAAGAAAAAAGGTCGTGAGTTCGTCGGCGTCTGCCCGTTCCACGACGACCGCTCACCGTCGATGACGGTGTCGCCGGCGAAGCAGTTTTATTACTGCTTCTCGTGTGGGGCCGGCGGCAACGCGATCAAGTTCCTGATGGAACTGCAACGGGCCAGCTTCAGCGACGTGGTGCTCGAGCTGGCCCGCAAATACCAGCTGCCGATCGAGACGGTCGACGGGCCCCAGCAGGAGCGCCTGCGCCAACAGCTGTCCCGCCGCGAACAACTGCACCGGGTGGTCAGCCTGGCCCATGGCTACTACCGCAGCCAATTGCTGGCCAGTGATGGGGCCGCCGCGCGGGATTACCTCAAGCAGAGCCGCGGGCTGCAGACGACCACGATCGAAGCGTTTGAGCTGGGCTACGCCCCCGACCGGTGGGACGGCCTGCTGAACCATCTGCAACAGGTGGAAGGCCTCGAGCCGAGCTGGCTCGAAGCGGCGGGCCTGGTGGTGCCGCGCAAGGGCGGCGACGGCTTCTACGACCGCTTCAGGGGACGGCTGATGGTGCCGATCAAGGACCGCCAGGGGCGAGTGATCGGCTTTGGCGGCCGCAGCCTTGATGGCAGCGAACCCAAATACCTCAACTCGCCCGAAACCGAGCTGTTTGAGAAGGGCAAGCATCTGTTCGGCCTTGACCGGGCCGCCCAGGCGATCCGGCGCGAAGACCGGGCCGTGGTGGTCGAGGGTTACTTCGATGTGATCGCCCTGCACGCCGCGGGCATCACCAATGCGGTGGCAGCCCTGGGTACCGCCCTGAGCAGTCAGCAGATCACCCAGCTCTGCCGCTGCTGCGACAGCAAGCGCCTGATCCTCAACTTTGACGCCGACGGCGCCGGCGTGCGGGCTGCCCAGCGGGCCATCGGCGAAGTCGAGCAGCTGGCCCTGCAAGGGCAGCTCGAGTTACGGGTGCTGCAACTGCCCGCGGGCAAGGATCCCGATGAGTACCTCAAGCAGCACGGGGCCGGCGAGTACCGGGGTTTGCTGGATCAGGCCCCGCTGTGGCTCGACTGGCAGATCGAGCAGGTGCTCGCCGGCCTCGACCTGAGCCGCTCGGACCAGTTCCAGCAAGCGGTCAGCGGCGTGGTTGCCCTGCTGGGCAAGCTGCCGGTCAGCGCCGTGCGCAGCCGCTACCTGCAGCAGGTGGCCGAACGGCTCAGCGGCGGTCAGGCCCGCCTGGCCCTGCAACTGGAAGAGGACCTCAGGCAGCAGGTCAAGGGGCAGCGATGGCACGGTCGCGGCAGCCGCTGGGAGCAGGCGGGTGAGGCCAGCGTGCGCGAGCGGGCCGAAGCCGAGATCCTGCGGCTCTACCTCCATTGCCCCGAGTGCCGGGCGACGATCCGGCAGGAGCTGCGGCGCCGCGAACTCGACGACTTTGCCCTGCAGCACCACCGGCTGCTGTGGGCGGCCATCAGCGCCCTCGAGGAGACCAACCTGGGCGACGGGACCCTGGAGGCGATCAGCCGGGGCCAGCAGCAGGGTCTGGAGCTGGGCGACCTGGATTTGCCCCGCCTGCTCAGTGATCAGCTGCTGGTTGAGCAGAGCGATCTGCAGCGGCGGCTGACACCGCTGCTGGAGCCCAGCGACGTGCAGCGCGCTGGGCTCAGCCAACCGCTGTTGCAGCTCAGGGGTGCCATGGCGGCCTTGGAACGGCAGAAGAGCCTCAAGCGCTGCCGCCATCTGCTGGATGCTTGGAGCAGCCAGCGCCTGGAGACGCTGGAACGCTGCATCGCCCGCCTGCTGGAGACGCCTGAACCGGCCGCAGGAGAGCTCAGCAATCCCGGCCAGGACATGGAAAGCCGGATCGAAAGCCTGTTCAGCCTCCTCAACCGCGATGCCCTGCAGTTTCAGACCCTGTACTACAACGAGCGCAAGCACCTGGAGCACCTTGATGCCCAGCGGCGGGCCCGCCTGCCCGAACTGATGGCGGGCAACGACGAGGATCCACTTTCGGCCTAACTCGCCAGACTGGGGTCCAGTCAACCCTGCGGCGACGGCCGCTGTTCTGTCGATGACCTGGCGATCCCTGCTGCTGCTGATCAGCCTTGGAGCTGGTTCCGCCCTTCCCCTCCAGGCCCAGGGTCTGGTGCCCGACAGTCAGGTGCGGGCGATCAACACCGCCCGCAATGCGGCGGTCAACACCAACGGCGGCCTGTCGGTCTACCGACCTGCCAAGTGCATGTTCGAAACCACCAAGCTCACCAATCCCTGCCTGATCAGCAACGACCAGAACGGGTACGTGTTCCGCTTTCTGGGGGGCCCTCCGGGTTGGCAGCAGATGAACCAGCCGGCCACGGTCCAGACCCAGATCCGCATCTCCACCGACGGCCGCACGGTCGAACAACTGATTTACAACGGCGCGCCCCAGTAACCAAGCCAACGCAGCCATGCAACGCGGGTGCCAGGATGAACTTTCGCCCTGAGTCATCCGCATGGCCTGCCCCCGCTGCGGTTGCCACATGGTCAGCAAAGTTGGGACTGGCCCATCGGCCCACCTGATCTGCAGCGACTGCGGATTGCCGCGTCGTGACGCTGTCAAGGGGATCAGTGTCAATCCCCTTGGCCAGCTGATCAGCGTGCTGTTGATCGCAGGCATTGCGGTGACAGCTGTCGGCCTGATGGTGCTCAAAGATCATCAGAGTCCCAGCCTGATGGATGAGCAAGGCATGGAGCTGAACCAGAGCCGCGAGGAGGGGATCCAACGGCGCCGGCGCTGGGTCGTGGTCCCCGGCACCCCCGGCAGCACCCTGGGCCGATGAAGCGGAGCCCTGCCGCCCAGACCTGGAGCCGGCTCCAGCACTGGCGACACCACCTGACGGTGCCCCAGTTCACGGCCGTCACCGGCCTGCTGGTGATTGCGGCAGGCACCGTGGTGCTGGCGTCGCCGTTGTGCTCCACCGACGACGTGGGCCTTTGGGAAGCGTTGTTCACGGTGACCTCGGCGATCACGGTGACCGGCCTGTCGATCATCGACATCAGTCGCGACCTGACACCGATCGGGCAGATCGCCCTCGCCGCCCTGATCATGGTCGGTGGACTGGGGCTGATGGCGATCACCACCTTTCTGCAGGGATTCGTGCAGGGGCGCAGTGGTCTGCGCCACCGGCTGGACAAAGGGCGTGCCCTCGACGAATTTGGCGTGGGCGGCATCGGCCCCACCTTCCATCGCATTTTGCTGACGGCCAGCTGCCTGATCGCCCTGGGCACGCTGATCCTGTACAGCGTTGGCTTTCGTGACATCGAAAGCCCAGGCGCCAGGTTCTGGGCCTCGCTGTTCCACTGCATCAGCGCTTACAACAATGCCGGCTTCGGCCTTTGGCAGGACAGTCTGGTCCGGTACCAGTTCAATCCAGTCGTCTGCGGCGTGATCGGCAGTCTGATCGTGCTGGGGGGCATCGGCTGGCGCGTCACCAACGATCTGCTGCACTGCAGGTTGCCCCTCAGGCGGTGGAGCCACCTGAGCCTGCACACCCGTCTTGTGGTGCGCTCGACCGGACTGCTGATTGCGATCGGCACCGTCGGTCTGCTGTTCACCGAACAGTTCGACACAGCCGGTGTGATGCAGAAGCTCGGTTTTCTGCAACGGTTGCAGGTCACCATCTTTCAATCGATCACCACACGCACAGCCGGTTTCAACACGGTGCCGCTGTCGATCGAAACGATCTCGGATGCCGGTCTGCTGCTGATGGTCCTGTTGATGTTCATCGGTGCCAGTCCCGGTGGCACCGGCGGCGGCATCAAAACCACGACCTTCGCCGTGTTGATGGGGGCCACCCGTTCGACCCTGCAGGGCCGTGACGGGGTGGTGATCCGCAACCGGCTGATTCCGGATTCGGTGGTGTTCAAGGCGGTGGGCACAGCACTGGCTTCGGCGATGTTTGTGGTGTTGATGACCCTGTTGCTGGGCATCTGCGAGGCCATCGGCGGCAAAGGCTCCGGTGGGGCATTCAGTTTTCTCGAAAACCTGTTCACCTGCATGTCGGCCTTTGGCACCGTGGGACTGGATCTCGGTGTCACGGCCCACCTGGGCCGCCTCAGCCAGCTGGTGCTGATGGTCTCGATGTTTGTGGGCCGGCTCGGCATTCTGCTGGTGCTGTCGGCCATCTATGGCAGCCGCCCGCCGTCCCGGATTGGCTACCCCCGCGAGGAGGTCTACCTGTGATCGGGACGGCCGCCCGCCCCCGGGGCACGGCATATCCCGTTTTCCGATAGGGCTGCCGTACGATCAGCGCTATGGACTCGTTTTTCACTGTCATCTCGCCGGGTGGCTGGATGACCCTGATGGTGCTGGCACTCGCGGTGGTGCTGTTCATCACCGGCTGGCTGCCTGCCGAGGTGACCGGATTGCTGGCAGCCGGGCTGCTGATCGTCACCGGGGTGCTCAAACCCAGCGAAGCTGTTGAGGGCTTCGGCAGTCCTGCCCTGATCACCCTGATGGGGCTCTTTGCCCTGTCGGCCGGCCTGTTTCGTTCAGGCGCCCTGGACCGCCTGCGGGGCCTGATCGGATCGGATGCCGTGCGCAGTCCCCGCCGCATGATCACCCTGATGGTGACCGCCGTCGGGCCGGTTTCGGCCTTCGTACCGAACACACCGATCGTGGCGGCCCTGCTGCCGGTGGTTGAAGGTTGGTGCCAGCGGCGTGGCGTCTCACCCTCAAAGGTGCTGCTGCCGCTGTCGTTTGCCACGGTGCTGGGAGGCACCTTGACCCTGCTGGGCAGCTCGGTCAACCTGCTGGCCAGCGAGGTGTGCAGCAAGCTCGGTTACGGAGCCTTCGGCCTGTTCAGCTTCACCCCGATCGGCCTCGGCGTCTGGCTCGGGGGCGGCGTGGTCATGGTGCTGTTGTCAGACCGGCTGCTGCCGGATCGGGGCAGCAACGACGACGACCTGGTCCACAACCTGGCCAACAGCGGCTACCTGACCGAAGTCAGGATCCCCGACGGTTCTGAACTCATCGGTCAATCGCTGCATGGCAGCAGGCTGCAGCGCCGCTTTGATGTCGATGTGCTCGAGTTGCACCGTGGCCAGGAGCGCTTCCTGCCACCGCTGGCCGACCGCACCCTGATGTTGGCTGATCGGCTGCTGCTGCGCTGCAGCCGCGAGGACCTGTTGCGGCTGCAGCAGGACCACACGATTGAACTGGCCCCGCTCGCTGAGAACACGACCACACCGGATCAGCAGAACAACCAACGCACCGTCGAGGTGCTGCTGCCCGCCGGATCAACCCTGGCCGGTGACTGCTTGCGCGATCTGCGATTTAGACAGCGTTACAACGTGACGGTGCTGGCCCTGCGCCGTGGCAACGCGGTGCTGCGTGAGCGCCTGGGTCGGGCTCAGCTGCGCGAAGGCGACGTTCTGCTGCTGCAAGGCCCCAAAGACGCCATTCGCGGTCTGCAGGCCAACAACGACCTGGTGGTCCTCGAACAGCTCGAACGGGACCTTCCGACCGTGAGCCGCAAGGGGTTGGCCCTGCTGATCACGGGCCTTGTGGTCCTGTTACCCACCCTCAACCTGATTCCGCTGGTTGCCGCCGTGCTGCTGGGCACAGCGGCGATGGTGGCCTGCGGCTGTCTGCGAGCGGGAGAACTGCAGCGGGCCATCCGGCTTGATGTCATCCTGCTGCTGGGCTCCCTGGCCAGCTTCAGCACTGCCCTGGAAAAAACTGGCCTCGCTTCGGTCCTGGCCCAGGGGCTTCTGGCCGGCCTGAACCATTGGCCCGTCTATGCAGCCCTGCTGGTGGTGTTCCTGTTCACCACCTTGCTGACCGAGGTGATGAGCAATGCGGCCACCGTAGCGATGCTGATCCCGATCGCCGGGCAAGTGGCCGTTGGCCTGGGCCAACCACCGCTGGCCTTTATTTTTGCCGTGCTGTTTGGAGCCAGCCAGAGTTTTCTGAGCCCTGTTGGCTATCAGACCAACCTGATGGTCTTCGGTCCCGGCCGGTACCGCTTTCTCGACGTGGCCCGTTATGGGGTGCCCTTGACCCTCTTCATGAGCCTGACCGTTCCTTGGTTAATCTGCCTCCAATTCGGCCTGTAATTGGACCGGCCAAATTCAGGTGGGTCGTCGGTGCTGCCGCATCCAGTTGATCACTTCCCAGACCAGGAAAACCAACACCAGGGGGACGACGAGAACCAACACAATCACCCTGAAATTGCTGAGCAAATCACCACCAACCGTGACTGCGATCACCTGATCTATCAGATAGACGACATACAGGAACACCAGCACAAATCCCTCGCCACGACGGATCACACCGCCCGACCAGAAGATCGGCAGACAGGCCAGTGTGGTGGCGATCATGATCGGTAGGTCCCGATTGACGAGCATCGGTTCAGCCAGCAATCCTTCACCTGAGAAGGTGGCACAGGCGCCGAGAATCAGAAGCAGATTGATGATGTTGCTGCCGACCACATTGCCAATGGCGATATCCGTCTTGCCCCTGTAGGCCGCCACCACCGAGGTGACCAGCTCGGGCATCGATGTCCCCGCCGACACGATCGTGATGCCGACCACGGTCTGAGGAATCTGAAGCACAGCAGCAGCACCCACGGCTCCCTTGACCAACACCTGGGAGCCAGCCACGAGCAGCACCAATCCCACCGCTAGCTTGACCAGGGCGACGGGAAGAGTGCTACGGCCTTCCAGATCAAACGTGTCGGACTCCTCTGGGTTTTCCGAGGCGGTGCGGCACTCCCAGACAATGTTGATCACCAGGCCTGTCAACAGGGCCAGACCTGCTTGCCAGTAGACACGTCCACCCGCCGCCATGCCCCAGACCGCCATTGACACAGCCAGCAACAGCGGCACATCACGGCGCACCAGCCGGCTTTGGACCCGCAACGGCAGCACCAGGGCGCTCAGGCCCAACACCACCAGCACATTGAAGATGTTGCTGCCGACAATATTGGTGATTGCAATGCCGTCATTTTCCTGAACCGTTGCAATCAGGCTGACGAACAGCTCAGGAGCGCTGGTCCCCAGCGAGACCAACGTCAAGCCGATCACGATCTGGGGAATACCCAGCATCAAGGACACCGCCACGGAACCGGCGACGAAGAATTCGCCCCCACCGAACAGCAGCAGAATCCCAACGAGAATCTCAACCAAGCTGGGCAGGAAGGTCATGAGTCAACCAGCAGGACAGTCTTGATCTGGGCTTGATCTGGGCCGCGATCAGCACAGACATCCAAGCTAGCCGATCAGGATTCAACCGACCTGCCGCAATGGCCCAGCTTCCCTATCCCAACGGACTGTCGCCAAGCCTGGTGCCGGACTGCAAACGACTCCACGCTCCTCTGAACATGCACTGCATGCAGCAAGTCATGCATAGGGGCCATGCATTCGGGTCATGCATTCGGGTCATGCATTCGGGCCATGCACTTCAAAGCAAAGGACTTGATTTCTTGCTGACATCGAGATCATAAGCACCCCGTTGCAACAGATAAGAATCAAGCGCCTCAAGCACCACAGTGCCAAATGATTTCCCCTCGAGAATCGCCAGAAGCCGCAACGCGCGATGCATGTCATCAGCGACCGAAACCGTAATTCTTCTCATCGATCAGGCCGGCATCCCGAAAAAATGTGAGCATAAGCGAGAACTACAACCTGCGATTTGCTGCAGCTGCAGAAAAGCAGATTGCCAGCATAGCTACTTAACAGCACATGCTTGCTTTCAACCATCTTTAACCTCAACAACAAGCGTCTTTCTGGCGGCCATTGGTCATCGTTACCCCTGCCCAAACTGCAGTCATGACCTGCCCTGCGCCGCACTGGCATAACCCGGATCCAGCCAGCATCGTGGCAGCGCTTCCCCCGAGGGGAAGCGCAGTTCCCGCTTGAGGAATGCCTGTGGATCCTGCAGCTCTTCACCAGCATGGAAGCAGCCTTCCACCCGATGAATGAACGGATCGACCAGGGCCGGAAGCTGCTTGATCTCGACAAGGCTGCCGTCTGGGATGTAAGTCAGAAACATGATTGATTCGGCGACACAACACTGTCTCTTGCGTTGACGCTTCCGGCGTCGCCAGCGACTGATTTGCAGACGATGGGCGGCGTGCATGGGGTCTCCTTCAGCAGGCATGCACCACCGGAATCTGGGCCAAACAAGTGGTGGCCGCCCCTGAAAGCCGTGAGCGACGCATGGCCCAGGCGGGCTGCAGGCCGCAGGCGGCCCACTGCACAGCGCCGCGGCCGTAACGGCGGTTGAGGGCATCGATCACCAGCATCAGCCGCTCGCGACGGCCCTGCTGCTCGGGCGTGGTCGGCACCAGCAGATGGTGCTGCAGCAGGGTCTCGGGCTGCAGCTGCTGCAGCAGCACCCCAGCCTTGACCAGGGGCTTGTGGGGGCGAAACAGCCGCGCCGCCAGGGGCAGAGCCGCCGCCAGCAACACCGCCGTGTCATTGCTGGCCAGGGGCAGGGTGACCGTGGCAGCGCGGCTGTACAAGCTGGTGCCGTCAAAGGGACTGCTGCGCACAAACACGGTGATCGCACCGGCTCGCTGCCGCTGCTGGCGCAGCTTTTCGGCGGCGCGCACCAGATGGGTGGCAATCGCCTGCCGCAACGACGCCAGCTCGCGCACGGGCTGGCTGAAACTGCGACTGACGCAGGTTTCCTGCTTGGCGGGCGCCACGCTCACCAGCGGCAGGCAGCGCACACCACGCAACTCCTGCTGCAGCCGCAGGCCAACGACACCGCATTTGCGCCTGAGCTCACCGCTGGGCATGTCACGCAGGGCCCGGGCGTGGGCCACCCCGCGCAGCCGGCACCAACGGGACAGCTGACGGCCGATGCCCCAGACGTCTTCGATCGCCACCTGCGCCAGCAGCGCATCGGCATCGGTGGCGGCAGCCAGATCGAGCACCCCGCCGCGGGCCGGCTCGGCCTTGGCCACGCGGTTGGCGATTTTGGCCAACACCTTGGTGGGGGCAATGCCCACGGCCACCGGCAGCCCCAGATGGCACTGCACCTGACGGCGCAGGGCCAGGCCCCAGGCGTTCAGATCACCAGCGCCGGCGGGGCGATGCAACACCCCAAAGGCCTCGTCGATCGAATAGACCTCCAGCTCCTCGACCCAGCGCTCCAGCGTGGCCATCAGCCGCTGGCTCATGTCGGCATACAGGGCGTAGTTGGAACTGCGCACCACAACGCCCTGACGCTCGCACTGAGCACGCACCTTGAAGAAGGGCACACCCATGGCGAGGCCCAGGGCGCGGGCCTCGGCACTGCGGGAGACGATGCAACCGTCGTTGTTGGACAGCACCACCAGGGGCCGACCGAGCACAGCCGGGTCGACCACCGCCTCGCAGGAGGCATAGAAGTTGTTGCCATCAATGAGCACCGTGGCCAGAACCATGCCCCCTCAGCAATGGCGGATGACATGCAGGGCGACACCCAGCAGCTGGTGATCGCCACCCGGCGGCAACGGCAACAGCGGATAGGCCGGATGGGCCGCCGCCAGCGCCAGCCCCGCGCGCCAGCGCACCAGACGCTTGAGGGTGAAACCGCCCTCAAGACGGGCCACCACCACCTCACCGGGACGGGGGGTCAGCGCGCAATCGACCACCAGCAGATCACCATCGCCGATGCCGGCGCCCTGCATTGACGGGCCGCTGACCCGCAGCAACAGGGTGCGGGCCGGATCACGCACCAGCAGCGCAGCCAGATCAACAGCCACAACCCCCACACCCGAGAACCACCAGAGTAGTTCATCTGTACCACATCACAAGGGCTGACGACGGGCGCTGACAGCGCCAGGCTGGCGATTCAGAGGCCAACCGCTGCCATGCACGCAACCCGACGGGGCACCACGGCGCTGCGCGCCTTGGTCGCCAGCCTGCTGGCCGCGAGCGCCACCCTGATGACGACCGGCACCGGCCAGGCCGAAGAGGCGATCCGGGTCCGCTACCTCTGCAAGGGACAGTTCGACGCCACCGAGGTCACGGCCCTGTTCTTCAAGGGTCGCCCCAGCGAGGTGGTGCTGCTGAGCGGCAGCGAAGGTGCCAGCCGGCTGCTGCAGGGAGCGTCGGGCAGCGGCGCCCGCTACAGCCAGGGAGACACGGTGTTCTGGATCAAGGGGGATCAGGCCACCTGGCAGCAGGGCCGCGCCCGGGCCCTGCACTGCGAGGTCAGTTCAGGCCCAGGCTCCCGGGGGCCCACTCGGTGATCAGACGCTCCAGCTTGACCAGCTGATAGCGGTTGTGCTCACTGGGATGGTGCTCGTAGCGAAGACGCAACTCGCGCAGCTGAGCCTCCAGAGAATTCAGGACGGGATGGTTGTTGTTCAAGCGCTCGACTCGCCGAGACACCCAAACCTTAAGCGAAAAAGAAGAACGCGCCATGGGTCCTGTGCGGGACCGGTAACGGTTCAGACCAAAATCGGCCAAAGTCGTTGAAAACGTCACAACAGCGATGGCCCGCCGCCCCTCCAGCAACGACCGCGAACCCTCGCCCCTGGTGGTCAAGCTGCAGATCGCCGGCGTGGTCTTTGTGCCGATGCTGCTGCTGGGCCTGTGGCTGCGCACTCAGGGGTTCTGGTGACGGGAGCGCTGCAGGTGGTGAATGGCATGCAGCACCACACCCCAGACCAGCAGGTGCGGATCGTCACCGTTGAGCACGAGGGGAGCGATCGCCGGATCCTCAGCCACCAGGCGCCAGCGGGGCGAACGCCCCTCGAGCCGGCGCAGCAGCAACTGACCGCCATGGACCACGACCACCGTGGATCCCGGACGCGGCGCGACGCTGCGGTCAACCACCAACAGATCGCCGTGGCGAATGCCGGCGGCGGCCATGGCATCGCCCTGCACCCGGACAAAGAACGTGGAGCTGGGACGGGGCACCAACTCCACGTTCAGATCAATGGAAGCCTCGACGTAATCGGCAGCAGGGCTGGGAAAACCCGCCGGCACCGCCTCGAGCGCCAGGGCCACCAGCCGCGGCTCAGCGCCCACCAGCAGGGGCCCTAACAGCTCAAGCTCCAGATCAAGCTCCAGACCCGCCACGACCAGGGGGGCGACAGAGGCCAACGCTAGTTCATCTGAACCACTGCGGTGCGTTCAGCCGCGACGGGGCTCCTGGCCCGGCACCAACAGCGGACGGCGATGGGGCAGATGGCCAAAGTGCTCGCGGGCCAGGGCCAGCAGCTGGTGATCGGTCAGGGCCGAGGCATCGACCGTTTCGATCGCCACAAGGCGCTGCAGCAGGTCGGGATGGCGGTGCTGCAGATGGCGCAGCAGCAGGGTGCGCAGGTCGCTTTCGCCATGGCCATGGCCCAGCAGCAGCACCGCATCGGCACCAACCAGGGACTGGGCGATCTGCTCGAGGTAGGCGTGGTCCACGGGCGCCCGCTGACCGGCAATGTCGCGGTCGTGGCGATGGCTGAGGTTTTCGCCGCTGGCCCACAGGCCATGGGGCAGCAGCAGCGCCTGCTCAGCAACGTCCCCTTCGAGCCGCAGCAGGCGGGTCTGGCGATGGTCGAGCACCAGCACCAGGCACAGCCCCTGGTCGCCGCGGGGGCTGTCGGGCACCGCTTCGGGGTGCTGGGGGCTGATGCCGGCCTCCGTCAGCAGATGGCGCAACCGCAGCACCGTCTCGGCATCGATGTCCCCCTGGCGCAGGCCGCCGCCGCCGCTGTGGATCCAGCTGCGGGGCCCCTGGGGAAAGCGGATCTCAAGCTGCGAGCCCCGGCGCTGCAGATCAGCCCCAAGCGCCAGCAGCAGGGCCTCGATCGAGGCCAGGCGCAGGCCATGGCTGAGGGGATGGATCCACAACGCCTCCAGGGTGCGGCGGTGGTGGCGACTGAGTGCAGGCATCGGCCCCGATCACGGCTGAGGGGATGCTGACGACGAAATGGGCAGTCGGCGGGCAACGGTGCAGCCAACAACAGGCATCCCTACCTATGGCCAAAGGCCAGCGGCGGGAGAACACTGGTGGTATCGATTCGGAGGCCCGGTGATGGATGACACTCCACCCCGCCAGCCGTCAGGAGTCAGCTGACCGCAGGCCCCTGCTCCAACAGTCTTGTCCTGATCTGCGGATCCCCGGTTCACAGAACCACCCGATGCACCGCCGCAGGTGCCCCCGGGTCTACGGGAGCCGATCCCTGGACACCATGGCCCCAGGTGCCGCCTTGAGCAGCTCCGACAGGAGATCCAACCATGTCCAAACCATTGACGCGTCACTGATGGTGATCCGATCGACCACGGCCTGAGCGTGGCGACACACCAATCCGACGGCCCGTCCGGCCACCGCGTCACCGTTTCCAGTCGCAGTTTCTCGTCGTTCAATCACCCTTTGGCCCGGCACCGGTGGTGTCGGGCCCTTTGTTTATGGCCCATGGCTTTTGAGCCAAAGCCCGGGATCAACCGCACCCGCGGCGCCAGACCTCCTGACGCAGATCCTGCAGGGCGGCACTGGCAGGGGCCTGGGGGGCATAGAGCAATGCCCAGGCCAGGGGCACATCACCCGCTTCTAGAGCCCGGTTGATCGCCGCCATCCAGGCGTCGACGCGACCGCCCAGGGTCTGCATCAGCGCAGCCGTGGCGGCCATGGCCGCCGGTCCGGCGGCCTGCAGGCGCACATGGGCAAACGCATCGTCGGCGGCACCCAGGGGCTGCAGACGCAGCACCACCTGCTGTCCGGGTCGCAATGGCGCCACGGGCCAGGGCAGGGGCGCGGGCAACGACCGGCCGGCGGCCGCACGGCGGCTCCAGAGCAGACGTCCCTCGAGGCTCTCGAAGCGCACCAGCTGCAGAGGCTCGAGCACCAGCAACGTGGGCGCAGCAACCGGCACCTCACCAAAGGCATCGCCCTCGTCGACCGGCTCGACCCGCGGCGCCAGCACACACACCTGAACCGGCGCCCCCTGACGGGTGGCGGCGTGGGCCCAGGGGTGGGGACAGAGCGCCGCTCCAGCCAGCAGCAGAGCGAACGCCAGCCGCTTCAGCAACATGCCTGAGCGCCCGGGGCAGCCCCCGCACTGGGAGGCTGAGGCTCAGTGGCAAACGGCAAGGCACCGCCGCAGCCAGGGAACAGGCCGTAATGGCGGGCACCATCGCCGTGGTAGCTGAAATAAGGCGCCAGCCGGGTCTGCTGAAGCATCCGCAGGGTGTTGCCGCACACCGGCACGATGCGGCCGGTCGCAAAGTGGTGGTGGGCGTCGAGATCCAAGCCATGGGCATGGCCCGGCACCGTGCCCCGGTAAGCCACGGCCTGGCCGTAGTCCTCGCAGGCATCCTCCAGCTCAGGGATGTTGAACAGCCGGTAGGTGGCCGAGAAAAAACGGGTCTCGCCCGTGCGGGCGGCCAGCTCGGGGTCGGTGATCGCCAAAGGGCGGCTGCTCACCAGCCGGGGATCGGCAAAGCCGCTGCTGCGCGCCAGCCGCAAAAAGTCGTTCCAGTAGAGGGCGCCACTGAGACATTCGCCATAGAGGACCGGATCGTCTCTGAGCGCTGGGTCGATGCGACGGTCGGCGTAGACATCGGCGAAGTAGAACTCGCCTCCGGATTTGAGCAGCCGCCTGACACCGGCGAGCACCGCCGCTTTGTCCGTGGCCAGGTTGACGACGCAGTTGGAGACGACCACATCAAAACTGGCGGGCTCAAGGCCCAGGTGATCGAGGCGTTCGATCACCCCCTCGACAAACTGCACATTGCCGTAGCCGAACTGCTCGGCATGCCAACCCTGGTGCGCCGTGGCGACCGCCAACTGCTCGGGGGTCATGTCGACACCGACCACCCGGCCAGCGGGGCCCACCAGCTGGGCCAGCAGGTACACGTCACGGCCGCTGCCGCAGCCCAGGTCCAGCACCCGCGCCCCTTCGAGCAACGGCGGAGCCACCAGGCCACAGCCGTAGTAGCGGGCACTGACCTCGGGGTGGATGCGCGCCAGCAGGGGTTTGAGCGCTGCCGGCACGCTGCTGGCATCGCAACAGGCGCTGGTGCGCAGGTCAGCGCTGCTGGCCAGTGTGTTGCCGTAGTACTGCCGCACACCCTGCTGCAGGCCCTCGGCAGTGGTGGATGCAGTCATCGGCGCGCGTTGCTCTGATTTCTGATTCCAGGATGATCCCTGATCAAGGCCCTGGAGAGCCTTGAAGGGACGGATCACCGCAGTGCATCACCGCGATGCATCACCGCAGCGCGCCACCACAGCTCGAGCCACTGCCGGCGGTGCAGCCGTAGCAATGGGGCGCCACCGCGATCGGCGCCTCGGCTGGATCCCAGACCAACAGATCGCTGAGCTGACGCCCACCGCCTTGAGGCAGGCCCAGCATCTGGTTGAAATCGCAGTCGTACAGGCGCCCTTGCCAATCGACGCTGATCAGGGAGCGGCACATCACCTGGCTCAGGTTGGCGGGGTTGTGGCTGTCCACCAGCAGCTGCTGGTACGCCTCCAACGCGCCACTGCGGCCCAGCTGATCCGCAAAGCGGGCGATCGGCATGTTGGCCAGCGCCAGCAGGCGATTAAAGACGATGCCATAGGTGTCACCCAGGTGACGGCGATAGTCCTCTTCCAGTTGCTGCTGGGGCGGTGGCAGGCTCGGCCCTTGGGGGTTGAACACCAGATCGAGCACAAGCCCGCTGCCCACCTGGCCATACCCCAGGGCATTGAGCTGCTGCAGGCCGGCGATGCTGCGCGCAAACACGCCGCTGCCGCGCTGGCGATCAACGTTGTCCTGCAGATAGCAGGGCAGCGATGCCACAACGCGAACCCCCTGCTCAGCCAGAAACGCAGCCAGGTCCTGCTGGCCCTCTTCACGCAGGATCGTCAAATTGCACCGGTCGATCACGGAGACCCCCAGCGCCCGCGCCTGGCGCACCAACGCGCGAAAGCCCGGATGCAACTCAGGCGCGCCACCGGTGAGATCGAGGGTGGCGATACGCCGTGCCACCAACACCTGCGGGATCAACGCCAGGGTGGCCCGATCCATCATTTCGGTGCGGGTCGGCCCCGCAGCGACGTGGCAGTGGCTGCAGGCCTGGTTGCAGCGGTAGCCCAGGTTGACCTGCAGGGTGGTCAGCCCGCTGCGGCGCAAGGACGGAAACGTCGTCCGCGGGGCCGCTGCGGTGCCGTCTTGTGCTGCCGCCCTGACAGGGTTGAGCATGGTCAGGACATCCATGCGCCCATCCTGACGCCCCGCCACGCTGCTCGCCCGCGATGACCGACCTGTTCACCCCCATGCAACTGGGCTCGCTCCAGCTGCCGAATCGCATCTGGATGGCCCCGCTAACCCGCTGCCGCACCGAGGAGGGCCATGTGCCCGGCCCATTAATGGCCGAGTACTACGCCCAGCGGGCCAGTGCCGGGCTGATCGTGGCCGAGGCCACCATGGCGATGGAGGGCCAGTCGGCCTTCTGGCACGAACCAGGGATCACCAACGACGCCCAGATCGCGGGGTGGCGGCTGACCACGGAGGCGGTGCACCGCGCCGGCGGCCGCATCGTGCTGCAGATCTGGCATGGCGGCCGGGCCTGCCATCCCCTGCTCAACGACGGCCGTCAGCCGGTGGGTCCCAGCCCCATCGCCATCACCGGCGATGAAGTCCACACACCCGAAGGCAAACAGCCCTACGTGGTGCCCCGGGAGCTCAGGGACGACGAGCTTCCCGGCATC
>JBJOHB010000135.1:0-9969 GCA_046047915.1 Cyanobacteriota bacterium
AGGGCGACCCGGCTGGGGCTCGCCGCCCTGAAAGGCCAGGGGCGCCACCAGCCAGCCCGCGCTGAGTTGATCGAGCAGCAACGGCCGTTGAAAGCGTCGGTCCTGCCCGAGCCCCTGAAACACCGTCAACGTCTGGCCGTCCGCGTCAAAGCGGGCTGCGGTCTCGCCCGGCCGCAACGCCTGCAGCAGGGCCCAGCGCATCAGGTTCACCGGGTCGACGACGCTGACCCCGGTGAGCCGTTGCTCGAGCAGATCCCCCAGCTGGCGTTGTTCGTCCGAGGCCCGCACCACGATCTGGGCCGTTGGATTGAGCAACCTGACCTGCAGGGCCGCCTCCAGATTGACCGTGCTCTCCGAGCTGAGCAACAGCACGGCCCGGGCACTGGCGGCACCGGCCTGCCGCAGATGGTGGGCGCGGCGCATGTCGCCGACCACAACGGCGGCCTGCAGATCATCGGCCAGATCCGGGTCCCGCCAGTCGGGTGGATGGCGGTCCATGGCCATCAGCGGCACATCAAAGTCCCGCAGGCGGCGCAGGCAGGCCTGCCCCAGCTTGCCCAGGCCGCAGATCAGGATCGCTGGCTGGGCTTCAGGAGCGGCCATTGAGCTGCTGCAACACGCTGCTGGATCAGTCGGGCACGGTCACACCCCATGGTTGGCCGCTCTGGCGGGCTCGACAAGTGAAACAAAGCTGAAGCCTGGTCGACCTTGTTGCCGTCTTAACGCCCGTTGGCCACGTTGGGAGCATCCGCCTGCGCCCGGCACCGCCATGACGTCGACCCAGCCGCACCGCCCTGATGGCGGCTCAGCGATCCCCATGCCCGCCAGCTACAGCGACCGCCAGCGCACGGGCCTGACCGCTGACGACCTGTTCGAGGGGATCGCCGAGCACCTGTTCTTTTCGTTGGGCCGCAGCGCCGTCGACGTCAGCCCCCATGACCTCTACATGGCGCTGAGCTATGCGGTGCGGGACCGGCTGATGAACCGCCATCTGGCGTCCAAGGACCTGTTGCGCCAGAAACGGCCCAAGGCGGTGGCCTATCTGTCGGCCGAATTTCTGATCGGTCCCCAACTGGCCAACAACCTGCTGATGCTCGGTTTGCAGAACGAGGCGGCCGAGGCGTTGGCCCGCTTCGGGATCAGCGACCCCGACGTCGTGTTTGCGGTTGAAGAAGAACCCGGCCTGGGCAATGGCGGCCTGGGGCGGTTGGCAGCCTGTTACACCGAATCGCTCGCCTCGCTCGAGATTCCAGCAACGGGGTACGGCATCCGCTACGAGTTCGGCATCTTTGATCAACAGATCAGGGGCGGCTGGCAGGTCGAGATCACCGACAAGTGGCTCAAGGGGGGCTGGCCCTGGGAGCTGGTGATCCCGACCAAGTCCCAGAGCGTCGGCTTCGGCGGCCACACCGAAACCTGGCACGACGACCAGGGGCGCTACCGGGTGCGTTGGCTGCCGTCCCAGGTGGTGGTGGGCATCCCCCATGACGTGCCCGTGCCCGGCTACCGGGTCAACACCTGCGGCCGGCTGCGGCTGTGGCGGGCCGAAGCGGCCGAGTCGTTTGACTTCAATGCGTTCAACAGCGGTGATTACCACGGCGCTGTTGAAGCCAAGGTGGGCTCCGAAACCCTCTCCAAGGTGCTGTATCCCAACGACGGCACCGACAGCGGCCGTCGGCTGCGGTTGATGCAGCAGCACTTCTTTGTCAGCTGTTCGTTGCAGGACATGCTCGCCAACCTGCAGCGCCGTGGCATCGCCATCGCCGAGTTCCAGAAGCACTGGGCGGTGCAACTCAACGACACCCATCCGGCGATCGCCGTGGCCGAGCTGATGCGGCTGCTGCTGGATGAGCACGGGTTTGACTGGGAGCAGGCCTGGGCGATCACATCCGGCTCGCTGGCTTACACCAACCACACCCTGCTGCCCGAAGCGCTCGAGCGCTGGGGGCTCGAGTTGTTCGGGTCGCTGCTGCCCCGCCATCTGGAGCTGATCTTCGAGATCAACAGCCGTTTTCTGCAGCAGGTGCGGCTCAAGCACCCCGGCAACGACCAGATCCTGGCGCGCGTGTCGATCATCGATGAAGCCGGGTCCAAGGCGGTGCGCATGGCTCACCTGGCCGTGGTGGGCAGCCATCACGTCAACGGCGTGGCGGCGCTGCACAGCGACCTGGTGCAGCGGGATCTGTTTCCCGACTTTGCAGCGTTGTGGCCCCAGAAGTTCACCAACGTCACCAATGGCGTCACCCCGCGGCGCTGGTTGGCGCTGGCCAATCCACCCCTGAACGCCCTGCTGAGCGAGACGGTGGGACCGTCCTGGCCCGCCGAGATCGCCCTGTTGCAGCGGCTTGAAACCCTGCAGCAGGACAGCGCGTTTTTGGAGCGCTGGGGGGCCTGCAAGCTGGCCGGCAAGCGCCGCCTGGCCGCGGTGATCAACCAGCGCAACGACCTACTGGTCGACCCCACCAGCCTGTTTGATGTGCAGGTCAAGCGCATTCATGAGTACAAGCGCCAGCACCTGAATGCGCTGGGTGTGATCGCCCGTTATCTGCGCATCAAGAACGGTGATACGGCGGGGCTGGCCCCCCGCACCGTGATCTTTGGTGGCAAGGCGGCACCGGGCTATGCAATGGCCAAACTGATCATTCGCTTCATCAACGGCATCGCTGACGTGGTCAACAGCGATCCCGAGATGAAGGGATGGCTCAAGGTGGTGTTCCTGGCTGACTTCAATGTGCAGTTGGGCGAGACGATCTATCCGGCGGCGGATCTGTCCGAGCAGATTTCCACGGCGGGTCTTGAGGCGTCAGGCACCGGCAACATGAAGTTTGCCCTCAACGGTGCGCTGACGATCGGCACCCTTGATGGGGCCAATGTCGAGATCCGCGAGCAGGTCGGCGCCGAGAATTTTGTCCTGTTCGGCCAGACCACCGACCAGATCGAGGCCTTGCACCGCAACGGCTATCGCCCCTGGGAGTGGGTGGCGGGCAACCCGGTGCTGCAGGAGATCTTTGCCCTGATCGAGTCGGGCCATTTCAGCGGCGGCGACACCGCGTTGTTCAGGCCGCTGGTGCAGAACCTGGTGGGTCGGGATCCGTTTGCGGTCATCGCCGACTTTGCTGCCTATCTCGAGGCCCAGCACGTGGTTGATGGGCTGTGGCAACAGCGCCAGGATTGGCAGCGCATCAGCCTGCTGAACACTGCCCGCAGCGGCTTTTTCTCATCGGATCGTGCCGTGCGTGAGTACGCCGACCGCATCTGGCAGGTGCGCCCCGTCGCGGTTGACATGAGCTGCCCGATCGGCGAATCGTCTGCAGACTTGAACCAACCATGACTGACCTTGCAACGATGACGCACCACCAGGTCCTTGTTGTCGGCGGCGGTGCCGGTGGCCTCACCGTCGCCGCCCAGCTGCGTCGCGCCCGCCCTGAACTGGAGATCGCCATCCTGGAACCGGCGAACGAGCACTGGTACCAACCCGGTTGGACCCTGGTGGGCGGCGGTGTGTTCAGCCTCGATGAAACCCGCCGGGCCGAGCGGGACCTGATCCCCAGCGGTGTCACCTGGATTCAGGAGGCCGCCACGGGCTTCGATCCCGATCACAACCAGGTCACCACCAGCACCGGCCAGACGTTGCATTACGACGTGCTGATCGTGGCGACTGGCCTGACCCTGGCCTGGGACCGCATCCAGGGGCTGCGCGAGGCCCTGGGCTCGGGCGGGGTCTGCAGCAACTACAGCAAGGACTACGCCCCCTACACCTGGGAGGCGATTCAGGCGTTCAAGGGTGGCAATGCGGTCTTCACCTGTGCGCCGATGCCGATCAAGTGCCCCGGTGCACCCCAGAAGATCGCCTACATGGCCGATGACGTGTTCAAGAACAAACGTCTGGCTGCCAAGGTGATCTACGCCACGGCGACGCCGGGCATCTTTGGCATCCCGGCCTATGCCGCCCCCCTGCGGGAGGTGGTCAAGCGCAAGGGCATCGAGGCCCGCTACAACCACGTGCTGACCGAGGTGCGCCCAGGCAGCAAGGAGGCGGTGTTCACGGTCAAGGAGAACGACAGCGAGCGGCAGGAGGTGATCCCCTACGAGCTGTTGCATGTGACGCCGCCGATGGCGGCCCCACAGGCGGTGGCCTCGAGCCCCCTGGCCAATGCTGCCGGCTTTGTCGAGGTGGACCAGTTCAGCCTGCAGCACGTGCGCTACGCCAACGTCTTTTCGCTGGGTGATGTCAGCGGCATGCCCAACTCCAAGACCGCGGCGGCGGTGCGCGGTCAGGCACCGGTGATCACGGCGAACCTGCAGGCGCTGCTCGACGGTCAGCCGCTGACAGCTGCCTACGACGGCTACAGCTGCTGCCCGCTGATCACCGGCTACGGCAAGGTGATCATGGCTGAGTTCAACTACAAGGCCGAGCCGGCGCCGTCGTTTCCCCTCGACCCGACCAAGGAGCGCTGGAGCATGTGGTTCGTCAAGCGCAAGATTTTGCCGTCGCTGTATTGGAACCGCATGCTGGCGGGGGCCGGCCACGAACGTCAGTTCGTGCCTGGGGCTAGCCGCTGAGCGACCAGGCGCAGGCGCCCCGGCACGGCGTGGGCAACGCGCCAACGGGGACCGTTGCCACTACTGATCAGGAGATCACCGGTGGTGAGCACGGCCGGATAGGGATCAGGTGATTGGCTGGCCATCGCCCCGGCGGATGGCCACCACCCCCGGCCGGGGCGGGCGGCCGGGAACCCCCGAGGGCCAGTTGGATCCCAGGGGTACCCAGCGCAGCTGCTCGAAGCGCTGGCCGTTGCGGTCGACCAGGGTGTGGGCCTGGGCTTCCAGGGCCCGGCCCTGGCGGGTGCCACCGCTCTCGCCGGGGTGTTGCACCGCCAAAAACAGGGTTCGGCCCTCGGCATCGAAACAGGGGCCGCACAGTTCACAGCCGACCGGCCCGATGGCAAAACACAGGGCCTGGCCGGCCGCCGGCCCCCGCCGCGGCAACACCCAGCAGCTGTTGTTGCCAAACACATCCAGGCTGGCCGCACCGGAGCGATCGGTGGTGAGCCAGAGGTTGCCTGCAGGGTCAAAGGCCAGGTTGTCGGGGTTGCTGAACCCCAGTCCTCCCTGCCAGGGGGGGCCGCCGGTGGCCTCCATCTGCCAGCTGAAGCGCGCGCCGCGCCCGTGGCCACCGTCCCGCAGGCGCATCACCCAGCCATAGGGCCAGTCGCTCTGGCCTTGAGGCCCCTGGAAGATCGCCGGGTCAGAACCCCCCTCATCGCTGCGGCCGGCGGCGGTGAAGGCGATCAGCAGGTTCCCCGTCACCGGATCGATCTCGGTGTCTTCTGGACGGGCGCAGGCGGTGGCGCCGATGGCATTGGCGGCCAGGTGGGCATCGATCAGGATCGCCCCCTGCTGCCGCAAGCGCGCTTCGGCGTCCTCGCCCACCAGGGGGTAGAGGTCAGCCAGGATGGTGTGACGGCGGCAGTAGGCGTCGACCTCGGCATCGCTGGCCAGGGCTTGCGCGCCGCTGCGCTGACGGTCGCTGTGGGGCAACAACGTGGCCTGCCGCACCCCAAAGCGTCCGTAATGGCTGGGCCGTTGCGGGGCGAGCCGGTTGCCGGGCTCAAGCTCCAGCCATTGGCCGCTGCCGCCAGGTTCAAAGCGGGCCACCTCGAGTCGCCCCTGTTCCAACAGCCTCGAGTTGCCGGGGTCTGTTGGCGTCACCACCCGTCCATCACTGACGTAGCGGTAGAGATGGCCGCCGTGACGGTCGCAGCCCGAGTAGACGATCAGCGGTTCACCGGCTTGGGCCACCACCGCGACCGCCTCGTGGCGACAACGACCCAGGCTGGTGTGTTTGATCGCCGGCTGGCTGGGTTGGCGCGGATCGAACTCCACCATCCAGCCGTATTTATTGCCGGCCAAGCCAAAGGGGTTGCCCAGCCCGTCCAGCCGGTTGCCATCCCATCGAAACGGGCGCTGACCGGGTGCCGTGGCCGACCCATCGGCAAACACCGGCTCGCTGACCTGGCTTTGAACGTTTTCTTCGGCGCTGAGCACCGTGCCCCAGGGGGTGGTGCCGCCAGCGCAATTGGCAAACGTGCCGCGGATGCGCGCCCCCAGGCCGTCGCGGTAGCCCAGGGGGGCCGGGTTGCGAAACACCGCCACAGCCGGGCCGCTGCAGGTCACGGGGCTCAAGCCATCGAGGCGCCGTTCGTAGCGGCTTGCCGGTTGACGTCGCCAGCGGCCTTGGTGGTCGCAGGCAAGCTCCAGCACGCCGATGCCCAGGTCGGCCATGGCCGCAGCGGCCACGTGCTGCACCAGCGCCCCCACCGGATCACCGTTGGGCAGTGCGGCGGCGTTGATGCTGCCGCCCAGGGGCGCCAGGGCCTGTTGCAGGGCCTCAAGCGGCAACGGCGTCCCTACGGCGTCGCGATAGCCGGCTGCCCACGTCAGCGGGCTGATGTATTCAAAGTTGACGCTGAGCAGGGCGCGGTTCTCTGGCAGTGGGGTCAACGCCAGGTAGTCGTTGTTGAAGCCAAAGCGACCGTCAGCCAGCCGGTCGCCCCATACCGCCAGCAGCTCGGCCTGAAAGCCTGCAGGCACCTGCAGCCGGTCGTCGACGGTCCATTGCCGGTAGTGCTGGCGTTGCTGGGCGGCGCTCAAACCGTCGCCCGGCAGGGGCAGCGGCGGTTGCAGGGCCTTGAAGCCCAGCGGGCCGGGGCCGGGGTCTGTTGCAGCCCCTCGGGCCGCGGCGGTGCCCTGGCCCGGCACCAGGCTGGCCGCCGCTGCGGTGCTGCCCAGCCCCAGCAGCTGCAGCAAGCGGCGTCGGCGCAGTGCAGCTGGGGGCGTCATGGTTGGCAACCCGGCTGTTGCACCGGGCTTAGACGCACCAGGTGGCTGGCCTGCAGGGGGTTGAAATTATCGTCACTGGCCAGCAGCAGGCTCGGTCGGCCATCGCGCAACGGCGGCCCGGCCAGCAGCACCTCCCAGTTGTCAGGGGGTAGTCCCAGCCCGATCAGATTCCACTGCTGGCGCGGTGGCAACGGTGCGGCAGCAGGGGCGGGGCCTGGCAGCGGGTACAGCACCAGTCGGGCCTGCCACCGGTCCGGGGCGTCAAACCGGCGCCATAGGCCCAGCAGGCCGCGGCCTGTGGCCAGCAAATCGGTCAGGCCCCAGCCCCCAGGGGGCAGGGCCAGGGGCTGCAGCGGCGTGGCCACCGGCGGTGCGGCAGGCTGCAATCCCCAGCGCAGCAGGCGCACCCGGTCGGGTGGGTCCTGCTGCAGGGGCCGTTCGGCTGCCATCAGCAGGGCTGGTCCACCGGGCAACCGGGTCAGGGACTCGGGGCCGCCATTGCTCTGCAGGCCTGCGCTGGTGTGCAGCTGCCAGTCGGCTGGGAGCGGCAGACGCTGTTGCAGCTGGCCCGAGCTCAGGTCATAACGCAACAGCTGGGCCGGACGCGGCGGTTGCAACCGCCCCTCGCTGACGGCCCAGAGGCTGGCACCGTCCAGCACCAGTCCTTCGCCGTCCATGGGTTGGGGCTGGGCCAACGGCAGGGGTGGCAGAGGCTTGAGTCCTGCCAGGCCGCCCTGGGCCAGACCCTGCCAGCGGCTGATGCTGCCCCGGGGGGCATCGCTCAACAACCACAGTTCGTCGTTGGCGCTTCGGTAGGCCCCGGCTGAAAAGCCGCCACCAGCCGAACGGGGCAGCACGGTCTGCTCGACGATCTGCCAGCCGGCGCTCAGGGGGCAGGGCAGATCGAGCGGCATCAGATCGATTCCATGTCGATGCCGGTGGTTTCGATCCGGTAGATCCAGGTGATCACCGCACCCACCAGGGAGGTGATTGCCAGCAGCGGTAGCAGGCGCTCGGTGCCCCAGTCGGCCAGCAGTGTCGGAAAGAAGAAGGCTGTCAGCACCGCGCCCACCTTGCCCGTGGCCGCGGCCAGGCCAGCCCCCAGGCCCCGCACCCGGGTGGGAAACACCTCGCCGGCCAGCAGGTAGGTCTGGGCGTTGGGGCCCAGGTTGGTCATGAACTGGAACAGCACAAAGCCGATCACAATCACCGCCAGATTGCTGTGGCCGTTGAGGTTGCCCAGGGCCGCGATGATCAGACCGGCGGCACAACCCACAAAGCCGAGGATCTGCAGCGGAATGCGCCCCCAGCGGTCCGCCAGGGCGATGGCGCAGGCGATGCCCACCAGGAACCCCACATCCACCAGGGCGGTGCCGCGGGCCCCCAGCAGGTCGTTGTGGATGACCGCAGCCACGGTGTGCTCCTTCGACTCAGCTCCAAAGGCGGCGGCAATGATCACCGGCGTGAAGATGCCGATGCCATAGGTCGAGAGGTCCTGCAAAAACCAGGGCACCGAGGCCAGGATCGTGGCCCGTTGCAGCTTGCCCTGAAACAGCTGACCCCAGTCGTTGCTGCGTTCGATGTGGCCCTCTTCGGCAATTTCCAGATCGAGCAGTTCGACGTCCTTGCGGCCCAGCAGCTTGCGCAGTTGCTTTTCGGCCTTTTTGACGTCGCCCTTGCTCACCAGCCAGTGGCTGCTTTCGGGCAGGAACAGCCGCCCCCAGACCACCAGCAGCACCGGCACCACGGGGATCAGATAAAAAATGCGCCAGGTGCCCAGTTCGGGTTTGCTGCCCAGCACCACCGCGGCGATGGCCGTGCCCAGCACGGCCCCCAGGGCCTGAAAACTGAACGCCCCCAGCACCAGCCGGCCCCGCACCGACGCCGGAATGCTCTCGGAGATCACCAGGTGGGCGGTGGGGTAATCGGCCCCCAGCGCCAGGCCGATCACAAACAGGGCGGCCACCAGGGTGGGGGTGCCCGGGCTCAGGGCAGCGGCCACCAGGGCAATGGCCAGCAGCACCATCTCGCCGATGAACACCGGCTTGCGGCCAAAGCGGTCGGCCAAGCCCCCCAGGGCCAGGGCTCCCACCAGGATCCCCGCAAGGGTGGCGGCGGTGACCAGACCCTTGTCGGTGCTGGTCATCGCAAATTCTTCGGCGATCAGGGGCATGGCAATGCCGCCCATGAACACGATCAGGCCCTCGAAGAACTTGCCGGCGGTGGCCAGCGACCACACCAGCCACTGCATGCCCGACAGGGGTGGGCCGGCCAGGCGCGCCCCCCCGTCCCAGCTGGGGACCTCTTCGATGTAAGCCTGAACGCTGCGTTTGGCCATGGTTGGTGGGGCGCTGCCTCAGTGATGACTCAGTTTTGCCGCACAGTGGAACAGTCGTGTGGTCATCCGGTTAAGAGCGACTTAAGGGGATTGGCGCCCAATCGGTGCCGGATCAGAACGTCACCTTGGTGCCAAAGCCGATCACGAAGGCATCGGCGGTGGTGCTGGTGCCGGCCGGGCGGATCGACCATTGCAGAAACGGATAGAGATCCAGCCAAGAGCTCAGGGCCAGGTGGTAGCCCGCTTCCAGGAACACCGTTGATGTCTTGATACTCCCGGGGTTCTCCGGCGAGTAAGCGCCGTAGGCCAGGGTGGCCACCAGGGTGTCGTTGGGACGGTTGCCGAACAGCCCCCGGTAGCTGAGGCCGGTGTGGCCATAGAGGGGGAACTGGTTGTTGGCCTGGGGCGCCAGGCTGAGCAGGTTGAACGTGCTCAGGCCCCGCCACAGCTGCTGGTCCAGCTGCAGGTACATCCCCGTCTGCAGGCCGTAGTTGGCGTTGCTGCGCGCGGCGTTGGAGCTGGTGCGGTTGTCATAGCTGTAGCCCCCCAGGGCGTAGCGGCCCTGAAGCCGTGCCTGCCCCAGCTGCGGCAGCCAGCCCAGTTCGACCATGCTCATCAGGCCGGTCTGGTCGCCCAGATCCGGGTTGCCGCCAAACCAGAGACCGCGGTTGCTGGAACTGGTGGCGTCGGGGTAGGCCATGAACACTCCCCCTTTGAGGTAGGTCTGCGCATCGGGCATCCAGCGCACCATCGCCCCCCAGGTGCTGAAGCTCGAGGAGAAGGCGATG
>JBJOHB010000136.1:0-7619 GCA_046047915.1 Cyanobacteriota bacterium
CGTTGGCGGCCGTTCAGGCGCTGCCCCTGCCACCGAATCGTGCCGGCGTTTGGTTCGGCCAGCCCGCTGATCACCTCGAGCAGGGTGGTTTTGCCGCAGCCGCTGCGACCGGCCACCAGCCCCAGCTGCCCCGGCGAGAGCTGGAGGTTGATGCCATCCAGCACCGGTGCGCTGGCGGTGGCGCTCTGATAGCGGATGCCGTCGAGTTCGAGCATGGTCTCCAGCATGCATGCTGGAACGGTTGTTTGGCCGGCTTCATGGACGTTCAGTTCCGCGAGATTGATCCGTTCAACTGCTGGATCTGGCTGCGCACCCCCGATCCCCTCGGCCAGGGGGAGCGGGGCTACCTGGAGACGGCCTTTGACAGCTGGTTCTTTCTGGGCAAGCTGGGCGGCTTCAACGCCGAGAACCTGCAGACCCACGAACAGGAAGGGGTGGAGCTCAGCTGGATGGCCTACGACCCCGAGTCGGCCGAGCGGGCGCTGCCTGCCCTGATGCACAACATGGGGGCGATCGAGTATCAGGGCTGCTGGGCCCGGTGCTGGGTGGACCTGGGGACCAGCGATGCCATCGCCCTCGACGTGCTGATCAACACCCTGCGCCAGCTCAGCCATGAGGTGGTCGAGATCGAGCAGCTGCTGATCGGCGGCCTCAACGAGGACTGGCCGACCGAAGAACAGAGCGAGGCGATGTTTGCCGGCCTCGATCTCCTGGCGGATGCGGAGGAGGATCAAGACGAGGACGACGACGACCGCTGAACCGTGGCCCGTGAACTGCGCCGCCTGCTGCTGTCACCCGAGCGTCTGGCCGCCGCTGCCGCCACCGGTGCGGTGGTGCTTGAGCAGGCCGAGCAGCACTACCTGAGCCGGGTGCTGCGGTTGCGGTCAGGCGATCGCTTTGCGGTGGTCGACGGGGCCGGGCGCCTCTGGCAGGCCAGCCTGGCCGCTGACCAGGCCCAGCTGCTGCAGCCCCTGGAAGGGCCCTGGCAGCACGAAGCCCCGCCCAAGATCCGGCTGAACCTGGCGGTGGCCCTGCCCCGCCGCGACGCCGATGTGCTGCTGCGCATGGCCACCGAACTGGGCGTCGATGCCCTGCAGCCCCTGCAGGCCGAGCGCAGCGTGGCCGAGCGTTGGAACCGGGCCCGGGCGCTGGCGATTGTGCGTGAGGCGCTGGAGCAGTGTGAGCGCCTGTGGCTGCCGGCCCTGCAGGACCCTTGCAGCCCGGAGGCCTTGTTTGACTCCTCTTCAGGGGTGCGCCTGCTGGCCACAACCCGCGGGGCTCAGCCCCAGCCCCTACCAGCTCTGCTGCCGGCATCGCTCAACACCTGCCCCGAGGCGGTGACCCTGGCGATCGGTCCCGAGGGCGGCTGGAGTTCCAGTGAAGAGGCCCTGGCGATCGAACGGGGCTGGCAACCGGTCAGCCTCGGCCCCACAATTTTGCGCACGTCCACTGCTGCCGTCGCGGCGGCGGCGTTGTTGGGCAGCTGGCGGGCAGCGCTCAGCTCTTAGCTGTGCCCAACATGCTCGAAGCCATGCCCTTGAAGCCTGCCAGGTTGGCCCCGGCACGGCGCCGGCGGCTGGGCACGGCGTTGGCGGGGTTGAGGGCTTCGGGAGCAAAGGTGGCGTTGCTGACAGGAGGCCGGGCCTCCTGGGCTGCCCGCAGTTCGGCGGCGATGGCCTCGGCGGTGGTCAGGCTGGGGGCGGTGCTTGCGGCGGCCGGCTGGCTCGCGGCGGTGGCTGCAGCGGTTGTGCCGGCTTGGACAGCGCTTGGAGCGGCTTTGGGGGTTGCCTTTGGCTGTTCGGCCGCCACGGCCACCTGGGCGGGTTTGGCCCCTTCGCTGCCCAGATCAAGAAAGAAGCTGGCCTTGCGGTTGAACACCATCGGAAGCACCTTGATCCCGTGATTATCCGCTGGCCGCGGTGCTCTCAGGCGTCGGCCGTTGGGCAGTGCAACACAATCGGGCTGTGGCAGGTTCGGCGATGGCGGTCTCGGCGATGGCGGTCCTGGTCCATTGGTTGTGGGCGCTGCTCATCAATGGGGTGCTGATCGCCGCTGCCAGCAGGGCCCCTTTGTTGACCCCTGCCGGCTGGGTCCACGCCGCGGCGCTGGGCACGATCCTGTGGGGAACCCTGGGGCTTCCCGGTTGGTTGGCCGTGGTGGCCTACCTGGTGCTGGGTTCGCTGGTGACCCGGTTGGGCTTTGGTGACAAGCAGGCCCGCGGTCTGGCCGAGGCCCGCGGCGGCAGGCGTGGTCCCGAGAACGTCTGGGGTTCTGCGGCCACCGGCGCCCTGCTGGCTCTGCTGACCGCGGTTGTGGCTGAGCCCTGGCGCCCGCTGCTGCTGATCGGCTTTGCGGCCAGCTTTGCCGCCAAGTTGGCCGACACCTTCGGCAGTGAGATCGGCAAGCGCTGGGGGCGCCGCACCGTCCTGATCACCACCCTGCGGCCCGTGCCGGCCGGCACCGAAGGGGCGATCAGCCTCGAAGGCACCGTCGCCAGCCTGGTCGGCGGCCTGCTGATGGCACTGATCTGCCAAGGGCTGGGGCTGCTGGCGTCTGCTGGCCCCCAGCGGGCTGTGCTGCTGTTGGTGACGGCAGTGGCCTTGCTGGCCACCCTGATCGAAAGCGCCATCGGGGCGACCTTGCAGCGCCGCTGGTCCTGGCTCAGCAACGAGCTGGTCAATGGCCTGCAGACCGCCATCGCGGCCCTGCTGGCCATGGGCCTGGCCTGGATGGCCGCTGGCCTGGCCTAGGCCACCAGCGCTTCGCTGACCAGGTCCATCAGGGTCAGGGTCTCGTTGCCGGTGGTGGCGGCAAGGGGCGCATCCAGGCTGCGCAGCCGCAGGGCCTGTTGCACGGCGGCGGCGTCGCGCAGCTGCTCGATGCGGCAGCCCAGGACCCTGGCCAGAGCCCCGTCGCCCAAGGGGGGCAGCCCCTGGCCATGGCGCCGTTGTTGCAGGCTGCAGATCCGTTGCTGCAGCTCGCGCAGCCGGCGTGGGGTCTTGATCGGCTGGTTGCGGTCGCGCTCTTCGTGCTGCATGGCGCCGCGGATGAACGGCACCGCCACCGTGCTCAGGCTCAGGCCGCGCGCCGGGTCAAAGCGTTCGATCGCCTTGATCAGGCCGATGCAGCCCACCGACACCAGATCTTCGTAGGCGAGCTGGCCTTTGGCTTGCTGGGCCGCGGCCACCCGGTGCACCAGCCCCAGGTTGGCCATCACCAGCCGGTTGCGCAGCCGCAGCCGTTGCCGGGGACCGCGGCAGCGGTGCAGCTGGGCCAGCAGCTGTTGGTTGAGCTTGGGGTCGTGGGACATCGGTGGTGTGGGGGTCCGTGTTTTCACGGTCCACCCCCTGGCCCCGTCGCCGCCTCACCCCTGCAGGCGATTGGGTCTTCACCCGTTCGGGTGAGATTTCTGCTGGTTCAGCCCAGGGTCGGGGTGCCCAGTCCCAGGGGCTGGAGGCCGGCCCATTGCTGCAGGGCCGGCCAATCCCGTAGGTGCCCGAACACCTGCCGGTGGCCGTCGCTGTTGAGGTGCAGACCATCGCTGCACAACCACTGCTCCCAGCAGGGATCGGCCAGCAGCGGCTCGAGCAGCGGCAGAAACGGCACATCGGCCTCCAAGCAGGCCTCCTGCAGCAGGGCGTCGTAGCGCTGCACTGCGCTCAGGCCGTACCAGAGCACCTCGGCATAGGGCATGGCCGACTCCAACACCGGGGTCAACCCGATCACAAACACCGGTGCCAGGCTGCGGGCCAGTGGCAGCAGCTGTTGCAGGCCAAACAGGAACCCGTCGGGATCCAGCTGGGGGCGCCCATCGGCACGGCCCACCCGGGCCGTGTCGTTGAGGCCGATGCCCAGCAGGATGCCCTGGGGCCGTTGCCGGCGCAGCTCGCCGCGGCAGACGACCTCGGCCGGCAGGCGGGCGGCCAGGCGCTCGAGCCCGTCGCCGCGCACGCCCAGGTTGTACAGCACCGGCCCCTCGGGCAGGTCCATCCAGTGGCGGCGCAGCCGTTCGCACCAACCGCCTTCGAGCGGATCGCCCCAGCCGAAGACGCCACTGTCGCCGAGGACAATCAGTTTCTTGGGGATCTGCATCGGCATCACGGCGCTTGGTCGGCAGGAGCGATCTGCGGAGCAAGTTGCTGCGATCCTCTCCCACAGCCCTTGGCCCATGGGTCTGCTGATGTCAGCGGAGCTGAATCACCGTCGCGTTGTGCAGGTGGGCCATCACAGCAAGAAAAAAACCAAGATTTCCTGTGTGGGTGATCACCGTTGATGCGCGTGAGCAGGCATACACCATGGCCAACAGTTTCAGAGCCCAGTCTTCAATATCGATCTTTCCGGCCAGCTGGGCGTGAAGAACAGTTGTTCCTTTTGTAACTGGCAGTTCATCAATCAACACGCAGGATGGGGCAAAGATTTTGGCAAAAAGTGCTTGAACTTGTTGTTGGTCAGTCTGGATTAGAACCTGGTCAAAGCTCCCCTTTTCCGTGAGTTGTTGTGCTGTCTTGAGGTAGGTGGAAACTGAGTCCTGTTCGACTTCGCTGCCTTTGTCTGTGCCTCGATAGCAAACGACAAGAGTGCGCAAGCTGTTGATTCGATAACGTTGTTCAAAGTTCTCGATTTCTTGTTGCAGTAGGCTGCTGGGGTTCATGTAGGCCCGCAGGAAGGCATTGATCCAGGCTGGTCCAAGCTGGTGGTTGATGATCGTCTCGTAGTTGCCGTGATGATTGAACATGTTGGGTGCTTCGAGGAGCTCCCCTGCTGGTTTCTGCAGCCTGAGATGCGTAATAGCCGCGCGCGAGGGTGGTTCAAACCATTGGCCAATCGTGTCGGATGTGAGGTGATTTTTGAAATGATCCATGCCAAAGCGATTGCTGATCTGCGCTGGCAGTCTGAATCCCAATTGTTGGATTTCAAGGATGCTCCATAGAACCGTCGTCCAGCATGAAAAAAGGCCTGCTTGATGGGTCGCATAGAGAACCGAGTTGTTGTTGTTGTGTGAATCAAGAATCGCGTAGTGAAAAATGCGAAGATTCAGGCATTTGTTTGCGCGAGCGTCGAGGATTAATTGGCTGAATTGTTGTAATCTCTCGTGCTCATCTTCAAGGCGTTTCAGGGAGCTTTGCCGCAGCACAATGAGTTGGCCGCCAATCTGAAGTCGGCGACATGTTCGCGCTGTGCCTGATTGAATGTCCTGCAGCATATGGATTATGTTCCCCTGAGGCGTCGCCATGCAGCCATGGCCCGGCTTGCGCTTGAGAAGCGGAGTTGATGGAGGGTGGGGCGGGGCTGGATTGCGGAGCTCCGTTTGATTTGATCCAGGGCTCGTTCGAGATAGCCGTGGAAATCTCCCCTTCTTTCGTCAATCAGCGTGTTGAAATTGGCGACTGCATGGCGGCGCATTTGTTGGTAAAGCGGCCAGGTGAGAGAGTTGATGATCGCTTTGAGTTCCTCGATGCTGTTGAAGCAGAGGATGCCACGGTGATCGAAAAACTTGCCGATTGATGGGCAGCCCCAGTAAATGGGAATTGTTCCCATCAAGATGCAGTCGATCAACTTTTCGGTGAAGTAGTAATCTTCTCGAGCATTCTCCATGGCAATTGAAAATGCATAGCGACGAAGGCCTTGGGACTTGTGGCTGATTGGATTGGTGTCGCGGCCAAAGCAGTCGACGCGCCTGTCGCTGCAGACGGATCGGTAGACCTCCCGGCGCATCTGGTAGCCGAGGAGATCGGCGTTATGGCTGAGATTGCCAATGAATGAGCAAAGTCGATCTTTTGCGCTTTCACCTGGCACAGTGCAGTCTCCGTGGCTTGGCCTTAAGCCCAGGCTGTTGCTGCTGTAGGTCAGCAACACAAATGGTGGGCCATGGTCAAGCTGTTGCTTCAGATGGGTGAGCACCAGCGAGAATTGTCGAGCGATCGTTCTGGAATCGGCTTCGCCGACATGGATTGGTGATTCTTTAATGAGGGCAATGCGTTGTCTGGCTGGGATGTAGGACGGAAGTTTGGACCATCCGAGCTCGTCGCTGATCAGGAAAAGATGGTATGGCTTGGGGGTTGTTTGCCATGCATTGCAGATGTCAACGCTCGCCGATGATTCTTCGCTTGATTGTGGTAATCGATAATGGCGCCAGCCTTCGAATTGTGCTCTGGGGTCTCCATGTTCAGGCCAGCTATGGCCTTCAATCACGGCGCAGCTGAGATGGCGGCATGGTCGTTGGTCCAACGCACAGACCACAGGCAGGAGCCTCAACGATCTGTCGGTTTGTAGGCGTTACCGACAGGGCTGGGCTGCCATTGCAGCGGATCTCCAGCGCTGGGGTGATCCCATGGGCTCAACCCTGCAGCAGGTGGCGCCGCGCTCGATCGCTGAGCTCCTCACCGATCAGGGTCAGCAGGGCATAGGCCACCAGCAGCAACCCGATCTGGGGCCAGGCAAAGGCCGCCAGGCTCTCGCGCAGTTGGCTCCCAAGGCCCGCGCCGCCCACCAGGCCCACCACCACGGTTTCGCGCAACATCACATCGCTGCGGTAGGCGCCATAGGCCAGGTAGGTCTTGGCCACTTGGCTCAACCGTCCGTAGAGCAGGGCCAGCCTCGGGCCGCAGCCAGCGGCCAGCAGCGCCTGTTCGCGGCCTGGGTCGGCGCTGCTGAGGCCCTCCAGCAGCAGCCGTCCAAGAATTCCCAAGTTGTGAAAGCCCAGAGCCAAAGCGGCGGCCAACAACCCAGGCTTGAGCACAAACAGCAGCAGCAGGGCGGTGAGCGGAGGCGGCCATAGCCGTCCCAGCGCCCACAGCAGCTGCAGAGTCCAACTGCCTTGGCGCCAAGGTGCGGCCAGGAGCACCAGCAGCGGCGCACTGCCGACCGCCAGGGCGGCGGCCAGCAGGGTCAGGGTCAGGGTGCTGCTGATCAACGCCGGCCAGGGCAAGGCCAGTGCCTCGGGCCAGGTCGCCGGGTCCACGGCTGGCAGGGGTTGCCAGCGGAGCAGCTGCAGCGGATCGATGCCCTGCTGTCTGGCCAGACCGGCTGCCAGCAGCAGCAGGCCCACCAGAACCAGCAGCAGCTGGCGGGCCTGCACGCCCACAGCCGGTGGCCTGTGCCTGAGCCCCAGCCGTTGGGGCATCCCCCAGCGGCGTCGCAACAGCGCCACCAGGGCCTCAAGTGCCAGCATCACCACCAGCAGCATCCACAGGCCGCTCCATAGTTCGCGAAATTGCAGCGACTGCAGGCTCAGCAACAGGTCATTGCCCAGCCCCCCCAGGCCGAACACCCCCAGCAAAGTGGCGCTGCGCAGGGCGCACTCGAGCCGGTAGCCGCCGTAACTGAGTAAGCCGGGCAGCAGGGGCGGCCCCAGGGCGGTCAGCAGGGCCTGACCTGGGGGGGCACCACCGGCCAACAGGCCGTCGAGGCTGTGCCGGGGCAGCGCATCCAGCAGGTCACGCACCACCCGTGCCACCAGGGCGCCGTAGGGGATGGCGATGGCCGCCACAGCCACCACCGGCTCCAGGCCGATCAACTGCAGCAGCAGCAACCCCCAGATCAGCTCATGAATGGCCCGCGGCAGCGCCAGCAGCCGGGCGATCAGGTCGGCAGGCCACTGGCGGCCCAGACAGCACTGC
>JBJOHB010000137.1:0-4989 GCA_046047915.1 Cyanobacteriota bacterium
TGTTTGGCGATGCTGCGCAGTTCGCCGGCATCTGCGGTGGCGTCAATGGCGCGGCTGAAGCGCTCGATCTCAAACTGTTGACCCACACTCAGGGCGATCTTCATGGTCATGAGCGTCACCACTTGAAACTGCTGTGAGGGTATTCAGCTCCCAGGGGCAAGGCGTAACCATGACTACCCAAATGGGGACCTGTCAGTGTTTCATGTTGTGAAAACCTTGTGGGGCCAAGCCAGCCATCAGGAATGCTGTGCTCCTTGATCAGTTGCCCTTGTGGCTCGGTTGTGCCATGCGTTTCAGTTGGGCTCAGCATCAAAACGTCGCCCGCAAACTTGGCTCGGTCGATCAGCAGCAGTTGGGTGCGGCGTTGGCGCTGATGGGGGTTGCCCTGCTGATGCTGGCTGAGGATCTGGCGGCGCTCGAGTCCCCGACTTCCATCAGGTAGCCGTCAGCAGCTTGTGGGGGTGTAAGGGGTCCATAGGGTTGTGGCCTTCGCTCAGAAGGCCACATGCTCTCTGTTCCTCCTTCGGAGGAAGCGCCTGGCCGTCCGCGATGCGACCACCAGCTGGTGATCGGCGCCCTCAGCGCATGAACAGCAGCTCCTGGTAGGTGGGCAGCGGCCAGAGATCGTCGTCGATCACCATCTCCAGGGCATCGACGGCGGCGCGTACGGCAGCCATCAGCGGCAGCAGTCTGTCCTTGCAGAACTGCATCTGGCTGATGGGGTCGGGTTGGTGACCGGCCTGCAGCGCCGCCTCCAGGGCTGAACAATGGGCGATCAGGTCTGTGTTGTGGCTGGCAACCGTTGCCACAAGGCTGCGATCCTGCGCCAATCCCAGGCTCTCCAGATCGTGGATCGCCTGGCTCAGCCGGGTGATCGCCGTGGACACCACAGGCAAGATCTGGGTACGGGCCATGCGCAGCACCAGCTTGGCCTCCACCTCGATCGCCAGGATGTACTGCTCGGCGTAGACGTCGAAGCGGCTTTCCAGTTCCACCGGTGTCAAAACCCCTTGCCGCTCGAACAGCTCCCGGATCTCGCGGCGTTGCAGCACGGGTAGGGCGTCGGCGCTGGTGCGCAGATTCTCCAGGCCCCGTTCGTCCACGGCGATGCGGTGCCATTCGGTGGAATAGCCATCGCCACCAAACACCACGACGCCATGGTCGTCCATGGTGCGTTTGAGCACGGCAAAAGCCGCCTCCTCGAGCGATGAACCTGTGTTCATCTGGTCCTCGAGTTGATCAGCGATCCAGCCAATCGCGTCGGCCAGCATGGTGTTCAGCACCACCAACGGACCGGCCACGGACTGGCCCGATCCCACGGCGCGAAATTCAAAACGGTTGCCGGTGAAGGCAAACGGGGAGGTGCGGTTGCGATCGCCGGGATCGCGGTTGAGTTCGGGCAGGGTATCGATGCCCAGCGACATCAGCGCCTTGCTGGCTGACCCGGTCAGCTGTCCGCTGCTGATCTGGTTGAACACATCCTCGAGCTGGCTTCCCAGGTAAACCGAAATGATCGCCGGCGGTGCTTCGTTGGCCCCCAGGCGATGGTCGTTGCTGGCGCTGGCGATGGCAGCACGCATCAGCGGTCCAAACATGTGCACGCCGCGGATCACGGCGCCACAGAACAGCAGGAACTGCAGATTTTGGTGCGGGGTGTCACCGGGGTCCAGCAGGTTGCCCTGGGTGGCGTTGCCGATCGACCAGTTCACATGTTTGCCACTGCCATTGACACCGGCAAACGGTTTTTCGTGCAGCAGACAGGTGAAGCCGTGTTTCTTGGCCGTGCTCTTGAGCACGGTCATGATCAGTTGCTGGTGATCGGTCGCCACATTGGCCGCTTCATGAAACGGGGCAATTTCGAATTGGCCGGGTGCCACCTCGTTATGGCGGGTTTTGGCAGGGATGCCGAGCCTGTAGAGCTGATGCTCCACATCCTGCATGTACACCTGCACCCGCTCGGGGATCGCCCCAAAATAATGATCATCAAACTGCTGGCCTTTGGCCGGCGGCGCGCCGAACAGGGTGCGGCCGGCTAGTTGCAGATCCGGTCGCAGCGCGGTGAAGGCAGCATCCACCAGGAAATATTCCTGCTCGGCGCCGCAGCTCGAATTGACCGGTGCAATGTCTGTCTCGCCCAGCAGGCGCAGCAGCCTCTGGGCCTGCCTGTTCATGGCCGCATTGGAGCGCAACAAGGGGGTTTTCTTGTCGAGGGCTTCGCCGGTCCAGCTCACGAACACCGTTGGAATGCACAGGGTGATGCCATTGGGCGTCTCCATCAGATAGGCCGGGCTGGTCACGTCCCAGGCGGTGTAGCCGCGCGCTTCAAAAGTGGAGCGAATGCCGCCATTGGGGAAGGAGGAGCCATCCGGTTCGCCCTGCACCAGCAATTTGCCGGTGAATTCACTGATCACGCTGCCGTCCCCCTGGGGGGCAATGAAGCCGTCGTGCTTTTCGGCTGTCAGGTTGGTCAGGGGATAGAAGACGTGGGCGTAGTACAGGGCGCCGCGTGCTGTCGCCCAATCCTTCATCGCCTGGGCCACGGTATCGGCCACCGTCAGATCCAGCTTGGAGCCCTCCTTGATCGAGCGCTGGATCGATTTGAACACGGCTTTGGGAAGGGCCGATTTCATCCGCTCCAGGGTGAACACATCCGAGGCCCACAGCTCTTCAAGGGGCGCTGTCGCCGCTGTGCTGACTGGGGACCGACCGAGGATCTGGTCGTACGCATGAAGACGGGCGGGTGCGGGCATGGAGGGATCCAGAGTGGCTCTCACTTCAGTAGACAGCCCAGCTCAGACCACGCCAAGTGATGCTTGCTACCGAATTTCAGTTTGGGTAAAAACACCCACCTTTGGCTGGTGCAGGGGGTGAAGAGATCCGAAACTTTGTTGGTTTGGTGTCAACATGTGATGGTTGACGTGGCGAGCTTGCTGGATCCCATTGCACGATGATGAGCGCAACATTCTGATGAATCTTGCCGTTGCGCTCAATCTGCCGATTGAGCTCACGGCCCAGATCAATCGGGTGATGGACATTCTTCATGCCAGCGTCGTCAGCTGATGGCGCTGCTTGGTGTTCGCCCTGCGCTGGTCTGGTCACGGTCGATCCCGGCTGAGGGCAACGTTCAGCCGGCGTACCAATCGGGTGTGGCCTCGTAACAAGCGGCGTTGGTTTCGTTTTCGCGGGCTTCGACCTTCCAGCAGCAGCTGCGGCCGCCGTCGCGTTGCAGCAGCAGGGTGTTGGCCCACTGCCAGACCAGCTGGGCGCTGGATTCCATGCCGACGTTGTCCATGACCCGTAGATCGAGGGCACCCTGGGCATGCAGGGCCTGCCACTGCTCCAGCAGCGGGTCGTCGGCATTGACCAAAAAGGTGTGGTCGAATTGATCAGCCAGTTGTTGGCGCAGGCTGCCGAGACCCGAGAAATCCACCACAAACCCATGGGGGTCCAGGGCCTTGGCGGCAAACCAGCAGGTGAAGCTGCGGCTGTAGCCATGCACAAAGCGGCAATGCCCCCCATGGCGCCATTGGCGATGGCAGCAGGGAAACCCGCTGAAGGTCTTGGAGCAGGTGAACGCAGCGGTCATGGCCGGAAGCAAAGGGCCCAATGGCAGGGCTGAGGGTGCTGCGGGAAGATCGACGCAGACGGCATCAGATCCGTGCAGGCATCATTTCAGGCCCCTGATCCGGCCCTGATCCAATCGCTTCGTTTTAATGACGCCGGCCTCATTCCGGCTGTCGCCCAGGACTGGCTCGATGGGGCCGTGCTGATGGTGGCCTGGATGAACCGCGAGGCCCTGGAGCGCACCCTGGCGACCGGTGAGGTTCACTACTGGAGCCGCTCGCGCAGCGCGCTGTGGCACAAGGGCGCCACCAGCGGCCACACCCAGCACCTGCGGGGCCTGCGCTACGACTGCGATGCCGACGTGCTGTTGCTCACGATCGAGCAGCGCGGCGATGTGGCCTGCCACACCGGTGCCCGCAGCTGCTTTTACGACGAAGGCCCTGAGCCCTCGCCGGGCGGACCGGCCGCAGCGCCGCCACCGGCCGATGCCTGCACCGAGCTGATGCGGGTGATCGAGGACCGCCGCGATCACCCCGAGCCCGGCAGCTACACCAACAAGCTGCTCGAGGGGGGCGACAACCGCATCCTTAAAAAGATCGGCGAGGAAAGTGCCGAATTCGTGATGGCCTGCAAGGACGCCAACCCGGCCGAGATCGCCGGCGAGGCGGCCGACATCGTGTTTCACCTGCAGGTGGCCCTGGCCCACCACGGGGTCAGTTGGCGCCAGGTGCAGCAGGTGCTGGCGGAGCGCCGGGGGGCACCCCGGCGCTCCTGAGTTAGGCGTTCAGCCCTGGGCGGCGGTGCTCAGCATGGCCAGGGCGGTCCAGACCACAAAGCCGGTGAGCACAAAGCCGCCGGTGGCCACGAACCAGCACCCGGCCTACCACGGGGCTGGTGCCGGCATCCGCGGGCGTTGGCCGAGCAGCCATTGCATGGTGGCCCGGTCGCGGCGACTGAGCTGCAGCACCGGTCTGCCGCCGGGGATCGCGGCCATCGCATCCCCAGCCTGATCGCTGTGGGCCCAGAGGCCAAAGGCATGGCCCAGTTCGTGCAGGGCCGTGGCCTGCAGCGGTAGCGGCGCCTGGCCCGGGCTCAGCAGCACGTCGATGCGGGGTTCGGTCCACCACTGCTGCTGGCGCCATGCCGCCACCAGGGTCAGCAGGGCGCGACCATGGCTGGCGCGCGAGCGCCCATCGGCCAGCCGTTGCAACGGTGGCCGCCGCCGCCACACCCGCACCTGGGCCTGCTCGGGATCGCTCACCCTGCTGATCCTGAGCAGCCCCGCCCATTGCTGCAGGGCGGCTTCGACAGCGGCCGACCAGTCGGCCTGGCGCCGCGCCTCACCCGTGCCGTCGGCCGCCGTGGCCGGTTCGATCCAGACGCACCAGTGCTCAACAATCGGCCAACCGGCGGGGGTGGCTCGCA
>JBJOHB010000138.1:0-5639 GCA_046047915.1 Cyanobacteriota bacterium
TTCAACAGCCAGCTGTCGGCCCTGGCGGTGCAGGTGGCCAGCACCGTGGCCCGCCTGGTCGTGCTGTGGCAGCGCAGCAGTGTGGTGATGTTCGCCACCCCCGAAGCCGGCCACGACGGCAGCGCCCAGCTGCTGGACCTGCAGGGTCAGCTGCAGCTGCAAAGCCTGCAGGTGCGCTATCCCGATGCGCCCGAACCGTTGCTGCGCGACATCAACCTGACGATCCCCCAAGGGCGCTACACCGCGATCACCGGCGCCTCGGGCTGTGGCAAAACCACCCTGATGCGCTGCCTGCTGCGGCTGATGGAGCCCGAGGCCGGGGTGATCAGCGTCGATGGCATCGACCTGCGCGAGCTGGCGGTGCGCCACTACCGCCGCCAACTGGGGGTGGTGCTGCAGAACGCACCGCTGCCCACCGGCTCGATCTACGAGGTGGTGCGGGCCGGCCGCGCCTACAGCCGCGACGAGGTCTGGGAGGCCCTGGCCCAGGCCGCGATCGCCGCTGACGTCGAGCGCATGCCGATGAAGCTCGAGACGATCATCAGCGAAGGCGCCATGGGCATTTCGGGCGGCCAGCGCCAGCGCCTGTCCCTGGCCCGCGCCCTGCTGGGCAAACCGAAGCTGCTGCTGCTGGATGAGGCCACCAGCGCCCTGGACGCCCCCACCCAGGCGGCCGTGACCCGCACGCTCGAATCGCTGCCGATCACCCGCATCGCCATCGCCCACCGCCTGTCGACGATCGAATCGGCCGACCAGATCGCCGTGATCGCCGGCGGCCGCGTCAGCGAGCTGGGCACCTACAGCGAGCTGAGCAGCCGCCGTGGCGGTTACCTGAGCCGGATGGACAGCTGAGTGAACCGCTCAGGGCACCCAGCCCAGAACTGTTTTGCCCGTGTTGCGGATGCCGTCACCCAGAAAGGACGAGCTGTCCGAATACAAAAAAGCTTCGACATCATTGGCCACGGCCAACACGCCAACAACAGCTGCGGCAATGCCGACGCCAACGGTGATCGCACCGATGATCCCCCCGGTCACCTGTGCCAGATCCTCATCGTTGAGATCCTGCGGGGCTTCGTGCATCGCCACCAGGATTGCGGGCGACACCGGGCAACCCGCTTCGGCCGCCAGGGCCGCGGCCTGATCAGCGGTCTGCAGCTGAACCAACGATGTGGCTAGCGCCGGACTCTCGGCCAGCTTTACCAGAAAGCGGCCCAACGCGTCGCGATCGTCCTGGGGGAAGCCGGACAAAGCCTCATCGAGACCGCGCAAGTTGAGCAGGCGCAGACCCAGCTCGCGATCGCTGAGGTCGTGGCCTTGCTCAGACAACTGCGTGCGCAGATGGCGCAACTGCTGGTCCATGGCAAGCGATGGGCTCATTGGGTGTTTCAGGCTTGGGGGGTCTCAGGCCGTCTGAACGCCAGCATTGATCTTGGCCGTTTCTAGGTTGTTGCGAGACGACAACCAATCGAAAGTCGCCGCGCCCAGGCCAATCACCGCAACCCCCAGACCGATCAGCGCAAGCGTCATGGGCTCACCCCCGACAACCTGATCGAGTTGCTCGTCATCGAGCAGTTCGACCTCGCTCGACACCGCCTGCGCCGCCGCCAGACTGATCGGTGAACCAGCTTCACGGGCGAGGGAAACCAACTGCTCGGGCTCCTCCAAGGCTGCGACCTGTTCCTGCAGGGCAGGGTCGCGCCCCAGGCGATCAAACCAGACCAGCAATTGGGCCACCTCGGGGGCCGGCAGCGAGGCCAAGCGCTGCCCGTCGGGCGACTCGCTCAGGTACGAGGGAACCAGCTCAAGGGCCGACGGCAGATCGAGGACAGGACGGTGGTCAGGAGTTGACACCATGATCAACAAAACGATCAATCCTTGGTTGAACCTTAGTGAAAGAAGCCAGACTTCACCATCACCCATCAGAGTGATGGCGATGGATTGGGCGCCCACACTGAGCTGCCGTGGCCACTGACTTTGCGACCTATTGCCAGGGTTTTGCCAAGGCCTCAGAGCCCTGGCCGCCCCTGCCCCTGGCCGATGCGCCCGAACTGGCCTGGTGGCACGAGCTGATCGGCCCGTCCCCCCGGGGTGTGCTGCAGGGACCTGGCCTGTTGGCCGCCCTGCAGGTGGCCCTGCCGCAGCTGCGCCTGCCCCAGGTGGCGGGCATCAGCAGCAGCGCGCTTTACCAGCAGTCGGTGCTGCGCGGCGAGCCCCTGTCCGCCGAGGCGCTGGCTGCCGCCGGACCCCTGCCCAGCTGGCAGCAGCCCCAGGAGCTGACGCTGTGGATCGCCCCCCACCCCACCGGGGCGATGCCGGTGCTGCAGACCCCGAGCTGGCCCGACTTTGAGCTGCTGGTGCGGGCCCTGGCCCACCGCGCCGAACCCGCTCTGCTGTCCGATGGGGTCCACGCCCAGGCAGTCAGCGGGCTCATCCACTGGGGGCTGATCCAACGGTTCGGCCGGCAGAGCCGGGCCAGGTTGATCGTGCTGCACCAAGCGCCCTACGGCTCTGTGGGCGCCGAGCATGTGCCCGGCGGCCTCAGCGATGCCGCCTGGTTGGCAGCCTCGACGACCTTGCGGCTGGAGCACGAGCTCACCCACCTGGCCACCAAGCGGGTGCTGGGTGAGATGCGGCTCAATCTGCTCGACGAGCTGGTGGCCGATGCCATGGGCATGGTGGCGGCATTGGGCCGGTTTGATGCAGGCCTGTTCGGCCGCTGCCTGGGGATTGACTGCACCAACGGCGGCCGACCGATCGCCCATGGCCGTTGGAGCAGCTACACCCGCGAGCTGGACGAGGCCGATACCCACCAGGCCGCGGCCCTGGTGATGGCCCGCGGCCGTGAACTGCAGGCCCGACTGGACGAGCAGCCCGCGCTGCTGGCCCCCGCGCAGGCGATGCCGCGGTTGCAGTGGCTGTGCCAGCAACGGCTCGATCAACCGATCGGTGACGCACCAACAACGGCATAGCCGATGCACTTCAGCGCATCGGCACCCTGATCCCGTGACGGCGCTGAAACCATTGAGGCTCTCAGCAGATGGGGCTCATGCCTGGCGTCGGTCGATGGCGGCATGCAGGGCTGCAAGCCATCAGCAGTGGTTTGCTGACCTATGTGCTATTGGCCTTGCTGGCTGGGCCGGAGCCGGCACGCCTGTTCAGGCCTGCTTCTGGCCCTGACCAGCCAGCAGCCACAGGACCAACGCCAGCAGCAACCACCGCAACAGAGGCAGGCCGGCCGATGGGCTGAACACGGCCGTGAGTGGGCCCAAGCCCGCGAGGGAGACCATCAGCCCGACCCACACCAGCAGAATCAGCGCTGCCATGGCTCAGGCCACGCTCACGCTGCCGGCCCGCAGCACCTGCCAGCTGCCGTCCTGCCAGGCCACCACGGTGCTGGCCTGACCACTGGGCGCCGGCCAGGGGTCAGGGCCCAGCAACGGCACGCCCTGCGCGCCAAAGCAGGCCGCGGCCTCGGCGGCCGTGGTGGCCGCGGGCTGACCCGAGCGGTTGGCGCTGGTGGTGGCCAAGGGCCCGCTCAGGCGCAGCAGGGCCTGGGCCATGGCGCAGGCCGGCACCCGCAGCCCAACGCTGCAGCCACCGGGGTTGAGCTGCTCGACCAGGGCGCCCGTGGCCGGCAGCACCAGGGTCAGGGCCCCGGGCCAATGCCGCTGGGCCAGCTCGAGCGCTTGGGGGGGCCAGTGCACCCCGGCGACCTGCTGGAGCTGGGCCAGATCGGCCCCCATCAGGATCAGGGGTTTGTCAGGGGGCCGCTGCTTGAGCTGCCAGATCTGGCCGGCGTGGTCGGGCAACGCCGCCAGGGCCACCAGCGTGTCGGTCGGGAACAGGACCGCCGCGCCCGCCTGCAGGCGGGCCGCAAGGGCAGCGGGGTCAACAACAACGGTCATGACGCCATTGTGATGCGGTCAGATCAGGCGTCGAGCCGGGCCAACCAGGGGGCTGCTGGCTCGATCGCGAGGCCCCCGCGACGCTCGCTCTGCCGGGCATCGCGCACCAGCTGCACCGCCTGGGCTTCTGGAAACTGCTGAGCGAAGCGTCTCAGGGCCCGGTGCGGGTTGGTCTCTGCGTGTTTGCACTCCACCAGCTGACTGAGAGAACCATCAACGCTGAGGCAGAAATCGACCTCGGCCCCATCTTTGGTGCGGATGTAGTGGAGGCCGGCCTCAAACCCCTTGGTGTCACCCAGAACGTGTACCTGCTTGGTGAGCATGACAGCCACCGCATTTTCAAAGCGCACACCGTCATCGCCTTTGACCATGCCCGAGTCGGTGAAATAGACCTTCGGAGCCTGCAGCAGCGCGCGAGCGATGTTGCGATGCCACGGCTGCACCACAATCACGACGTAGAGGGCCTGAAGAATCTCGAGATAACGCCGCAGCGTGGTGGGCGAGACCGCCAGATCACGGGCGATCGACGCCAACGACAACGGCGAGCCGACCCGCTCGCGCAGCAACTCGATAAACACACGCATGGTGTTGATCTCGTGCAGGCGAGAGAACTCGAGCACGTCTTCGCGGATCAGATCGGTGGCGTACTGGCGGCGCCAGCGCCTGGCCTCATCGGCGCTGGCAGCCAGAGCAGGTTCAGGGAAGCCGCCGCGTTCGATCAGATGCGTCAACGCGGCGTCGGGCGAAGCATCGGTGTGCGCGCACCATTCGCGCACCGAAATCGGATCGAGGTGCAGATGCAGGTAACGGCCCGCCAGCGACTCGCCTGACTGGCGAAAGGTGTCCATGCGCGCGCTGCCGGTGACGAGCAGCGCCTGAGCCGCAGGCTTGGCGTCGATGACGCCTTTGAGCCATTGCTTCCAGTCAGGCATTTTGTGGATCTCATCGAGCACCACCAACGGAGCGCGCGGATTCCATGTCTGGCGTTGCAAAACGGCACGATCTGACGGGATATCCCAGTTGAGGTAGAGACCTGATGGGAGCTGATCAAGAAGCTGGCGCGCCAGGGTTGTCTTTCCGACCTGGCGGGCACCGGTCAGCACCACGGCCTTGCGGGCCAGATCGCGCTGCAGCTGGGCTTCGAGATACCGACGCATGCGACCAAGCTACAGACCACTGACAGAAAGTCGCGACTTTCTGTCAGTGGTCTGGCAGAAAGTCGCAATAGTGGAATGGATTGGGGTGATTGCGCTGGTCAGTGCGGTGCCCGGCCACTGGCAAAACGCCAGACGCCCTCAAGATCCCGGTGCCGCTCGACCTGCACCAGTCCTGCCGCGACCAGCAGGTCGCAGACCGCCGTGCTCTGGTCGTGGTGGTGTTCGAGCACAAGCCAACCAGCAGGTGCCAGGGCTGTTTGGGCACCGGCAGCGATCTGTCGGATGGCGTCAAGCCCGTCGGCACCGCCATCGAGGGCCAGCCGCGGCTCATGGGCGCGAACCCCAGGCTCCAGCTGGGCCCACACACCCGTGGGGATGTAAGGCGGATTGGAGACCACAACCTGCAGCTGCCCCCACCAGGGCGCCAATGGCTGCCACCAGCTGCCCGTCAGCACCTGCACCCGCTGCAGCTCCAGCTGCGCCTGCAGGTTGACGCCGGCCACGGCGCGGGCCTCGGCTGAGCACTCAACGGCCAGCCCCAGGCTGTTAGGCCAGGCGCGGGCCAGGGCCAGGGCCA
>JBJOHB010000139.1:0-19730 GCA_046047915.1 Cyanobacteriota bacterium
AGTCCCTGCAGGGTCTCGCCATAGGCCGCCAGGTACTGCTTGCAGTCGTGCTCACCTTTCCAGCGCTGATCGGCCCGGCACGTTTCGCCGATGTACAGCAGCAACGGGTGAGCCAGATCGGCGGGACGATCCAGCACCACATACAGCGCTGCGCCGCCCAGCTGGAGCTGCGGCCAACGCCAGAAGCTGAGCGGCTGCGGCTGCAGCGCCAGCGGTTGGAATCGATCGGCGGCTTCTCTCACCGGGTCGGCCGCGGCGAACAGCTTTCCCTGCTGGGGCTGCTCAGCGGCGCTGACGGAGCCGGCAAACAGGGGCCCCTGGTGCTGGGCCAGACGCTGGCGCCAGGCCAGCAGCTGCTGGTGCAGCAGGGGCAGTTCGATCCGAGGTTGGGCGGCGCCCAGCAGGCCGGCTTGCTGGCCGGCAAACAGATCCCCCTGACGGGCCGGTGGCATCGGCCTCACGGCTGGCTGCCGGGCCTGGGCAGTTTCGGGCCCGCTGGCGCAGGGCTGAAGCTGACCCGTCCGATCCAGGATTCGATCAGCTCAGGCGGCAGCTGCAGCCGCTGTTGCAGATCGGCCAGGTCCTGAAACGGCCGACGTGCCCGTTCGCGTAGCAGCCTGGCCCGGCGCTGGCTGGACAGCCCCAGGTTCTGCAGCTGGCGATCGGTGGCCTGGTTGAGGTCCAGGCGGGCGGGCCCTGCCGCCGCAGGTGGTTCGCCATACCAGCGGTACTCCAACAAGGGCTGCCAGCTGGCGATCACCGCGTCTGGCAGGTCCAGCAGCCGGGCCAGGTCATCCGCCCCGCTGAGCTGAACGCCGCCGTTCTGCAGACGGATCAGCAGATCCACCTGATCAGCCGTGATCCCGGGCAGCCGCAACCAATCGGTGGCTGTCGCCCGGTTGACGTCGAGGCGCCAGCCCAGCTCGGCAGCCAGGCGCACCTCCTGGGCGTTCTGCAGGCGCCGGCCCGGTTGCTGCCGCAGCTTCAGCTCGAGCAGCTCCCGCTCGAGGGCCGCCGCAGTTGTGTCTGCGCACGGCTCAGCCCCCGGGTTGGCGGGTGGGCTCTGCGGCAGCTGGCCCGTGGCGATCAGCAACCGCCTGGCCAGTGGATCCAACCAGTGTTTCTGGCCCATCGGCCGAAATTAGCGGCGCTCGTCCTGCGCGGGCCATTCCACCAGGCCCAGTTCCAGGGCCATCACAGCGGCATGGGTGCGCCCCCGTGCCCCCAGTTTGAGCAGCAGATTCTTGACATGGCTCTTGACCGTGTCGATGGCGATCATCAGCTGCTCGGCGATCTCGGCGTTGTTGTTGCCGCGGGTCAGCAGGGTCAACACATCCAGTTCCCGGTTGCTCAGGCTCTGCAGGTGGTCGTGGGCCCTGTCGCCCTGGCCGCCAGGGCGCAACAGCGCCAGCAGTGCCTTGTCAACAACGATGCCTCCACGGCAGACCGTCTCGAGCATGGTGGTCGCCCGACCCATGCCCATGCTGCTCTCGAGCAGCAGACCGTCACAGCCCGCATCGATCGCGGCGCGCAACAGAGCACTGCGCGGCCTGTCGCTGATCAGCAGCAGGGTGCGCAGTGCCGGCCAGCGCTGCTTGACGGCGATCACCAGTTCGAGCCCGCAACCCGCTTCGAGCTGATCACTGCACAGCAGGAATCCGGGTCGCTTGCTTTTGATGCAGTCCAACGCTTCGGCGGCAGTGGTGAAAGCCCCGGCCAGTTGGTCCCCGTCGAGATGGCCCGCCAGGAAGAACAGGAGCTTGGCCCGCGATCCAAAGCACACCACCACCTGTTCGTCGTGCAGCAGCTGTCTGAGAAGGCTTGCGCTGGCACGGATCGGTCCCATCCGCGCGCTGAAATCCATCAGTCCGGTTCCGCTACCCGCATGCTGGCGGCGATTACGTGGATCCGCACTCGCCCCGTGCTGCTGCCGTGTCCAGAATCGCTTTGCTGTCTGAGCCCTTGAGCAGGCTGCTGCCGCTGATGGCCTTTTTTGACTCCGAGATCGTCCAGGACGAGGCCAGGCGCCTGTTCACGGATTACCAGCAGTTGATGCAGCTGGGTAGTGATTACGGCAAGTTCGATCGCGAGGGCAAGAAGCTCTACATCGAGCGCATGGAAGACATGATGGAGCGCTACCGGGTGTTCATGAAGCGCTTTGAACTCTCCGAAGACTTCCAGGCCAAGCTCACAGTCGAGCAGCTGCGCACCCAGCTGGGCCAGTTCGGGCTCACTCCCGAGACCATGTTTCAGCAAATGGAGCAGACCTTGGTGCGCATGAAATCCCAGCTCGATCAACCGGGTTGAGTTCGCGCTGCTGCTTACCATCTGCCGGCAGTGACGGCAGGTTGGGTGGTGACACAGCAGCTGGGGCTTCCGGGTTGGTTGGCGCGCGGCATGGCCGACCTGTTCCCGGCGGGTGAGGGCCTGGCCAGCAGCGATGCCGACCAGGCCCTCGGCGCGCGCCTGGCTGAAGCCGCCGCCGCCGGCAGGCCCCTGCGCATCAAGCTCGGTATCGACCCCACTGGTTCTGAGATTCACCTGGGGCACTCGATCCTGTTCCGCAAGCTGCGGGCGTTTCAGGACGCGGGCCACACCGCTGTGCTGATCATTGGCGATTTCACCGCCCGCATCGGTGATCCCACCGGCAAAAGCACCACCCGCGTGCAGCTCACAGCGGACCAGGTCGAGGCCAATGCCACCACCTATCTGCAGCAGCTGGGCCAGGGCCAGGACCCCGCCCGTGCCCTGCTCGACTTTGAGACCCCTGGCCGCCTTGAGGTACGCCGCAACAGTGAATGGCTGGCGGGCCTGGATCTGCCCCAGGTGATCGAGCTGCTAGCCACCAGCACCGTCGGCCAGATGTTGGCCAAAGAGGACTTCGCCAAGCGCTACGGCTCGGGTACGCCGATCGTGCTGCACGAGTTTCTCTATCCCCTGCTGCAGGGCTACGACTCGGTCGCGGTGCGCGCCGATGTGGAGCTGGGCGGCACTGACCAGAAGTTCAACGTGGCGATGGGGCGCGACCTGCAGCGGCACGTTGGCCAGCGGCCGCAGTTCGGCCTGCTGCTGCCGATCTTGCCGGGGCTCGACGGTGTTCAGAAGATGAGCAAGAGCCTGGGCAACACCGTGGGCCTCAGCGAGGACCCGCTGTCGATGTACTCCAAGCTCGAGAAGGTGCCCGATGTGGTGGTCGACGACTACCTGACCCTGCTGACCGATCTGGACCTGGCGGCCCTGCCGGCCAATCCGCGCGAGCGCCAGAAGACCATGGCCCTCGAGGTCACGCGGCAGCGCCACGGCATGGCGGCTGCCCAACAGGCCCAGCTGGATGCCGCCACCCTGGTGGGCGGTGCCGCGGCTGCGGGGGCCGCCGCCGCCGAGGTCCCTGAAGCGTCCCTGGCCGCGGTCAACTTCCCGGCTAAGGCGTTCTATCTGCTGGCCGCCGTTGGGATCTGCGCCAGCAGCAGTGATGCCCGCCGCCAGATTCAGGGGGGAGGGGTCAGGCTCGACGGTCAGAAGCTGGGGGATGCCAATCAGGAATTCGCCAGCGCTGCCGAGCTCGACGGCAAAGTGCTGCAGTTGGGCAAAAAGACTTTTCGTCGGTTGGTGATGGCTTGAGCGTCAGCGCTTGCCCAACAGGTCTTCCCAGCTGGGCTGCTGATGGCCTCCATGGGCGGGCGGGCCGATCGGAATCGTGATCACCATCTCGCCGTTCCTGTTGACGCCGCGCTGGCATGCAACCGGTTCAGGATCAAGGCTCAGAACCACCGGCAGGGGACTGGTCGGGAACGACGTCATGGTGCAGACCACACCAGATCACTCTCGAGGCCTCGCGACCGCAGCACCTGCTATCTGGATGGCCGCGGGCTGTCGCCTGGGCGACAACGCTGTTTAGCCTTCTGTACTGATCGGTTGCCAGGGACCCGACGCCGTGACCCAGCCCAATCCCGCCGATCACCTGATCCTGGCTCTTGACGGTCTGGAGGCCGGCCAGGCTCTGGCTCTGGTCGACGGCCTGCCCGGTCTGCGCTGGGTCAAGGTGGGCCTTGAATTGTTCGTTGCTGGCGGTCCCGCCGTGGTGCATCAGCTGCGGCAACGGGGACTGCAGATTTTTCTGGATCTCAAATTTCACGACATCCCGGCCACCATGGCCGGTGCCTGCAGCCAGGCGGCACGCTTGGGCGCCGGGTTGATCACGGTCCATGCCGCCGCAGGCCTGGAGGCGCTGCAGGCGGCCCAGCAGGCTGCAACCACCTCTGCCCAGGCTGCCGGCTTGGAGCCACCGACCCTGCTGGCTGTGACGGTGCTCACCAGCTGGGATCAGGAGCGTCTGACCCGCGAGCTGGCGATCCAGGAGCCCATTGCCAGCTACGTGCCCCGCCTGGCCCGTCTGGCCGTAGCGGCGGGACTGGGGGGCTGCGTCTGTTCGCCGCTTGAGGTTGCTGCCCTGCGGGCGGCCCATCCCCGGCCATTTGCCCTGGTGACCCCCGGCATTCGTCCCGCCGGCAGCGCCCGGGGGGACCAGGCCAGGGTGATGACCCCGGCCCAGGCCCTGGCGGCCGGAGCCAGTCAGCTGGTGATCGGTCGGCCGATCACGGCGGCTGCCGATCCCGCGGCGGCCTGGGCAGCATGTTGCGATGAGCTGCAGCATGGCGGCTGAGGTTGTCGTCCAGCACCCGGGGCCACCTGCCCCCCACATGTCGCGCCGCCATTACCCCCGTGTGCTGGCCCAGCTGCTGGTGCGCATGCGGTTGGATCTCATGGCTCTGGCAGGGCTTTGTCTGGTCTCCTTCTGGATCAAGCCGTTCGGTCTGATCGGGATGACGCAAGGGTCCGCCTTCCCGGTTCTGGGGATCGCCGTCTCCATTTTTCTTGGCTTTCGCAACACCCAGGCGATCAACCGCTGGTGGGAGGCCCGTGGTTTGTGGGGTTCGGTGGTGAATCAGAGCCGGCAATGGCGCGAGGCTTTGCTGGCGGTGCTGGGCCCGGCCGAGCACCATGGCCCCGAGTTCCGCCGGATGCTGCAGTTGCAGGTGCTGTTGGTGTGGCTGGCCAACCTGGAGTTGCGCAACTTCGGCGTCCGCAGTCACCGTCAGCGCACCCTGGCCCTGGCTGCCCAGCTCGGCTTTGCCGAAGACGTGACCGTTCTGCAGGTGATCTGGGTGCGGGCCGAAGCTTTGCATCGCCTGCGGGCCCAGGGGGTGATCAGCGATCTGGGGCGCGATGCCCTGCTGCGCAGCGCCGAGGCGTTCACGACAGCCCTGGGGGGATTGCAGAAAATCCGCAACACGCCGATTCCGCCTGCTTACGACATGTTCGTGCGGCTGATCGCCTGGGTGTTCGGCTACGACCTTTTCCTGGACTTTCTCGGCAACGGCAGACCCCTGATCGGGATCCTGTTGTTTCTTGGCTTTTTGGTGGCCGAACGGATCGGCGCCTATGTGGAAGGTCCGTTTGACCGCGACGGCAGCAGTTTTTCGCTGCCGCTCAATCAGATCTGTCTGGGCATCAGCGATGACCTGCTGGGGGATGACTCGCCGTATGCCGACTTGCCAGAGTGTCGTGACCCCTCGGTCTGGACCTGAACACTGACAGTTCAGGCGGCCACCAGGTTGGGGCGGCCGCTGAGCAGCTCTTGGTAAAGCCGCTCGAGCGCATCGATGTTGCCCCGCAGGGTGTAGCGGTCGAGCGCCCGGGCCCGGGCCCGGCGCCCCAGCTCGGCGGTCAGCACCGGCTGGTCGCGCAGCACGGGCAACAGCGTGCGCAGCTGGGTGGTGACCCCCTGGGTGCTGATCACAATGCCGGCACCGCCGTCGAGCGCTTCGCCATCGGCGCCGGCATCCGTGGCCACGCAGGCGCTGCCGGCGGCCATCGCCTCGAGCAGGGCCAGCGACAGGCCCTCCACCAGGGAGGGCAGCAGGAACACTTCGGCCAGCTGCTGAAAGGCCACCCGCCGCTCCAGGCTGGGTTCGTAACCCCACCAGATCACCCCGGCGTCGTCAGCGGTGTTCTGCTGCAGGGCAGAGCGGGCCGGTCCGTCGCCGACGATCACCAGCAGGCAGCCCGCCGGCCGCACCAGACGCCAGGCCTTGAGCAGGGCTTCGACGTTCTTTTCGGTGGCCACCCGGCCCATGTAGAGAAACACCCGCTGTCCGGCGAAGCGCCGCCGCAGTTCAGCCAGTTCGGGGCTGTCGCTGCTGGGGTGGCCGGGGCGCCAGAGGGTGGTGTCGACGCCGTTGGGAATCACCGCCAGGCGGTCAGTGGGAACGCCCAGGCGTTGCAGCACTTCGGCCTGGATCTCGGAAAAGACGATCACCCGGTCGAAGCGGGCCAGCGACGGGGCATAGAGCTGATAGGTCAGCTGCTGGGTGCCGGCGGTCAGGTTGCGCAGGCTGGCGTCAAACGGCGGGTGAAAGGTGGCCACCAGAGGTAGCCCCAGCTGCTGGCACAGATCAGGAAGCAGAAAATCCAGCGGTGACAGGGTCAGGCTGGCGTGCACCAGATCGGGTCTGAGGCGCGCCAAGGATTCGCGCAGTTCCCGCTGGGCCCCCAGCGATGGAATCGTGTACACCTGGCCTTTCACCAGGTAGGGCAGGGCCACTTCGGGGTTGTCGCCGCTGCTGTCGTCCCGCTCGCTGTCGTTGACCCGTTCGGCTGCGGCCTGACGTCCCAGGCTGGTGGCGGGGGTGTCGAAGTGAATGAAACTGATCCCGTGGCCGCGGCTGCGCAGCGCATGGGTCGTGGTCAGCCCGTAGGTGACGTTGCCGCAGAACGGCGACTTCTTGCCCAGCCAGGCAATGTGCGCCACTGAACCGTTTGCAGGCTCCCTGACGCTAACAGCGCTCGTTGCGCGACCCCGACTGCCAGGGTCGCTCCATCAGGGCGGCGGCCAGGCTGAGGCCCGCCAGGATCCACAGCACCGGCAGCAGCCCATAGCGGCTGACCACCGTGCCGGCCAGCACCAACGGCAGGCTCAGGGCCACATTGATCAGGTTGTTCTGCAGGCCGAAGACCTTGCCGCGCATCGCTTCGGGGGTGTCCTCCTGAATGGTGGTCTGGGCCGGAATCGCCAGCAGGGCGGCGCCGACCCCCAGTAGGGCGCACAACAACAGGGTGAACACCAGGTTGCCCCGCATCTGGCCGAGCAGCACCAGGGTCCAGGCCATGGTCCCCAACCCGGCGGCAGCCAGACGGCGCCGGTTGAGACCGGCGCCCAGCTGGGCGACCAGCACAGCGCCAAAGGCCAGGCCGATGCCACTCATGGCCAGCAGGGTGCCGAACTGGGTCGGGCCCAGCCCCGGAATCAGTGAGGCCATGCTGATCGCCAGCACGTACAGGGCTGCCAACAGGCTGTAGAGCAGCACCAGCTGGGCCATGGCACTGCGCACGCTCGGACGGCTGCGCAACACGGCGATGCCTTCGCCGATCTCCTGCCAGACGCTGGCCTGCCGGGGGGGCCTGGGGGTTTCCTGCAGGTCGATGCGGCTGATCGCCAGCGCTGCCATGCCATAGCAGAACGGCAGCAAGGCGAATTCACCGCCGGGGATGCCGAGCCGCGCCAGCAGGCTCTCGAGCAGCCGCAGAATCGGATCCCCAAGCGCAAAGCCGACGATCGTCGCCGCCATGCTGGTGGCCTGGTACAGGGAATTGGCCGCCAGCAGCAGTGGGGGAGGCAGCAGCAGGGGGATCGCCGCCTGCTCGGCCGGGGCAAAGAACTGGGTCAGCACCGACTCCAGCAGGGTCATCAGCACCAGACCCCAGTACCCCCAGCTCAATCCCAGCCAGCTGGGCCCCGGCAGCAGGCACAGGGGCGCCAGCAACACCAGCCCGGCCCGCAGGCCATTGGAGGCCACCATCATCGTGCGTTTGGGCCAGCGGTCGGCCCAGACGCCGGCGACCGTGCCCAGCAGCACCGCCGGGATCGTGTTGGCCACGTAGATGCCCGTGGCCAGCAGGGTGATCACCTGCGCGCGGCTCTCCAGGTTGAGCCGCATCGCCGCCGCCGCCTCGGCCAGGGCCGGATTGCTGGCTGGGGTCTCGCTCACCCAGACCTGGGCGATCAAGAACACCATCAGCACGATGTAGAACTTGTCGGCCAGTTGCGAACAGATCTGGCCGATCCACAGCTGCCTGAAGCCCCGGTGCTTCAGCACGGCCAGCAGTCCGTTGGTGTTGGCAGCGCTGCTCAAGCCGGATCTGGGGGCTGGTTCGCCATGTTGCCGTAGCAGCTGCGCAGCAGGCGCAGGGCCCGGATCGGCCGGTTCAGGTGCTCCCGGCACCAGCACTCCAGCAGCTGCAGCAGGTTCAACCACACCGCTTCCGGTCCCAGCAACTCCCCGTCGCGGCGACGGGGCAGATGGGGGCGGGGCAGGCGCTGCAGCAGGGCCAGCTCCGATGGATTGAGCTGCACAGGGGCCCCGGGCACCGCTCCGATCACCAGGCCTTCGGCACTGAGCAGGCTGCAGCGCCAGCTCCATGTTCCGATCGGTGGCTCGAGCGGGGCGCCACTGCGGGCGCAGGTCTGCAGCGGCAGGGCATAGCCCCCCAGGGCCAGCTGCTGCAGCCCCCCTTGCACCAACAGGGCCAGCGCCTCCAGGGCTGGGCTGCGGTCGGCGACCACGTGCTCCAGCCGTCCCAGCAGCAGCAACAGGTGGGCCAGCTGTGCTTCGGCCGGATCCTGCGCCCCGACCAGGGCCATGGCCAGTTCACACAGGGCCTGGGCGGCGGCCAGGGTCTCCAGGCGCGCGCCCAGGGCGCCGTAGTGATGCAGCACCTGCAGCTGTCGGATGCGCCGCAGGCCGCGTCCGCCCCCGATCTGCAGCCGCAGGTGGGCCAGGGGGACGGCCGCGGCAAGGCTGCTGCGCGGCCGCCGTGCCCCCGGAGCCGCCAGCCGCAGCAGGCCCTGGTCGGCGGTCAGGGTCACCAGCAGCCGGTCCTGCTCCCCCAGGGCCTGGCTGCTCAGCACCAGGCCTTCGACGGTCAGCTCAGCCACGGCGGGGCTCAGGCACCGGCCCTGAGCGTTTCCATCAGGGCGACACCGCGGCTGGTGCCCAGGCGTGTGGCGCCGGCTGTCACCAGCGCCAGCGCGGCCTCGAAGTCGGCGATCCCGCCAGAGGCCTTGACCGCGGCCCGACCGCGGGCCAGCTGCCGCAGGGTCTGCACCTGGGTGACGGTCGCGGCCGGGCCAAAGCCTGAACCGGTCTTCAGAAAGCTGGCGCCGGCGTCGATGCTGACTTCAACCAGCAGCTCCAGGGCTTCCGGTGTCAGCTTGCCGGCCTCGAGGATCACCTTGAACGGCAGGCCCACGTCGGCGACGGCCGCCAGGTCGGCGTGCAGCTGGGTGCTGTCCCGGTCGGCCAGGGCCCCGAAGTCAGGCACCACATCGAGCTCATCGGCCCCCTGCTCGGCGGCGAGCTCGGCCTCGGCCCGTTTGAGCGACGCTGCCACCGCGCCGAACGGAAACCCGATCACCGACACCAGCCTGGGCAGGGCACCCCCGCCGCTGCGGGGCAGCCGTTCCCGCGCATGGGCCACCCAGCGGGAGGCCACGCACACCCCGGCGAAGCCGAAGTGGCGGGCCTCATCGCAGCAGCGCTCGATCGCATCGCGCCCCGCCAGGGGATCCAGCTGGGCGTGATCGATCAAGGGAGCCAGATCGGGCCGCTCCGCGTTCAAGGGGATGCTCCGGGGTGTGTGATTCAGTCCCTAGCCTGAATCACCCCGTAACCCCCGTGGTTGCGCCGGTAGGCCACCTGGATCTCGCCGCTGTCGCTGTCGCGGAACACGTAGAAATCGTGGTCGATCACATCGAGCTGCTGCAGGGCATCGTCCACGCTCATCGGGGTCATGGCGAAGTATTTGCGCCGCACGCCCCGGCTGGGGGTGGCGGCCTCCTTGCCGTCGGTGAGGGTGGACCCCGGTGGCGGCAGGGTGGCCGCGCCTGCCTCTTCGTCACGGGCCGAGCGATGCACAGGCCCGTGGTTGCGCTCCTGCAGGCGCTCCCTGAAGCGGTTGAGCTGGCGGGTCAGCTTGCTGGCCACCAGGTCGATGCTGGAGTACAGGTTGTCGGAGCGCTCCTGCGCCCGGATCACGGTGCCGTTGGCAAACATCGTGACCTCGGCGGTCTGCTGGGGTACCCGCGGGTTGCGGGCCACCGACAGATGCACATCGGCCTCTTTCACCAACCCTTCAAAGTGGTTGATGGCACGGGTGAGCTTGGTTTCGGTGTACTCCCGGATCGCCGGGGTCACCTCAAGATTGCGACCGTGGATGAGCAGTTTCATGGATCCTCGTGCCCTCCTGAGCTCGGGATGGACCAACGCTAGGAAGGGCTGATGGGCAGGTCCAGCAGCGACGCAATCCTTCTTGAACCGTCCGGGTTAGTGCCGTTTGCCCAGGCCTGGCAGCAGCAGCGGCAACAGCAGCAGCGTCTGCTCGCCGATCCCGAGGGGCCCGCCGCCGTGCTGCTGCTCGAGCATCCGCCCTGTTACACCCTGGGCCGCGGTGCCGATCCGGGCTTTCTGCGCTTCGACCCTGCCAACCCACCCCACCCGTTGTTTCGGATCGACCGCGGCGGTGAGGTCACGCACCATTGCCCCGGCCAGCTGGTGCTCTACCCGGTGCTCAACCTGCAGCACCACGGTGCTGATCTGCATCTGTATCTGCGGGCTCTGGAGCAGGTGGTCCTGGATGTGTTGAGCGCCCTTGAACTGGCTGGTGAGCGCAGCCCGGGACAAACCGGCGTCTGGTTCGAGGGGCGCAAGCTGGCGGCCATTGGCGTGGGGGCGCGGCGCTGGATCAGTCAGCACGGGTTGGCGCTCAATGTCAGCTGCGACCTGGCCGGTTTTGCGGCGATCGTGCCCTGCGGCATCAGCGATCGGCCGGTGGGGCGGTTGGTTGACTGGATTCCCGGTCTGACCACCGCCCAGGTGCGCCCCCTGCTGCTGGAGGCGTTGGCCCAGCGGTTTGGGCTGACGTGGCAGCCGAGTTGATCGGCCGCGGTCCGCCAGAAGCGCGTCATGAAAGCGCCAGAATTGCCGCGCTTTGCCAAGGCTGCCGCGATGCTTCGCCTCACCACCACAGCCGAGGTGCATTGGCGCGGCAGTCGCCAGGACCAGCAGGCGCTGGCCCAGCGCAGCGACTGGAGCCAGCTGAGCCGCCTCGATCAGCTGTGGCCGGTGCTGGCCCAGCGCCATAGCGAGGCGCCGGCGCTTGAGGCGCCCCATGCCAACCCGCCCGAGAGCCTCAGCTACCGCGAGCTGCAGGCGGGCATCACCGCCGCTGCCGCCGGGTTTGCGGCCCTGGGCCTGGCCCCAGGCGAGGTGGTGGCCCTGTTTGCCGAAAACGGCCCCCGCTGGTTGCTGGCCGACCAGGGGATCATGCGCTGCGGTGGGGCTGACGCCGTGCGCGGGTCATCGGCACCGCCCGAAGAGCTGCGGTACATCGTTGACGATGCAGGGGCCGTGGGGCTGGTGGTCGAGTCAGCGACCCTGCTGCAGCGGCTGGCCCTCTCGGCTGAGCAGCTGCAGCGGCTGCGGTTTGTGGTGGTGCTGCAGGACGAGCCGGGCGGGCTGACGCCGGCGGTCACTGGCAGCCCACGGGTGCTGCTCGGCTGGGGCGAGCTGCTGGCCCGCGGCGCTGCGGCTGTGCCCGCGCCCCAGCTGGCGCCCCCTGCCGGGGATCCAGCCAGCCTTGCCACCATCCTCTACACCTCGGGTACCACGGGACAGCCCAAAGGCGTGCCCCTGAGCCACGCCAACCTGCTGCACCAGCTGCGCACGCTGGGGGTGGCGGTCAACCCGCGCCCCGGCGACCGGGTGCTGAGCGTGCTGCCGATCTGGCATGCCTACGAGCGCAGCGCCGAATACTTTTTGCTGTCCTGTGGCTGCCACCAGACCTACACCACCCTCAAGCAGCTGCGCAGCGATCTGCAGGCGGTGCGCCCCCACTATCTGATCAGCGTGCCGCGCTTGTGGGAGGCGTTGCTGTCGGGTTTCGAGGACGCGCTGGCGGCGATGCCAAGGGCCCGCCAACGGCTGATCAGCGCTGCCCTGGCCAACAGCCGCGCCTGGTGTCTGGCCCGCCGCCAGGCGCTTGATCTGACCCTGGCGCCCGAGCCTGTGGGGGCACGGTTGACGGCCGGCCTGGCGGCGGGGCTGCGGTGGCCGCTCCATGCCCTCGCCTGCCGTTTGATCTGGCCCAAGGTGCGGGGCCAACTGGTGGGCGGTCGCCTGCGCACCGCGATCAGCGGTGGCGGAGCGTTGGCGATGCATGTTGATGGCTTCTTTGAAGCCATCGGCATCGAGCTGTTGGTGGGCTATGGCCTGACCGAGACCAGCCCGGTGCTGAGCTGCCGGCGCCGCTGGTGCAACCGCCGCGGCAGTTCGGGCCAGCCCTTGCCGGGCACGGCGATTCGCATCGTCGATCCCGAACGGCGCTCGGCGGTGGCCGTGGGCGAGCGGGGGCTGGTGCTGGCCAAGGGCCCCCAGGTGATGGATGGCTATCTGGGCAAGCCCGAGGCCACCGCCAAGGTGCTCGACGCCGACGGCTGGTTTGACACCGGTGACCTGGGCTTCCTGCTGTCCGACGGATCGCTGGTGCTGAGTGGCCGCGCCAAGGACACAATCGTGCTCAGCAGTGGCGAAAACATCGAACCCGGCCCGCTTGAAGAGTGCCTGGCGGGCTGCGTTCTGGTCGAGCAGGTGATGGTGGTCGGTCAGGACCGCAAGGCCCTGGGGGCCCTGGTGGTGCCTAAAGCCGAACCCCTGGCGGCCTTGGCTGCCGAGCAGGGCCTGGCACTGGACGACCCTGCGCTGCTCAAGGCCCTCACCAGCCGCTTCAACCGGCGCCTGCAGGCCCGACCGGGCGCCCGCGCCGACGAGCGACTCGCCGGGGTGGCCCTGGTGGAGCCGTTCTCGATCGAGAACGGCCTGCTCACCCAGACCCTCAAGCAGCGGCGCGACCGAATTGCTGCACGGGACGCCGCAGCCATTGACGCGATCTACGCCCGCTGACACGCTGAGCGCTGTTTTGTTGTTGTCATGAGTTCTGGCGAGGGCCTTCAGGTCAAGCGTTCGATCACGGTGCGGGCCGTGGTCACCCCTCGCTGGAAGGAGGACGCTGAGCGCGAACTCAGCACCGCCCTGGCCACCACCGACAACCAGCTGTCGCAGCTTGAGCTCGAGGGCCAGCAGGTGATCGACGAGATCCGCCGCCAGAGCGCCAATCCCCTCGACCCGCGCGTGCAGGATCAGGTCGCTTCGATTCAGCAGCAGGTGGCCGCCAAGCGGGCCGAGCTCGAAGAACAGAAGCGGCAGATGCTCGAGCAGCAGCGCCAGGTGCGCGAGCTCGAGATGGAGCAGATCGTCGAGCAGGGCCAACTGGAAAGCTTCTGCCAGGTCCAGGTCGGCGACAACCTGGTCGAGAAGCTGCAGGTGGCCATCGTCGTGCGCGACGGCGTGATCGAGGCGATCGAGGGAGCGCTCTGAGCCGGGTTCTCAGAAGTGCCCGCGTAAAATCCGCCCCATTAGTGCGGCAGTCCTCCGTTGGCCACTCACGACATCTTCATGCCAGCCCTCTCGTCGACGATGACGGAGGGCAAGGTCGTTGAGTGGCTCAAGAAACCGGGTGACCGGGTTGCCCGCGGTGAGTCGGTGCTGGTGGTCGAATCCGACAAGGCCGACATGGATGTCGAGTCCTTTCAGGAGGGCTTCCTGGCGGCGGTGATCGTTGGCGCCGGCGGCACCGCGCCGGTGGGCGAAACCATCGGTCTGATCGTCGAGACCGAAGCCGAGATCGCCGAGGCGGCCGCCAAGGCGCCCCAGGCTCCTGCCGCTGCCGCTGCTCCGACCCCTGCAGCCCCCGCTGTGGCTGCGGCACCCCCGGCCGCCGCTGCTGTGGCCGCCGTGCCCGCCCCGGCTGCGGCCGCCCCTGTGGTGGCTGCCGCTCCGGTAGCGGTGTCGGCCCCTGCTTCGAGCGCCAGCGGCCGCGTGGTAGCCAGCCCCCGGGCCAAGAAGCTGGCCAGCCAGCTGGGCGTTGACCTGGGTGCCCTGCGGGGCAGCGGTCCCCACGGCCGCATTCAGGCTGAGGACGTCCTGGCCGCCAAGGGTCAGCCCAACACCGTGCCCTGGGTCGCTGAGGGACCTGGCCCGGCGGTCGCGGTGGCTGCGGGCGGCACCGGTGCGGCGGCAGGCGGCAATGGATCTGCCCCAGCCCCGGCCGGCAATGCCTTTGGCCGCCCCGGTGACACCGTCGCCTTCAACACCCTGCAGAACGCGGTCAACCGCAACATGCTGGCCAGCCTGGCGGTTCCCACCTTTTGCGTCGGCTACACGATCACCACCACTAAGCTCGACTCCTTCTACAAGCAGGTCAAGAGCAAGGGCGTCACCATGACGGCCCTGCTGGCCAAGGCGGTGGCCGTCACCCTGGCGCGCCATCCCCAGGTCAATGCGGCCACCAGCGCCGATGGCAGCGCCATGGTCTACCCCGCCAGCATCAATGTGGCGGTGGCGGTGGCCATGGAAGACGGCGGCCTGATCACCCCGGTGCTTGCAGCCGCCGACAAGACCGACATCTACGCCCTGGCCCGCAGCTGGGCTGATCTGGTGGCCCGGGCCCGCAGCAAGCAGCTGCAGCCTGACGAGTACAGCACCGGCACCTTCACCCTCTCGAACCTGGGCATGTTCGGCGTCGACCGGTTTGACGCGATTCTGCCCCCGGGCACCGGCGCCATCCTGGCGGTGGCTGGTTCGCGGCCCACGGTCGTGGCCGGCAAGGACGGCTCGATGCGCGTCGCCAATCAGATGCAGGTCAACCTCACCTGCGACCACCGGGTCATCTATGGCGCCGATGCAGCCGCCTTCCTCAAGGATCTGGCCCAGCTGATCGAGACCAACCCCGAGAGCCTTGCCCTCTGAGCCAGCCGACCGGCAGCTCTCCAGTTACGACTTCGAGCTGCCGCCCGAGCGCATCGCCCAGCGACCTGTGGAGCCGCGCCACAGTGCCCGCCTGCTGGCTGTCGATCCTGTAGGCGCCGGCCCAACGCCCCAGGCCCGTCACCTGAGCGTCTGGGACCTGCAGCACGAGCTGCAGCCCGGCGATCTGCTGGTGGTGAACGACACTCGGGTGCTGCGGGCTCGGCTCGAGGCGCGCCGCGCCAGCGGCGGCGCCGTCGAGCTGCTGGTGCTGGAGCCGTGGCAGGGCGCCACGGCCCCTGGCCAGTGGCTGTGCCTCGCCAAACCTGCCAAACGGCTCAAGGCTGGAGACATCATCACGGTTCATGCCGACGGTCCGTCGCCGTTGCTGCTCACGGTGTTGGGCAGTGACCTTGAGACCGGTGGCCGCATGATCCAGTTCCCGCCCGAGTGCGCCGATGCGGCGGCATTGGAGCCGCTGCTGCTGCGCTACGGGGCCATTCCGCTGCCGCCCTACATCCACGAGCACGACCCCTCTGATAACGAGCGTTACCAGACCCGCTACGCGCAGCGCCCCGGTTCGGTGGCGGCGCCAACCGCTGGCCTGCACCTGAGCGATGAGCTGCTGGCGGCGATCAGGGCGCGGGGGGTGGAGATTGCTACCACCACGCTGCATGTGGGCCTGGGCACCTTCAGGCCGGTCGAGACCGAAGACCTGAGCCAGCTGCAGCTCCACAGCGAGTGGGTCGAGGTCAGCCCCCAGCTGGTGCAGGCCGTGGCCGCCTGCCGCGCCCGCGGCGGCCGCGTCATTGCCGTGGGCACCACCAGCGTGCGCAGCCTCGAGGCGGTCGCCCAGCTGCATGGTGGCGTCCTGGCGCCCTACACGGGGCCGGTGAACCTGGTGATTCAGCCCGGTTTCCGCTTTGCGGTGGTGCAGGGCCTGCTCACCAACTTTCATTTGCCCAAGAGCTCCTTGCTGCTGCTGGTCAGCGCCCTGATCGGCCGTCAGCGGCTGCTCGATCTCTATGCCGAGGCGATCGCGCGCGAGTACCGCTTTTTTTCCTATGGCGATGCGATGTGGATCGCGCCTGAGGCAGTGCTCAGCGATCAGCCCTGAACCCCCACCAACAAAAAACCCCCGGCTTGGCCGGGGGCTGGGTTGGGATGCACCAAGCGCATCCCTCATCGAGCAACTGACGCTCAGGTGGCAGCCAGGTTGGCGGCCACGAAGTCCCAGTTCACCAGCTTCTCGAGGAAGGTGGTGATGTAGTCGGGGCGGCGGTTCTGGTAATCGAGGTAGTAGGCGTGCTCCCAGACGTCCATGGTCAGCAGAGCCTTCTGACCGTGGGCCAGGGGCAGGTCGGCGTTGCCGGTCTTGGTCACCTTGAGGGTGCCGTTGTCGAGCACCAGCCAGGCCCAACCGCTGCCGAACTGGGTGGCGCCGGCGGCTTTGAACTGCTCAACGAAGGCTTCGTAGCTGCCGAAGTCAGCGTTGATTTTCTCGGCCAGGGCGCCGGTGGGCTGACCGCCACCACCGGGCTTCATGCACTGCCAGTAGAAGCTGTGGTTCCAGACCTGGGCGGCGTTGTTGAACACGCCAGCCTTGCCGGCGTCACCAGCCACAGCGGTGATGGTGTCCTCGAGGCTCTTGCTTTCCAGCTCGCTGCCGGCCACCAGGTTGTTGAGGTTGGTGACGTAGGCGTTGTGGTGCTTGCCGTGGTGGAACTCGAGCGTCTGGCGCGAGATGTGGGGCTCGAGCGCGTCGAGGTCGTAAGGCAGCGCGGGCAGCGTGTGAGCCATGGAACAGGTTCGGGTGCTTAATGGTGCCGGCCGGGGTGCCAGACGGCCGGCGCATCCTAACGATCGCTACAGGTTTCGCTTTCCGGGGCCAGGTGGTGGTACCCGGCCCTGCTGGTCGGGCCTCAGCCCTTCACCTCGAGCAGTTCCACTTCAAAGATCAGGGTTGCGTTCGGGGGGATCACACCGCCGGCACCCCGCTCGCCATAGGCCAGATCGGGGGGGATGACCAGCTTGCGCTTGCCACCGACCAGCATGCCGGCCACGCCCTCGTCCCAGCCCTTGATCACCCGGCCGCCACCCAGCGGAAAGCTGAAGGGACCGCGGCCGTAGCTGCTGTCGAACTCTTTGCCGTTTTCGAGGGTGCCGCGGTAGTTGACCACCACCGTCTTGCCGGCGACGGCTTCGGTGCCGGTGCCGATCACCAGATCGGTGATGCGCAGCCCGCTCGGGGTCTGGCGCTCCTTGGGGGCGTTGAGTTCGCCGCCCAGTGAACCGGCTTGGGCCACGGCGTTCGCATCGTCAGCAGCAGGGGTCTGGGGTGCCATGGCAAACAGGGTGGGGTTGGGATCTTCGGGGTCCAGCTCAAAACGGCTGTCGGCCCGCGCCGCGGTGGGGGCGATGGGGGCGCTGACGGCGGCGACGGCCGGTGGGGCGGCTGCCACTGTGGTGGGGGCCACCAGCTGGCTCACCAGGGCCACCATCAAGCAGATCACACAGACAGCAGAGCTGATCAGGATGTCGCGCATGGCCGCAGGCCGTTCGGGTTGGTTGTCGGCAGTGATTCTGTCAGCCGGCACGGGTCTGCTTGCTGGTCTGGCCCTGCCGCCGCTGGGCTGCCCGCCGCTGCTGTGGCTGGCCCTGGCGGGCCTGTGGTCCCAGACCAACCGCCTCTGGACCGGTTTGGTCTGGGGGGCGATGGCCGTGGCGGTGAGCCATCGCTGGCTCCTGGCCCTGCACCCGCTCGACTGGATCGGTGTGCCACTGCCGTTGAGCCTGCCGTTGTGTCTGCTGCTGCTGGCGCTGATCAGTGGGCTGGGGGGTGGGCTGGTGGCCTGTTGGTTGGCCCTGGCCCGGCGTCTGGATCCCGAACGCCTGACCACGCTTGTGCTGCTGGCGCTGGTCTGGGGGCTGGGCGAAACCCTGCTGGCCCGAGGCCCCTTGTTCTGGCTCGGGCTTGGGGCCTCTGCCCTGCCCGGCGATCGCCCCCTGGCGGCGTTAGCGGCCCTGGGGGGCAGTGGTCTGGTGGCGGCCTTGCAACTGGTTCTGGGCTGGCTGTTGTGGCGTCTGCTGCTGCAGCCCAGCCACCGCCGCCAGTGGGCAGCTCTGCTGCTGGTCCTGCTGGTGTTGAGCCATGGGCTGGGCGGGGCCCTGTTGCTGCTTCAACCTGTCGGGGCGGCTGCAGCGGGCGCCACCGAGCAGGTGCTGGTGCTGCAGCCGGCGATCCCGACCCGAGAGAAATTCGAACCCCTGCAGCGTCTGTCGCTGCAGCGCCAGCTGGCCAACGCCCTCGAGCAGGGGCGCCGCCAAGGGGCCAACCTGGTGGTGCTGCCCGAAGGGGCGATGGGCCTCGAACCACGTCTGCCGGACGGGGCGCCGATCGAGTTGATCAGCGGTGGTTTTCGCTGGCACGAGGGCCCAGAAGCCCTCGAGCAACGCAGTGCCCTGCTGCGGTTTGCGCCTGGCCAAGCCGCTCCCACCAGCTGGCTCGACAAGCATCGCCTTGTGCCCCTAGGCGAATGGGTGCCCCTGGCCGGACTGGTGCGCTGGAGTGGGCTGTCAGCCGTCGGCGGGATCGAGCCGGGGGCTCCGTTCCGTTTGCTCCCACGCCCCACGGCGCCCGTGGCCGCCGCCATCTGTTACGAGCTGTCCGATGGTGGTTCGCTGGCCGAGGCGGTGCGTGCCGGCGCCCAGTGGCTGCTGGCCAGCGCCAACCTGGACCCCTACCCGGACCTGTTGCAGCGGCAGTTTGCGGCCCTGGCCCAGTTGCGTGCTCTCGAGACCGGCCGCTGGCTCGTCAGCGCCGCCAACACCGGCCCCAGCCTGCTGATCAACCCCCGCGGCCGGGTGATCGCCGCGTTGCCAGCGGGGGCGGCGGGCACCGGCCAATTCACCGTGCCCATGCTCCAGGCGCTCACCCCCTATGACCGTTTTGGCGAGGCACCGCTGCTGCTGCTGACCCTGGGAGCTGCGCTGCTGCGCTGGCGACAGCCCTGAATCAGGTGTCCGTCCGCATCGGGCGCCTGGCCCTGGATCTTCCTGGGCTTGATCCCGATCATCGGCGCCGTCTGGTTGATGGTGCTGTTCTGCCAGCCCTCGCTGCAGGGCTGAACGGGCGCTCACTCCGCCAGATGGTCCTGCCGGCGACGTTGACGCTTGCGATCGCTGCGCTGTTGTTTGGCGTTCAGTCGGCGCTCGACCGAACCGCGGGTCGGACGCGTCGCTCGCCGCGGCGGGGCTGGTGGTTGCAAGGCGTCCTGCAGCAGCGCAAGCAGACGCCGTTGGGCGGCCACCCTGTTCTGCCACTGGCTGCGGTGTTCTCGGGCCGTGATCACCACGCAGCCGTCGACCAGTTGGCCCGCCAGCCGTGCCAATGCTCGCGCCTGCAGACGCGGCGGCAGGGCAGTGCTGGAGGCCAGGTCAAACAGCAGGTCCACCCGCGTGTCGGTGCTGTTGACGTTCTGGCCCCCCGGTCCTGAGGAACGGCTGAACCGCCAGCGCAGTTCCCCAGCTGGGATCAGGATCTCTGGCGTCACCCGCAGGTCGCCACCTGGATTGGGCTCGGCCATGGCACCGATTGAAACGCCCCCTGATGGATTCGAACCATCGACCGGCTGCTTAGAAGGCGGAGCCTCAAAGCTCAGACCCGCTCTGCCGCAAGGACTCCTACTGAGACAGCGGCGCGGTGAGTGAAATCTGAGTGAAATCCGCGACTGGGTGCCTTGAAGGCGCCCGGTCGGAGCGGGTCAGGCTTGGGCAACCGGAGCTAAGCGCAACCCCGTTTCACGCCTCACG
>JBJOHB010000140.1:0-6381 GCA_046047915.1 Cyanobacteriota bacterium
GCCGCGCAGGCCGGGTCGGCATCGGCCATCCCGGACCGGCCGACGCCTCGGGCCGGGTGGCACGGGTCGCGATCAACCTGCCGGGTTGGGTCGATGTGCCGCTGGCCGACTGGCTCGAGCCGATGCTCGACCGTCCCGTGACCTGCGCCAACGATGGCAACTGCGCGCTGCTGGGTGAACACCACAGCGGCGCCGCCCGGGACTGCAACGACGTTGTGCTGCTGACCCTGGGCACCGGCGTGGGCGGCGGCGTGCTGCTGGGCGGCCAGCTGTTCATGGGCCACAGGGGGGCGGCGGCCGAACCCGGGCTGATCGGTCTGGACCCCGCAGGCCCGCCCTGCAACAGCGGCAACCGGGGCTCGTTGGAATCGTTTTGCAGCATCCGCGGGCTGGCGCGGCTGAGCCCCCTGCCCCCTGACGTGCTCAACCGCAGGGCCGACGACGGTGATCCCGACGCCCTGGCGGTGTGGCAGCGCTATGGCGAGCTGCTGGGGGTGGGCATCAGCTCGCTGGTGTACGTGTTCACCCCTGAGCTGGTTCTGCTGGGGGGCGGCCTGAGTGCGGCCAGTGAGCATTTTTTGCCGGCGCTGTGGCAGCAGGTCAGCAGCCGGGTGCAGGCCGCCAGCCGCGATGGCCTGCGCATCGCCCCGGCTGCCCTGGGCAACGGTGCCGGCCGGCTGGGGGCGGCCCTGCTGGCCGCCCAGCGCTTGGGATGATGGGCCCATGAGCACCAGCGTTCCCGATCCAAGCCCCGATCTGCTGCAGCGGGCCGCCGCCGTGCGCCGCAGCGCCATGGCCCTGGGGCAACGGGGTGACGCCGATCGCCGCACCGCAGTGCTGGCGATGGCCGATGCCCTCGAAGCGGCCCAGGAGGCCATCGTGGCGGCCAACCAGGCCGATCTGCAGGCTGCCGCCGCCGATGGCCTGGCCGAGGCCCTGGTGGCCCGGCTCAAGCTCGATGCTCCGAAACTGGCGGCGGCCATCGATGGGGTGCGCCAGGTGGCCCAGCTGAGCGATCCGGTCGGGGTGCGTCAGTTGCACACCGAGCTGGACACCGGGCTGGTGCTCGAGCGCATCAGCGTGCCCCTGGGGGTGCTGGGGGTGATCTTTGAAGCACGGCCCGATGCCGTGATGCAGATCGCCTCCCTGGCGATCCGCTCGGGCAACGGCGCCCTGCTCAAGGGGGGCCGCGAAGCCGCGCGCAGCTGCGCCGCGATCATGACCGCCCTGAAGGCCGGGTTGGCCGGCAGCCGCGTCGAGCCCACAGCCCTCGAGCTGCTGACCAGCCGCGAGGAGAGCCTGGGCCTGCTCAAGCTCGACGGCCTGGTCGATCTGATCATTCCGCGGGGCTCCAACGCCCTGGTGCGCTTCATCCAAGACAACACCCGCATCCCAGTGCTGGGCCACGCCGATGGCATTTGCCATCTCTATGTGGACGAGGCCGCCGACCCGGAGCTGGCCCTGCGGGTGGCCCTCGACTCCAAGACCCAGTACCCGGCGGCCTGCAACGCGATCGAAACCCTGCTGGTACACCGCGCCATCGCGCCCACGTTTGTGCCCCAGGCGATCGCCGCCTTTGCAGCGGCCGGCGTCGAGCTGCGCGGGGATCCCGCCGCCATGGCACTGGGCGTGAGCCATGCCGCCAGCGAGGACGACTGGCGCACCGAGTACAGCGACCTGATCCTGGCGGTGCGGGTGGTCGACGACCTCGATGCGGCGCTGGAGCACATTCGCCGCTATGGCTCGCGCCACACCGACGCGATCTGCACGAGCGATCGGGTGATCGCCGATCGCTTTCTGGCGGCGGTCGACAGTGCTGGGGTCTATCTCAACTGCTCAACCCGCTTTGCCGATGGCTTTCGCTACGGCTTCGGGGCCGAGGTGGGCATCAGCACCCAGACCTTGCCACCGCGGGGGCCGGTGGGACTGGAGGGTCTGGTCACCTACCGCTACCGCCTGCGGGGCCAGGGCCACATCGCCGCCGACTACGCCAGCGGAGCACGCCGCTTCAGCCACCGCCCTCTGCCGCTATGAGCGATCAGATCCTGGTGCGGGGCCTGCGGTTGTGGGCCCACGTGGGGGTGCTCAACCACGAGCGCGAGCTGGGCCAATGGTTCGAGGTTGATCTGACCCTCAGCGTCGATCTGAGCGCCGCCGCCCGCAGTGATGGCCTGTCAGACACCCTCGATTACAGCGAGCTGATCGTGGCACTGCAGCAGCAAGCGCGCGTCATCCGCTGCCAGACGCTCGAGCACTACAGCGAGCGGATGCTGGATCTGGCCGAGATGCACTACGGACCGGTGCCGATCGCACTGGAACTGCGCAAATGCAATGCCCCGGTGCCGGGGTTTGGCGGTGTGGTGGCGGTGCGGCGGCAGCGGTTCACAGCCGCAGCAGCCAACCCCTGCGGTCATGAAAGTCGGGTTCAGAACCAGGGTGCTGCAGGGCCCAGTAGCTGAGCTCACCATCCCGCCCCTCGAGCACGGCGCTAAGCCCCAGCTCGAGGGTGCTGCCCTCCTGCAACGTCTCCTGCAACCGCTCCTGCAACGGGGGTGGGAGCTGGCAACACACCTCCAGTTCGAGCAGTGCTCGCGGTCCCACCAGACGGCAGTCAGCAGCGGGTGGCGCGGCCCGTGGTCCCATCACCGTCAGCGGCAGTGCCCCGTAGGACTGCTCTGGAACCTGTCGCTCTCGGTAGCCAGCAAAGCGGTAGACGTTCCAATCGCCGGAGGGCGCCAGGTTGAACTCCCAGTAGGCCTCAGACCCGAGCACCCCGACAAAGGCCTCAAAACAGGTGTGCTGCCAGAGGCCATCGCGGCGCCGGGGGCTACGGCGATCATCAGCTCCCCGCAAAGGCACGAGCACGCTGTGCTCGGCAGGGGTCCAGATCAACCGGTAGCTCAGCTGCAGACCGGCAGCGCAGCAGCTGGCCTGGGCCCAGAGCTGACACGCAGACTCGGATCCCTCAGCCGCGGTGAACCAGGGCAACAGCCGTTGCCACGGACTGGGGGGTGCTGACGGGTGGGATGACAGGCTCACGGGCCGCAGAGTTCGTGGATCAAAGCGCGAATCTCGGCTTCCTGGGCCTCGATGCTTTCGGTGAGACGGAACTGCACGATCGCCCGCTCGAGGTTGTGGCGCTGGCGACTGACCTTGAAGTAGACGTCACCTTCGAGATCGTCGGTGAAAAACCGCAATCCCAGCTCAAACGGCAACAACCTGATGGCGTCATAGAGGTGTTCCACATCGTGCGGGCTCAGCACCGCACCGGCCTCCAGCAGATAGCCCCGCAGCATCGCCGCCGCCAGATCGAGATCAAACCGCACGGCATCGAAATCCGTGGTCTCTTCACCCGAGCGATTGCAGCCAGAGCGCAATGCATCGCCGATGTCGTAGTGCAGCAGGCCGGGCTTGACCGTGTCGAGATCGACCATGGCAACGGCGCAGCCCGACCGCGAACACAGCATCACATTGTTGACTTTGGGGTCACCGTGAATCGGCCGCAGCTGCAGACGACCCGCCGCTTTGGCCTGCTCCAGCACGGGCACCAGCGCCTCGCGCGCCGCCACAAAGCTCTGACACCACTGGGCCCGTGGGTCCGCCAGCCGCTCTGCCGCTGGTGAGCCGTCGGCTGCAGCGGCGGCGATCAACCCCAGATAACGGGCGTGATAGCCAGGGGTGACGTGGAACCCCTCCAACGTGTCGGCCAACTGCTCAGCAGGCAGGTCATGAATCAGGGCATGGAAGCAACCCAGGCCACGGCCGACCTCAAAGGCCTCGGCATCCTGAGTGACGACATCAAGGCTATGGGCCCCGGCGACAAAGGTGAGCATGCGCCAGGCGCCGTGATCGTCGCCGCGCAGCAGCGTCGCTGAAAGGCATCCATCACCGTCACGACCCTGCAAGGGGACCGGGGTGGGCAGCTGCCACAGCGAGCCGTCAGTGATCGAGGCAGCGGCATGGGTCGCCAAGGTCTCCAGATTGGCCATCACCAGCTCAGGCTGGGCGAACACAGCGGTGTTCAGCCGTTGCAGCACATAGCGGCAACCTGAGCTGGTGCGCACCAGGTAGGTGGCATTGACGTTGCCGTTGCCCAGGGGTTCAACCACCTCAGGCACGCCATCGGTGGCAAAGGCGCGGGCGAGGGCGAGCAGGTCCATGGGGCCCATGGTGGCCCAGGCGTTGGCCCCCAGACAACCAAGATGTGAACGGGGGCGGGATGGGCTTAGCCCGATACCGATTGCAGCCGCCGCCGCAAGCGCCGGGTCCAGGCCAGACCGGCCAATGCCCCTGCCAAAGGAAGGGGGCCTGGCACCCGCTCGAGGGATTGGCGATAGCTGTTGGTGAAACTGGTCAAGGCGCCAGTTCCAGAAACGCTATAGGTGTCAGTCACATTGAGGGAATTGTATGCACCATTCAGCAGCGCAAAATCACCTGTGTTCGGATCAGGCACCCCATTCAACGAGGTCAAGGTGTTAAAGCGATTGTTGAGCTCGTTCTTGATCAGCGATGTACCAAGGACGCCCGCATCGACACTATCGATCTTGACCCCAGAGAAGATCCAATCCGGATTGTTGATGATATCGATCACATAGGAGGTGGTTGCATTGGTCACCGTTGGCAGCAACGGCCCAAAACCTGGATAGCCCTGATCGGCAGGGGTCAGGGGTTGAAAGAAGATGAACTGAACCGTGAACACATCCTGGACGATGCTGGCCAGGTTGACGGTTCCGGCACCCACGCTGGGCAGGCTCGAAAAAGTCACGCGTTTGTCGAGAAACGACAGGACCTGGTTGCTGGCACAGGGACCATTCGGACCTGCGTAGCCGCCAAAATCGCAGATCGTCACAGCTTTGGCTGGAACACCCAAGGCCAGACCACAGCCAGCAGAGGTCACACCTGCAAGCACCAATCCCCGTAAAAGGGGGCGTCGCTGACATCGAAACGGGACCGACATCGTCCACAGCCTGCATTGCTTGGAACGACGCTAGGCAGGAACCATCGGATCAGATCCTGCTTCGGCGACGCACATCGGCGTCAATGCCGGGGCAGCAGCCCCGGCTCGATCAAAGCCCCGAATGGCGGATCAACGCCGCCGTGCTGGGCGGGCGCCCCCTGAAGGCCTCGAAGATCTCGGCCGGGGCGCGGCTGCCGCCCAGCGACAGCACGGTGTCGCGAAAGCGGCGGCCGGTGGCGACGACCTCATCCTCGACATCGAGGCCCACCTCTTCAAAGGCGCTGAAGGCATCGGCGCTGAGCACCTCGGCCCACTTGTAGGAGTAGTAACCGGCCGCATAGCCCCCGGCAAAGATGTGGCTAAAGGCGCACAAGAAGGCATCTTCGGCGATCGGTTCGAGCACGGTGGTCGTGCGAGCCAGCTCGCGCCGCAATTGCTCGGGGCTCTGGCCACAGCCGACGGTCCAAACGCTGTGAAGGCGCAGGTCGGTCAGGGCGAAATGCACCTGCCGCAGGGTGGCGCTGCCGCCCATGAACGTGCGGGCCGCCAACAACTTCTGGTACTCGGCCTCGGGCAGGGGCTCGCCGCTCTGCCAGTGGCGTGCCATGCCCATCAGGGTGGCGCGGTCATAACACCAGTTCTCCATGAACTGGCTGGGCAGCTCGACCGCATCCCACTCGACGTTGTTGATGCCAGCGGCCTGGGGGCGATCGACCGTGGTGAGCATGTGCTGCAGCCCATGGCCGAACTCGTGGAACAGGGTCTCCACCTCGTCAAAGGTCATCAGGCTGGGGGTCTGGCCCACCGGCGGGCTCTGGTTGCAGATCAGGTACGCCACCGGCAGCACCGCCTGGCCGCTGGGGCTCACACCGCGGCCCAGACACGCGTCCATCCAGGCGCCGCCGCGCTTGCTGCCCGGCCGGCTGTAGGGATCGAGATAAAAGGCCGCCAGAGGATTGCCGCTGGCGCCATCGAGCACCCTGAAGTAGCGCACGTCGGGGTGCCAGCTGGGGGCCTGGCCGGTCTCGGTGGCGACGATGCGGATGTCAAACAGGCGCTGACAGAGGCCGAACAACCCCTGCAGCACCTGCTCAAGCGGGAACCAGGGACGCAACGCCTCGCTGTCGAGCTCAAAGCTCTCCTGCCTGAGCTTCTCGGCCCAGTAGGCCACATCCCAGGGTTTGAGGTCATCGGCCTCGGGGGCGCCGTGACGGCGGGCGATGGCCCGCAGCGCCTCCAGCTCGCCCTGGGCCACCGGATAGGCCGCAGCCCGCAGCTCCTCAAGCAGTTGCTCGACCTCGGTCACCGAGCCGGCCATCTTGGACGCCAGGCTGACGTCAGCCCAGGTGGCGTAGCCCAGGCGCTGGGCCTGCTGCTGCTTGAGAGTCAGGATTTGCTCGATCAGGGGGCTGTTGTTCAGCTCG
>JBJOHB010000141.1:0-3385 GCA_046047915.1 Cyanobacteriota bacterium
AGGCGATGGCGGCGCGCCGAAATGATCGCGATTTCAGCGCCCGAGAACAGACCGTTGGCCACGATCAACAGCAGGATGATCAGGATGTCCTGCGCCAAGAAGGGGATCGGCCCGTAAGAGCCCCCAAAATAAGACTGTTTGCCCAATCGGGCGCTCAGTTGTTCTGGCGCGCCATGGCATCGGTCCAGCCCTGACAGCGGCTGGTCAGATGCGCGCCATGGGTGATCAGACCCTGATGCAGCTGGCAGGTGAGCAGGGGGATACCGCTGCTTCCGGCATGGTGGCGGAACCAGTGGCAGGTCATGCAGACCTTGGGACTGCGGGTCCGCAGCAGCACCACCTGATCCAGGTAGGGCCAAGCATCCGCGGGACAGGGGGCATCGCCGGGCACCAGAACGTCAGACGACAAACCAGCCATGAACCGACCGTAGCAATACGCCTGTACTAGCACCAGTCAGCCGCTTGTCGGGCCGATTCAGCCGATCTGCAGCACATGCGGCGGCGGGGAGTCCTGCCGACGCCCTGCGCAGTGATGACATGCAATCACCGCGCAGAGCACCAGGGCCGGCTTTGGCATGGAGCGGTGGGTCGGCCACAACGACAAACGCCGCGGCATCTTGAACTACGGGGCTGGCGGGACTCGAACCCACGACCTACGGTTTAGGAAACCGTCGCTCTATCCGGCTGAGCTACAGCCCCCGAGCAGCGCAGCGGCTGCACGCCCCATTATGTGGCGCAGGGCCCTGCCTAAAGTCGCAGCTGAAAGCAGGCGAGGTGATCGCGACCGGGCAACGCCCAGGCCTTCGGGCCGGTGGAACGGACCGGTTGAGGAAAGTCCGGGCTCCCCAATGGCCAGGCTTGCTGGGTAACGCCCAGTGCGGGTGACCGTGAGGAGAGTGCCACAGAAACACACCGCCGATGGCCGGGCCGGGGGCAACCCCACCCGTGCACAGGCAAGGGTGCAAGGGTGCGGTAAGAGCGCACCAGCAGCATCGAGAGGTGCTGGCTCGGTCAACCCCGGCCGGGAGCAAGGCCCAGGGACAACGGTTGGCCATCTCACCCGTCCCGCCAACAGCGCGCCGCTCGAGGCCGCCGGCAACGGCGGTCCCAGACAGATGATCGCCCCCCAGGCCGGCTTTGGCCGGACCCTAGGAGAACAGAACCCGGCTTACGTCCTGCTTTCACCCCCTTGCCGTCTCGCCTGGACCCCTACCAGTGCCAGCCGCCTTGCCGCCGATCAGCCGCCAGCGCCAACAGCAGTTGTGGGCCTTCTTGCAAAGCCTCGGCCTGGAGTTGGACACCACCAAGGCCGACGCGAGCTGGCTTGCTCCGATTGAAGAAGCGCTCAGCCACAGCTCGGCAGGGTTGGCGGTTAATCACGAACGGCTCGAGTTTCTGGGCGATGCGGTACTGCGGCTGGCGGCGTCAGAGTTCCTGCGACACGAGCATGGTCGGCTGCCGGTGGGGCGCCAGGCGGCACTGCGGGCCCAGCTGGTCAGTGACCGCTGGCTCGCGGCCTTGGGCGAGCGCTGCGGCCTCGATCAGGTGTGGCACCTGGGGGCCATGGCCGCCGGCGACACCGCCGGCCGCGCCACCGTGCTCGCCGAACTGTGCGAAGCGCTGATCGGCGGCCTGTATCTGGCCTGGGGGAGCCCGCAACCCGTGCACCAGTGGTTGACTCCCCACTGGCGGGCCAGCACAGCGCAATACCTGGCCGATCCCGACCGCGACAACTGGAAATCGGCCCTGCAGGAGTGGAGTCAGGCCCAGGGGCTGGGCTTGCCCCAATACCGATGTGAGGAGGTGAGTCAGGTGCATGGCGACCCGCGCCGCTTCCGTTGCCGGGTCTGCGTCACAAGCCACCAGGGTGAGGGCTGGGGCCGCTCGCGGCGCCAGGCCGAGCAACAGGCCGCATGCTCAGTCCTGAGAATGATCCGCAGCACTTCTTCGGCAGCCACCGGCTGAGCCGAGAGCACTTTTTACGGTTGAGACGACCGGTCACCCACCCTCAACAACCCCACAGACGTTGTGGGGTTGTGTTTCTGCACTTCGCGTCCCTCAACCATGACTTCAACTGCAACGGCGGCGCCCCCCAGGCGCAGCCGGCGTTTGCACGCTACAGCCACCCTGATGGGGGCGGCCGCCCTGATGGGGGCGGCAACATTGAGCGCGCCCAGCGCCCATGCTGTGAGCGGCACCGCCACCTTGGCCCCCGGCAGCACAGTCACCGCGCCGGTGGGTTCGAACTTCGATCTCGATTTTTCAGGGATCTTCACAGACCCGCTGATGGCGGCCGGCAACTACTGGGAGTTCAACATCGGCTCGGTGGTGGGCAATTCCAGCTTCAGCAACCTGGGCTGGGAGGTCAGCACCGACAACGCCACCACCTGGAACCAGGTGGACTGGAGCACCCTTGATCCGATCGGATCAACCTCGGCGACCACCACCCCGGCGCTCGATGGTTCCAACAACTTCCCAGCTGGCACCAACACGATCAGCCTGGGATTGGGCGCACCCGGGACCACCCTGGACTCGGCCTACCTGGCCAAGGCCAATTACGCCGGTCTGACCAATGTGCGCATCGTGGGAACGGTCAGCGGGGCCTCAACGCCCTATCTGACCAAGGTCTCGATCAGCGATCTGAGCTGGAACGGCGTCGACTCCCCGATCTTCAACAACGCGTACCAAGCCAACCTCAGCAACGTGCCCGGCCCGTTGCCGGTGCTGGGAGCAATCGGCGCCCTGGGCATGGCCCGGCGGCTGCGCAAGCGGGTGCATGCGGGTGCCACCGCCTGAGCCCCCCTTCACAGCCCCCGCCCAGCGGGGGCTTTTTGCTGGGTGCAGGCAGGGTCAAACCTGCTCGAGCCGGGCCAGGGGCATGGTGATCAGCTTGTCCCAGTTGCCGCCTTCAAACAGCACGGCAGCCCTGGCGCCGCTGATCCGCTGCACAAAACCTTTGTAGCCGTTGTAGATCGAGGTGCCATCGCGAACCACGACGGTCGAGCCCGGGAGGATCGGCATGTCGGCCATGGGCGCGCGTTGTTGCATTGTTAATCCAATTATCAAGGGCTATGGCCGCCGTTGACGAACGCCCCGCCGACGCGTTTCTGGAGGTGGGCAAGGTGGTGGCCCCCCAGGGGCTGCAGGGGGAACTGCGGGTGCTGCCGCTGAGCGACTTCCCCGAGCGGTTCACCCGCCCCGGGCCCCGCTGGCTGCGACGCAGCGGTGGGCCGGTGCAGCCCGTGACGCTCAAGAGCGGCCGCCAGCTGCCGGGCAAGGAGCTGTTCGTGGTGCGCTTCGACGGCGTCGACGACCGCAACGGCGCCGAAGCCCTGGTGGGCCATGCGCTGCTGGTGGCGGCCGATGACCGGCCCAAGCTGGCGCC
>JBJOHB010000142.1:0-36047 GCA_046047915.1 Cyanobacteriota bacterium
GCGGCGCAAATCCATGAGGACGGCCGTTTCCCACACAGCGCCCAGCAGCGGCGAGCGCAGTAGATCGTCGGGACGGCTCAGGCCGATCAGAAAGGTCAGTAAGCCGCTGTCGGCTACATAGAGCTTGGGTGCCTTGACCAGCCGTTTGGTGGCGTTGCTGAACCAGGGTTCCAGCAGCACCACCAGTCCGCTGCGCTGCAGCAGCGCCAGCCAGATCCCGGCTGTCGAGTTGCTGATGCCAACATCGCGGGCCAGCTCGGCCCGGTTGAGCACCTGGGCCGAGCGCAGCGCCGCTGCCCGCAGAAAGCGCTCAAAGTCGTGCAGGCTGCTGACCTGCAGCTGGCTGCGCAGGTCGCGCTCCAGGTAGGTCGCCACGTAGGAGGCGAAGTACTCGCTGGCGTTGATCGCCGCATTGGCGCTCAGCTCGGGGAACCCACCGCGCAGCAGCCACGTGGGCCAGTCGAGCTGATGGCCCTCGATTGGTCGGCCGCTGCTGAGCTCGGCGCTGCTCAGGCCTTCGAGCTGGACGATGGCGGCACGACCGGCCAGGCTCTCGCTGATGCCCTGCATCAGGGTGAAGGGCTGGGAGCCGCTGAGAATCAGCTGCCCGTTGCGCTGCCGTGCGGCATCGACCACGGTCTTGAGGTGGCGCAACAGCCCGGGCGCATACTGCACTTCGTCGACCACCAGGGGCAGGGGATGGCGCGCCAGGAAGGCGGCCGGGTCCTGCTCGGCCTGGGCTGCCTCACTGGGTAGATCCAGGCTCACGTAATGGTGGCCTGCAAACAGATGGCGAATCAGGGCCGTCTTGCCCGTCTGACGAGCGCCAGTGACCACCAGCACCGGCCGTGTGGCGGCCAGGTGCTGCAGGCGCGCGCTGATCTGCCGTTCGATCCACATATGCCAAATGTACGCTTGCATCGAATGATTGGCATGATTGGGCTCAGGTGTTGTCGGCGGGGGTGGGTCAGCGGCAAGCGCCTGCCGCCTAGGGTCGGCTCACCATGCAATGGCCAACGGTGAGCTCCAGCCCTTCTGCTGACTGGGATGTCATCGTCATCGGCAGCGGCATCGGCGGTTTGGTGACCGCCAGCCAGCTGGCGGCCAAGGGGGCCCGCACCCTGGTGCTCGAGCGGTACCTGATCCCAGGCGGCTCGGGCGGCAGTTTTGAGCGCGCGGGGTACACCTTTGATGTGGGCGCCTCGATGATCTTCGGTTTCGGAGACAAGGGGCACACCAACCTGCTGACCCGCGCCCTGGCCGACGTGGGCGAGCAGTGCGAGACCGTGCCCGATCCGGCCCAGCTCGAGTACCACCTGCCCGGTGGGCTCAACGTGGCGGTCGATCGCGATTACGACAGCTTCGTGGCCCGGCTCAGTGCCCTGTTTCCCCATGAAGCCAAGGGCATTCGCGCCTTTTATGACGCCTGCTGGCAGGTGTTCAACTGCCTCGACGCGATGCCCCTGCTTTCGCTCGAGGACCCCGCCTATCTGGCCAAGGTGTTCTTCAGGGCGCCGCTCGCCTGCCTGGGCCTGGCCCGTTGGCTGCCGGTCAACGTCGGTGATGTGGCCCGCGCCCACATCAAGGATCAGCAACTGCTGCGCTTCATCGACATGGAGTGCTTCTGCTGGTCGGTGATGCCGGCCGATCTGACGCCGATGATCAATGCCGGCATGGTGTTCTCCGATCGCCATGCCGGCGGCATCAACTACCCCAAGGGAGGGGTTGGGGTCATCGCCCGCAAGCTGGTGGCGGGCCTGGAGCGCCATGGCGGCGCCATTCGCTACCGCAGCCGCGTCACCAAGGTGTTGCTCGAGGGTGAGGGCGCCGGCGCCCGCGCTGTGGGGGTGCAGCTGGCCAGTGGCGAGCAGATTCGCGCGCGTCGTGTCGTCAGCAACGCCACCCGCTGGGACACCTTTGGCGGGCTGGTCGACACCGCCCACACCCCCAAAGCCGAGACCACCTGGCGGCGCCGCTACAAGCCGTCGCCGTCGTTTCTGTCGTTGCATCTGGGGATCGATGCGGCGGTGGTGCCCCAGGGGTTCCATTGCCACCACCTGCTGCTGGAGCGCTGGGAGGAGATGGAGGCCGAGCAGGGCGTCATCTTCGTGTCGATGCCGACCCTGCTCGACCCGTCGCTGGCGCCGGCGGGGCGCCACATCCTGCACACCTTTGCCCCCAGCGCCATGGAGCACTGGCAGGGGTTGAGCCCCGCGGCCTACAAGGCCAAAAAGGAGGCCGACGCGGCAAGGCTGATCGCCCGGCTCGAGCCGATCCTGCCCGGGCTTACCGGGGCGATTCATCACCAAGAGGTGGGCACCCCCCGCAGCCACCGGCGGTTTTTAGGCCGCATGGGCGGCAGCTACGGGCCGATCCCTGCTTTGCGCCTGCCGGGGCTGTTGCCGATGCCGTTCAACCGCACGGGGGTGCCCGGCCTGTATTGCGTCGGTGACAGCTGTTTCCCGGGGCAGGGGCTCAATGCCGTGGCCTTCAGCGGCTTTGCCTGCGCCCATCGGATCGGGGCCGACCTGGGTCTCAACCCCTGGGCCCTGCCGGCCTGAGCTGGGAGATCAGCTCAGGTTTCGACAAAGAAACCGCTGCGGGCCAGGGCCTCTTCTTCGGGGGTGAAGTGCGGATCTTCGATCTCCAGGGTGGGGTTGTAGTGGTAGCTCTGTTGCAGAAAGCGCGAGCTCAGCACAGCCTGCTCGGCGTCCTCGACGATCCCCTCGGCCCGCTCCCAGACCTGACGCAGCTCCTCAGAGCCGGGCCGGTGCAGCGCCAGTTGCAGCTCATCGCGCAACACGCCCAGGTGGGCCGCATGCTTGAGCACCCCATAGATGCGGCTGATGCGATCGGTCTCGATCGCTTGCTGTGCCAGGGCCTGGGCCCGGGCCAGCTCGGAATCGAGGCTGGGCCAGTAGCGGGTGGTGTAGTGGGCGTGGTCGTCGCGGTGGAACCAGGGTTCGCTGCGGGCGATCGAGGCCGAGACGGTGTTGTGCAGTTTCCACACGAACAACCGCAGACTGGCCCCGTCATGGATGACGCTCAGCTTCTGGTCGACCGTCACTTCGATCTGGGGTTGCTCGCTGTCGTTGGGGCCCAGCAGCAGGTATTCGATCGGGTAGAGGTGCACTTCTTTGTTGCGCACCACATAGCGGTTGAGGTGGAAGCGGCAGTAGGGGCAGGGGTACATCGTCGCCATGGCGGCGAAGAAGCGCTTGAACAGCTCCACCAGGTGCCCCTGGTCGGCTTCGGGCCGCTCGGCAATGATTTCGGCGCTGGTGTGCAGCAAGCGCCAGGTGGCCGGTCCCAGGTAATAGGGGAAGCTCAGCCGCATCTCTGAGTCAGCGATGTCGCTGCGACCCAGGTAGACATCCAGGAAGGCCACGTATTCGCAGATGTAGCCGTCGCCCCGGCCGAACTCTTCCCGTTCGCGGCGCTTCTGCACGCCGTTCAGGTAATGGCGGGTCAGGCGCCAGGCCAGCCGCAGCTCCTGCTTGACCCAGTGCGGGCATTCGAGGAAGTGTTCGCGCAGGGCAGGGGCATAGCGGTCGAACTCGCCAGCATCACGGGCGGCGATGAACCAGGCGTCGAGGTCGGCTTCGGTTTCGGCGTCGAGGGCGGCGATGTCGGCAGCGCTGCGCACCGAGCAGGCCCGCAGCAACTTCGGCATGAAGTCCTCATACCAATAGCGGGTCGGCATGATGGCACCCGCATAGCGGGTGTCGCTCTCGTCGATGATCACCCGCTGCCAGGTCTCGAGGAAGGGGCGCTGGCTGCCGCCGCCGCCTGTCGGGGTGTGGCGGTGGTCGCTCAGCTCGCGGTGGTCCTCGAGATGGCGCAGGCGATTGAGCTCGTGGTGATGCAGGTCTTCGGCGCTCAGCTGCAGGGGGTCATGGCCCTGCAGACCGGCCACCAGTAGCAGTTCGACTAGGGCTGCAAACAGCTGATGGTCGTGATCGAGGAGCTCCAGCTCCGATTCGATCGCGCCTTCGGCCTCGCGCATGGCCTCGCTGAGCTCCAGCGTTGGCCATGACTCCATGCGCTGGTGCAGGTCCGACAGGGCGGTCTGGACCGAGCTGCGCAGGTCTTCGAGCGGCTGGCGCGCATCGGCATCGACCACCCCCAGGGCGCTGTACAAGTCGACGGCGGCGTCGACAAAGCGGCCAAAGTTCTCGATCGTGTACGGGAGGTCGTAGGCCCGCAGGTGCGTTTCTGAGTTGGCCGAGTAGCTAGCCCTGAAACTGCGGTAGGCCGCCCCCTGCAACAGCCGGAACAGCCCGATCTGCAGCTGCAGGGGGGAGGTTCCCCCACTGCTACTGGTATGGCTATTGCTACTGCCACGCCCGGGGTTGGGCGCTGGAGCAGCGGCAGCCGCCTGTGCCGGTTGGCGGGACTCTGGCGCACTGTCCACGCGGTAGCCGGTGTGGGAGGCGTGGTAGCTGCGCGGGTGCCGGCTGAAGCTTTCCGGCAAGAACGCCAGAAAGTCGTCACGGCTCACCAGACCGCCGCCGTCGCGGTCGATGGCGATCGCCAGGGCTTCAGCCTGGCTGGGCTCCAGCTCAAAGATCTGCAGCAGCTTCTGCAGCACCGCGACCGTGACCCCCTCGGCACTGGCCTGGGCCAGCAGGCCGTAGGCCTCGGCGCAGCGCAGGTGTTGATCGCCCGCCAGGACGGTCAGCAGCAGCCGTCCCTGGCCGCTCGCGGGCATCACCCGCAGATGCAGGCTGTGGATCAGGGTCTCGGCCTCGGCTTCGTCAAGGTTCACCCCCTCGGCGCTGCAGGCAGCGGCCAGTCGGCTGGCCAGGTTGTGGATGCCGGTGTCGTCCTGACTGGTGATGCGGTTCCAGATCGTCACCAGCTGTTGGCGATCGTGAAGCTGGGCCATGGAACACCCTCTCTGAGCGGATCGTACCGGGGTTTCACAGCCAAAGGACCGCGCTCCATAGGCTGTGTTTTGACCGCACGATCGCCATGGCTTCGGCTCCTGGTCCCTCCACCCCCAGCGCCGCTGAACTGGCCCGCTATCTGGAGCAGCGCGGCGAGCTCAGCAAGCCCTGGATGCTGCAGATGCTGCGGCTGACCAAGCTCAAGGAGGCCAAGGACACGATGGATCCGAGCGAGTACATGGCCCGTCTGGCTGAGGCCCATGCCGATCTGATGCGTCTGGGGGAGTTCTGGAAGGGACGGGAGCAGGAGGTGTTCAGCGGCCGCTACACCCCGCCCACCCTGATCGAGCCGCTGCCCGGCTCGGCTGACGACCGTTGAACACGGCTGCCACTGCTGACGCCACCTATGGGATGGCGCCCCTGATCCGCCTGACCCTGATCAGCCTTTATCTGGCCCTGGTGCTGCCCCTGCCGTTGTTGGCGCCCCCCGGGCTGGCCCTGACCCTGCTGATCGCCCTGGTTCTAGGCCTGGTGGTGGTGCTGGCCCTGACCAGCGAGATCGTGCGGCTGGACGCCGCGGTGATCAGCGTCGGCTACCCGAGCTGGTGCCGTTGGTTGCTGCGTCGCGGCTGGAGCCTGCGCCTCGATCAGGTGGGCGGTCTGACCCCGGTGGCGACCAGTCAGGGTGGTCGGGTGTTTTACGTGCGTCAGCAGGGCGGGGGCCAGGCCTTTCTGTTGCCCCAGCGGATCGCCCGCTTTGACGACTTTTTGACCCGGTTTGGTGCCGCCACGGGCATTGATACCGGTGCCGTGGACCGGTTGACCCCGGCCTGGACCTACCAACTGCTGGCGGTGCTCAGCGTGCTGATGCTGATCGGTGAGTTGGTGGCCGTGCCCCTCCTGTTGCCAGGTCTTGGCTGACGGTCCCCTCAGGAGCGCCGCAGCCGCACCGTCTCGAGCGACAGGGTCCGGGTGCCGCCATTGGGGCAAACGCCGGTGCGCTCGACCGTGATCAGACCATCGGCGCATTTTTCGAGGCTGCCGTAACGGCTGCTGCGATTACCCAGGCAGTAACGCTCCTCCTTGATCTGGCTGAAGCTGCGGTTGCGGGTGATGCGGTTGACCGACACCGCCAGGGTGGCTGTGCCCTGACCCAGCTCGGTGTTGCTGAGGCGGTTGCGCACCACATAGGTGAAGCTGTTGACACCTTCGCTGAGGGTCAGGGCGCTGCCGCGCTGGCCGCTGCCCAGGGCCATGTTGAAAGCTTCGGCACTGGGCCGCCGTTCGTCGTATTCGCGGTCGGTGAAACCGCCGGTTCTGTCGTTGCGGATCACGATCCGCTGATAGGGGGCCGGGGGGACCGGGGTCAGAAACGAGACACCGCGAATCTCGTCCTGGCCGTCACCGGGGCAGTCGCCCACATAGGTGACCAGTTGGGCGGCCACCTGTTGCACCGCCGTACCGTTGAGCAGAAATTGACCCGTGCCTGGGGCCGCGGTGGCCTGGGCAAGCACCAGCGCCAGCAGGGTCGGTTCCATGGCTCAGGACAGGGGCATGGCCAGCGACGGATTGCTGCCATGGCTGGCGTCGGCATCCTGGCCCGCGTCAGATGGCAGGGTCTCCAGGCTGAAGCGGTAGCCCTGCTGGCGCATCGTCTCGATGCCGCCGCCTTCGCCCAGGCCGGCCTGCTCGAGCTTGCGGCGCAGGGTCAGCACCTGGGTGTCGACCGAGCGGGGGCCACCGCTGAACGGCGGCCAGGCCATGCGCAGCAGTTCCTGCCGGCTGCGCACCACCCCGGGCGGCATCAGCAGGGCGCAGAGCAACGCAAACTCGCGCGGGCTCAGTTCGACCGGCTGGTCGCGCAAGGTGACCTGGCGCAGCAGCACGTGCACGACCAACGGGCCCACGCAGACGCGCTCCTGCAGTCCGGTGCGGCTGCGGCGCAGCAGGGTGCGGCAGCGGGCCGCCAATTCTTCGAGGCCAAAGGGCTTGCGCAGCACGTCGTCGGCGCCGGCGTCCAGCAGGGTGACCACCGGTTCGGTGCCCGAGCGGGCGGTCAACACCATCACTGGGGTGCGCAGCTGGGCCGCCAGGCGCAGGGCCGACGTCTCCTCGAGCAGTTCGGCGGCGACCAGCAGATCGGGCGACTGGTCCTGGCAGACCTCCAGAGCCTCGCGGGCACTGCCGACGGCGGCAGCCAGGTGGCCGTCCTGACGCAGGCGTTGGGCCAGAACGGTCCGCAGCGTGGCGTGGGGGTCAACCACCAGCACCCGTTTGGGTTGGTTCAGGCTGGAAGCACTGTTAGGCGGCTGATCCATGGGTGGGATGAACCGCAGGGTCCTCATGTCGCGTCCACGCTAACGGGCAAATCTCAACGCACCGGGTATCAGGCGATGCCTTTCGATCTGGCACGTGGCTCCACATCTCCCCATTGGGGCCCCGATCGACCAGAATGCAGCCAGGGTTCGACCCGGCATGACCGCACTGCAGCACCCCGACGCGATCCGCCACTTTCAGTCGTTGTGTGACGCCTGCCAAGAGTTGGCCCAGCGCTACCACAGCCCCGCCGAGCTGCGGCTGTATGCCGATGGCTACCTGCATGCCCTGCGCCGCACGGCCGTGCTGGATCCGTTGTCCCAGCGCCGCCTCGAAGAGTTGATCGACCGCTGGATCATGGACCCCTCCAGCTTTGTGGGTCCGGATGGTGATCCCCGCAGCCTCTACGAGACCGGTTTTGAGACCGGCCGTTACTGAGACCGGTCGTGATTGAGGTCTGAATGGGGGCTGTCGCCTCAGGAAGCCCCACCTTCAGGAAGCCAGGGCGATCTCCAGCTTTTCGCGCAGCTCACCCGAGTTGTACATCTCGATCAGGATGTCGCTGCCACCCAGGAATTCGCCTTTGACATACACCTGAGGGATGGTCGGCCACTCAGAGAATTCCTTGATTCCCTGGCGGATCTCCATGTCCGACAGCACGTCGAACGTCTCGAACGGCACCCCCAGGGCGTGCAGGATCTGCACGACATTGTTCGAAAAGCCGCACTGGGGCATCAACTTGTTGCCCTTCATGAACACGAACACCGGGCTGCTGGCGATCAGGCCTTCGATGCGCTGCTGAATCTGGGAATCCATGGTCAGGGGAACGTGGGGTGTGGGGATCAGGCCGGGGTGGTGGTCTGCAGGGCCAGGGCGTGAATCGCTTCGCTGGCCAGTTCCTGCTTGAGCGCGCGATACACCATCTGGTGCTGTTGCACCCTGCTGCGGCCTGCAAAGGCGGTGGAGACCACCTTCACCTGCAGATGATCGCCGCCACCGGTGAGGTCCTCAACATCGACGGTGGCATCGGGCATGGCGTTTTGAATCGCCTGCCTGACCTGGTCGGGCTGAACCATGCGGCTCTCGAGTTCGGGGGCGAATCTAAAAGCTGATCAGCTGCCGCTGGCCGGGGCGGTGTAAGGCGTGGTGGCAAACCCCAGCTCCACCAGCTGCTGGTAAGCCTTGCGGCCATCGTCGTTGGCCGGGGTCATCACCTTGACCACCTCGACCAGCAGCGGCACGGCCACCTCGGGCTGGTTCTGGCGGCGGAACACGGCGGCAAGGCGCAGGTTGGCCTTGGCCATGGCTTCCAGGGCTTCGCGGCCCTTGCTATCCATTTCACGGGGGATGCGGGCATCCAGACCCCTGAATGAGCCGCTTAGATCCCTGTAGAAGCCCAGCAGGCGACGGGTGGCATCGCGGGCCTGGTCGTACAGACGGCGTGCTTCGTTGAGATTGCCGCTGGCTGCTGCCGCATCACCGCGGACCAGCAGGGCGTTGATCGCGCTGAGACTGAACGGACTGCCCGTGCCTTCAAGAGCCTTGGCCGGCTCTGCCTGGGCCTGGGCCAAGGCCCCTGGGGTCTGCAGCAGCACCGTGCCCCCAGAGAGGCTGATCAGGCCGGCCAGGGCAGTGGCACGGAGTGCAAGAAAGCGGGGCACTGAAACCGGCTCAAGGTGGCGCCAGTTTAAGTGGCGTCGGCTGGGCGCCCCGCCAGGGCCGGTCGTGCCCCGATCGCGGCGCAGGCCCGCCGCTCGGCCAGCTCCATCGCTACGGCCAGATCGCGGTTGAAGGCCTGGGCCCCATCACGCCCCTGCCCGTTCACCCGCAACGCGGGGCCAAAACAGACCGCAGCCCGGTCGCGCCAGCGGGCCGGCCGGTGGCCATAGGCCAGACCCACCGGCACAACCGGCACCTGCATGCCCTGGCTGCTGGCCAGACGGGCCAGGCGAGCCAGGCCCTGTTGCGGCGCGATCGGTGTCAGCTCGTCGCGCTTGATGCGGCCTTCAGGAAACACAACCAGTTGCTGGCCTGCGCGCAACAGATCAATGGCGTAACGCAGTGTGGCGAGCGAGGGCTGGTTCTGGTTCACGGCAAAGCATCCGAGCCGCCGCAGCAGCCAACCCTGCAACCCCAACATTTCATCGCGGGTGACCATGAAGCGGCAGTCGCGGCCGCTCACCCGCCGGCCGGCGGCATGGGGCAACAGCAGCGCATCCCAGCGCGTGCGGTGGGTGGGCGCCAGCAGCACCGGGCCGCTGCTGGGCAGATTGTCGCGGTCGAGCACGGTGACCCCGGCAAAGAAGGCGGGCAGTGCAAGGTCCTGGGTGAGCACCATGGCCAGCGGTGACAGCCAGGGGCTGATGCCGTTGCAGAGCTGCTGCTCCCGCGGCAGCACGGCCATCGCTTGCATCGACCAAAACTTGAACCTAAGGGGGCCGCCCAGGGCCTGGGCCCTCGCTGGGGCCATCCATAGGATCGCCACATCGGGGGCAATCGCATGGCCAGCCTGGGCGTCAACATCGATCACATCGCCAATGTGCGCCAGGCCCGGCGCACGGTCGAACCGGACCCGGTCACCTATGCCCTGCTGGCCGAGCTGGGGGGCGCCGACGGCATCACCGTTCATTTGCGTGAAGACCGCCGCCACATCCAGGACCGGGATGTGGAGCTGCTGCGCCAGACCGTGCGCAGCCGGCTCAACCTGGAGATGGCGGCAACGGCCGAGATGGAGGCGATCGCCCTGGCGATCAGGCCCGACATGGTCACCCTGGTGCCCGAGCGTCGCCAGGAGGTCACGACCGAGGGGGGGCTCGATGTGGCCGCCCAGCTGACGGCCCTGAAGGGGTTGGTGGACCGCCTGCAGGACAGCGGCATCGGCGTCAGCCTGTTCGTGGATGCCGATCCGGCCCAGCTCGAGGCCTGTGCCGCCAGTGGCGCGCGCTGGGTCGAGCTGCACACGGGCGGTTACGCCGAGGCCAGCTGGAGTGATCAGCCGCGCCAGCTGGCCCGGCTGTGCGAGGGCGCCTTTGTGGCCCGCAGCCTGGGCCTGCGGGTCAACGCCGGCCATGGCCTCACCTATCAGAACGTCGAGCCGGTGGCGGCGATCGAGGGGATGGAGGAGCTCAACATCGGTCACACGATCGTGGCCCGGGCTCTGGCTGTCGGGCTGCAGCAGGCGGTCAGCGAGATGAAGGCTCTGGTCCAGAATCCCCGCCGTGATCCCCTGTTCGGCAACAGCCAGCCATGAGCACCTATCACTTTGTCGCGGCCAGCGAGGCTTTCCTCACCGAGGAAGAGCCGCTCGAGGAGGTGCTGCGCGAGCGGGTGCGCAACTACGGCGAGCAGGGCAAGGCGATCGACTTCTGGTTGGTGAAGCGTCCGGCGTTCCTGGCGGCTCCCGAGCTGGCCGCCCAGGTGGCCGCCGTGCCCCGGCCCGCCGCCGCGGTGGTCTCCACCGATGAAAAATTCATCACCTTTCTGAAACTGCGCCTTGAGTTTGTGGCGCAGGGCCGCTTCGAGGCCCCCAGCGACGCCATCCCCGACGCCCTGGCCAGCGTCGTGCAGCACTGACCGACAGCACGCATGACCGAAGCGGGCGGGGCCACCGTCGGGGGTGTGATGACTGGGCGTCCCGGCGATCTCCTCGCCACACGGTGTATCGACAATGTCTCGACCTCGCCGCCACCCCCTCTATCCCTCCTCGTCCTGCCACTACACCTCCACCACCTCCCTGGATCCTCTCTCCACGTGCTGCTTCACCGGCCCTGAGCTGAAGTCTCCGTGCCGGCAGCAGGTTCAGGAACAGGGTCTGGTTCAGGAACAGGGTTGTGAGCGCCGTTCGCGATCGGGAGCGGACCTTCGAAGGGTCTTCAGAACAGACCGAGGAAGCGTTTGCGCTGCGGATCCTGGCCCTGGCCTCCGTCCTGCTGGTAACGGGGTTTGTCGTCGCCGATGGTCAGCAGGGCCTGCTTGTTCTTCCACCAGATCCAGTCGCGGATCGGTGGTGTGTCGGCCAGTTGCCGGCGGCTGAGCCCCAGGCCCAGCTTGGAGGAGGCATCAAGCAGGACATCGAGCATGGCCTCGCCATCGCTGCAGCGGGCCAGGGCTTCGTTGGTGCGCTGGGCACCGTCCAGGGCCTTGACCAGCAGGCTCACCCGCTGGCCGACGCTCAGCTGGCGTGGATCTGAAGTGGGCTCTGGCGGGCTCATCAGGCTGGCCCCGTCGGACCTTGCTCAGGCCAATGACCGTAACCCTGGACACCAGGGTTGTGTGGTTCTGCATACAGTCCTTCAGGGGGATGACAGGTTGGGGGTGCCGGAGGCAAACTTCCGTTAACGCATCTCTCCGATGACGCCCGTCAGCCCAACCCAGCGCCACTGGGTCATCGGAGATGTGCATGGTTGTGCCCAGTCCCTGGCCGCGCTGGTTGAGAAACTCCCGCGGCACGACACGTTGGTTCTCTGTGGCGATGTGATCAACCGCGGGCCGCGGATCGCCGAAACGATTGACCTGGCCTGGGATCTGGTCAGCAGCGGTCGGTGTGTCTGGTTGCAGGGCAACCATGAGGCGGACCTGATCGAGGCCCTGCGCCGCGGCCATTGGCGCGGTCAAAGCTCTCTGGCTGGCTGTGACACTTTTCGCCAGCTGGGAGAACCCCTGTGCCGCCGCTGGCTGGAACGGCTCGAAAGCCTGCCCCTGGCCTACTGGGGCGACGGCTGGGTCGCCACCCATGCGGGGTTTGACCCCCTGAGCTGGCAGCCCCATCTGAGCATTCGGCTGCCGTTCTGGCAGGCCTATGACGGCCGGTTTGGTACGGCGATCATCGGCCACACCCCCGGTTCGTCGGTGCGGCGCCTGCATCACATCGTCATGGTCGACACCGGTGCCTGCTACGGCGGTGAATTGAGCGCCTACTGTCCCGAGACCGCAGCGGTGCGTCAGGTCCCCGGGCTGCGCCCCTGGACGGCCACCCTGGCCATGTCCCGCCCCGCGTCCTCCAGCCCGGCCGGCTGAAGCCCTGGTGTTGCCCGCCGCCCTGCCTTGTTAACCGTCTATCGGGGCAACCGGGCCGAACTGCTGGCCGAACTGCTGGCGACTCAGCTGCGGCTCGAGCCACCGGGACCGTTCGAGCAGATCGAGGTGGTGGTCAACACCTGGCCCACCAGCCGCTGGCTGGGGGAGCAGCTGGCGATCGGCCTGGGGGGGATCGCTGCCAACATGCGCTTCCCGTTCCCGGGGGCCCACCTGCGGCGGCTGGTGGCAGCCCTGCTGGACGAGCAGGCCGACGGGGGGGACCCATGGCGGGCCAGTGCGCTGGTCTGGCCGGTGCTCGAGCTGCTGCCTGTGCTGGTGGAGCAGCCCCAGGCCGCACCCCTGCGCCAGTGGTTGCAGCAGCGCGGCGAAGCCTCCGGCCAGCTGGATCTGGCCCGCTGGCAACTGGGCCGGGCCATCGCCGATGCCGTTGATGATTACGCCCTGTACCGGCCTGATCAGCTCGCCCTGTGGTGGCAGGGCCAGGATCAGCAGCGGGATTGGCAGCCCCTGTTGCTGAGCCTGTTGCGCCAACGGATCGGGGCCGAGCCCTTCGGGTTGCGGGTGCAACGGGCGATCGCCCGTCTGGCTCAGGGCGACCTGCCGGGCGGGGTGTTGCCCCAGCGGCTGCGGTTGTTCGGGCTCAGCGCCATGGCGCCGGTTCAGGTGCAGCTGCTGCAGGCCCTGAGCGTCCATCTGCCGGTCGACCTCTATCTGTTGACCCCCTGCCGTGACCTGTGGCAGCGCTGCACCGACCGGCGGCGTCAGCTCAGCGATGCGCTGGCCCTGCAGCAACCCCTCGGCGGCGACTGGTTGCTGGCGGCCCCCGGACTGGAGGCCCGCTTTGGTCGTCTGGGGGCCGAGTTTCAGCAGCTGCTCGAGGGCACCGGCGAGACCCAGCTGGGTGTCAGCACGGAACACGATCTGTTTTTTGCCGCTGCGGCGGTTCATCGGGGCCAAGGCCCGGCGCCCCTGCTGGCCCAGCTGCAACAGCAGCTCGCCGATCCCGACCAGCCCCTGGCGCTCGAGCGGGGCCAGGGCGATGCCTCGCTCGAATTTCACCCCTGCCCGGGGCGCCTGCGCCAGGTGCAGATCGTGCGGGACCGGGTGCTGCAGTTGCTGGCGGCCGATCCCACCCTCGAGCCCCGCGACGTGCTGGTGATGACCCCTGAGGTCGATGCCCTGGCGCCGCTGCTGGCGTCGGTGTTTGCGGACCAAGACGCCACCGGCGTGTCCTTGCCCTGGCGGTTGACCGATCGCAGCCAGCAGAGCGAGGCCGACCTGGGCCGCACCCTGCTGCAGTTGTTGCAACTGGCCGGTGAGCGGCTTACGGCTTCGGCCCTCGAGCAGCTGCTTGAGCGGCCCTGCCTGGCTCAGGCCTTTGGCCTGGATCGCGACCAGATTCAGGCGCTCAACCAGCAGTTGCAGCAGCTGGGATTTCGCTGGGGGCTCGACGGGCGCGAGCGGGGTGGCTGCGCCAGCGGCAGCCTGGCCTGGGCCTGTGACCGCCTGTTGCTGGGGTTGGTGCTGCCCGCCCAGCCCGGGCTGGCCCCCCGAGACACGGCCCCCCATCCGCTCGGCCAGGAGCTCGAGCTGTTGGGCCGTTGGCTGCACCTGCTGGGGCGGCTGCGCCATTGGCTAGGTCAGCTGCGCCGGCCCCGCACGTGTGCGGCCTGGGCCGAGCTGCTGGCTGCGTTGCTGCGGGATCTGTTCGGCGAGGGGGGCGCTGCCGTCAGCGACCAGGCCTGGGAGCTGCCCCTGCTGCTGGCCGCCATCGACGACTGGCAGCAGGCGGCGGCCGGCTGTGAGCTCGAGCTCACTGCGGCGGTGGTGGCGGCCGTGCTCGACGAGCGTTTGAGCGCCGATTCGGGCCGCTTCGGCCATCGCAGCGGCGCGCTGACCGTCAGCGCCCTCGAGCCGATGCGGGCGATCCCGCACCGGGTGATCGTGTTGCTGGGTCTGGATGCGGGCGTGTTTCCGCGGCAGCGACAGCGGCCGGGATTTCACCTGCTCGAGCAGCAGCGCCGCCTGGGGGACCCCAACCCCGCCGATCAGGATCGTTATGTGCTGCTCGAGGCCCTGCTTTCGGCCCGCGATCACCTGCTGATCTGCTGGAGCAGCCGCGATGAGCGCACCGGTGAGCCGCTGCCGCCCGCCACCCCCGTGCGCCAATGGCTCGCCTGGTTGCAGTCCCAGCTGCCCTGTGGCGGCAGCGCTCTGGTGGTCAGCCACGCGGCCAGCGCCCTGGACCGGACCAACTTTGAGCCGGGCTGCGAGCGGCCGCCCACCAGCTGCGACCGCCGCTTGCTGCGGGCCCGCCGGCTGCTGGACAATCCGGCCGCTGTGGCGCCCCTGCGACCGTTGGCCGAGCCCCTGTTGGACCCGGTGGCCGCCGTGGTGTCGCCCCCGGCCGGCGGCGAACCCGATGAGCACCTGCGCGACTGGCTGGTGGCCCCCCAGCGGCAGTGGCTGCAGGGTCTGGGCCTGGCCCCGCGCGAGTGGGCCGAGCTGATCGAGGATCTCGATGCGCTGGCCCTGGCCGAACAGCAGCGCGCCGCCCTGTTGCGCCAGGCGCTCGAGGACCTGGACGATCCCGATGCGGCGGCGGACTGCGATGCTGTCGACCTGGCCGAGCCCGAGGGTTGGTTGCAGCGCTGGCGGGGCCAGGCCCAGCTGCCGCCCCTGGGCGGCGGCGTCCTTGAAGCTGCCACCCTGGCCCAGCGCTGGCGCACCGTGCAGCAGCAGCTGGCCAGCCTGGGAACACCGCAGTGGTGCCAGGCCAGTTGGGGGCCCTGGCAGCAACGGCTGCATTGGCGTGGTCAGACGGTGGTGCTCGTCCATCACGCCCGCGACCGCTGCCGCCACCGGTTGGCGCTGTGGCTGCAGCTGCTGCTGGCCGCGGCAGCCGGCCAGCAGCCCCAGGGGGCGGTGCTGCTGGCCCGCGGGGCCAAGGGGTTTGGGCAGCAGCTGGTGCTGGTGCCGCCAGCCGAAGCCGCCGCCCGGGCCGAGCTCGAACGCCTGGCGGGGTTGCAGCAGCAGTGGCACGGCCGTTGCTGGCCGGTGCCGCCCGAGACCGGCTGGGCCCTGGTCACCGCTGGCGAGGCCAAGGCGATCGCCACCTGGGATGGCAGCCCCCAGCAGCCGGGGGAGCGGGCCGAACCAGAGCAGGCCCTGTGCTTTGGCGCTGACCTTGGCGGCAGCGACCTGTTGGCCGGTGCGGCCGGCCGTGAGCGCGGCGAGCTGGCGCGGGCCCTGCTCACACCCCTGCTCGAGCAGGTGCGCTGATGGAGCGGTTCGAAGCCAACAGCTTTGCCTTGACGCCGGGGCTGCGGCTGCTCGAGGCCAGTGCCGGCACGGGCAAGACCTTTGCCCTGGCCCAGTTGGTGCTGCGCCTGCTCAGCGAAACCGAGCTGAGCCTGCGCCAGCTGCTGGTGGTCACCTTTACCGAGGCCGCCGCCGCCGAGCTGCGCGACCGCATCGGCCGGCGGTTGCAACAGGCCCTGGCCTGCCTGGACGATGAAGCGCGGCCAGCTCCCGACCCCACCCTGGCGGCCTGGCTGGAGCGCGCCAGGCCCCAGGCCGACCGGCTGCGGGCGCCGCTGCTGCTGGCCCTTGAAGAGCTCGACACCGCCGACATCACCACCCTGCACGGTTTTTGCCGGCGAACCCTGCAGCGCCAGGCCCTCGAGGCGGGCCAGCCCCCAGAGCTGCAGCTCGATGCCGATCCGGCTGCCCTGGTGCGTCAGGTCGCGCACGACCACTGGCAGCAGCAGGTGCTGCCGCTGCCCCTGCACCTGCTGGCCGGGGTGCAGCAGCAGCTCAAGGGCCCGGCGGCGCTCGAACCGCTGCTGCTGGCCCTCGATGGCGATCCGGCTCTGCAGCTGGATCCCCTGCCGGATGGCCTGCGGGCCGAGGACCCCCTGGCGCCCCAGCTGCAGGAGGTCTGGAGCCAGCGCTGGCAGGCCTTGACCCAGTTGTGGAGCACCCACGGCCGGGCCCTGGAGGCCGACCTGTGCGCCGCCGCCGCCCAGTGGAAGGCCCAGGGCGCCACTACCACCCCGTACAGCGCCAAGCCGCGCCGCGACCGCTGCAGCGATCTCGACACCTGGATCGCCGCCCAGCCCGCCGGCGGTGATCACGGCGCGGTGGTGAGCCAGCCGCTGTTGGCCGACTATTTCCACCCCGGTGCGTTCGCCAAGGTGGCCCGCAGCTGCGAGGCCAGCGCCGATCCCTCGCTGCCGCAGCGCCCGTTGCTCGAGGCGATCGCCCAGGTGCGCGAGGGTCCCGCCGAGCTGGTGCTGCTGCATGGCTGCCACTGGGGGCTGGCCGAGCTGCAGCGGCGTCGGCGCCAGGCCGGCCGGCTGGGCTTTGGCCAGTTGCTGGCGGCCCTGGACCCCCAGGACCCCGGCCGGGCGGCCCTGCTGCAGAGCGTCGCCGACCGCTACGGCGCCGTGCTGGTGGACGAATTTCAGGACACCGATCCAATCCAGTGGCGGATCCTGTTGGCGGCCTTTGATCCGGCCCGACATCGGCTGGTGCTGGTGGGGGATCCCAAGCAGGCGATCTACCGCTTCAGGGGTGGCGAGCTTGAGACCTACCAGCGGGCCCGGGATCAGGCCGAGGCCACCGGTGGCCTCAGCCAGCTGGGGGTCAACTACCGCTCGAGTGCCGCCCTGTTGACGGGCCTCAATCGCCTGATGGCCCCGGGCCTCAGGCGTTCGGGTCTGGCGGTGCCCCCGGTCGAGCCCGGTGCTGAACAGGTGTCCACAGCGCCCCAGCCGACTGTGCCCCAGCCGACCGCGGCGCTGCAGTTGCTGTGGCTGGGGGCCGAGCGCCCGGCCGGCACCCGACCCCCCAGCCGCAGCGCCCTCGAGCCGCAGGTGGCAGCGCGGGTGGCGGCCCACACCGTCGGCCTGCTGCAGCAGGGTGTGGCCGCCGTGGATGTCTGCCTGCTGGTGAGCACCCATGCCCAGGCCGAGGGCCTGCGCCGGGAGCTCGAGCGCTGTGGCGTCGCCAGCCGCCTGATCAGCCGCGGTGATGTGTTTGCGAGCGCCGCTGCTGGCGCCCTGCAGCGGTTGCTGGATGCCCTGGCCGATCCGGCCCGCAGCGGTCGCCTGCGCCTGCTGGCGGCGTCGCCCCTGCTGGGCTGGAGTGCCCAGCAACTGGCGGCGGCCACGCCCCAGCAGTGGAGTGCGCTGGCGGGGCGCCTGGCCCAGCTGGCCGTTCAGTTGCCGCGCCTGGGGTTGCTGGCGGTGCTGGCCGATCTGCTCGAGGACCGGGGCCTGGCCCGGCTGGCCCTGAGCGGTCGGCTGCTGGCCGATCTGCAGCAGTGTGCGGCTCTGCTGCAGGAACGCATCCATGCTGACCAGCTGGGGCCGGCGGCCGCGGCCGACTGGTTGCGCCGCCTGCGGCTCGAGCCCGAGCGCATGGTGCCCGAGGCGCACCAGCCCCACAGCGATGCGGACGATGCCGCCGTGGCCGTGGTGACCGTGCACCGCAGCAAGGGTCTCGAGTATCCGGTCGTGATCTGCCCCTATCTGTGGCAGGCCCCGGGCCAGGACCGCGGACCCGTGCGCCCGGGGGTGCGCTGGCATCCCCGCGTCGGTGGTGATCCCCATCTCGATCTGCACCTCAATCCCCACTGGGGCCAGGGCCAGCGGGCCCGGCAGCAGCAGCGGCTGGCCGAGTTGGCCGAACGGGAACGGTTGGCCTACGTGGCCCTCACCCGCGCCTGCCGGCTGCTGGTGCTGGCCTGGGGGCCGGCGGCAGGGCAGCAGGGCAACCCCTTGCACCCTTGGCTGTTTGCCGATGCGCCGCCACCGGATCCCGACCACGACCCCTACGGCGAGCGCAGCGATGCCGACTGGCTGCAGGGGTTGCAGCAGCAGATCGCGGCCCGTCAGCTGCCGATCGCGTTGGTGCTGCCGGCATCGCCGGCCGCCAGTGAGGGCCCGCCGCCGCGCTGGCAGCCCGCCCCGGTCGACCCTGACCGCCCCCTGGAGCTGGGGCCGCTGCCCAGTCGGACGCTCGATGGCAGCTGGGGGCGCAACAGCTACACCAGCTGGACCCGCGGCAGCCATGGGGCGGCCCCGGCGGCCCTCGAGGAGGGCCGTGAAACCGACGCCCAGGTCAATGAGCCCGCGCTCGAACCGGATCCTGTTCCCGACACGCTGGAGCGCGATGGTCCCTTGGCGGCCTTTCCCCGGGGGGCCCAGGCCGGCGACTGCCTGCACCGCATCCTGGAGCAGCTTGATTTCCAGCAGCCCGCCGACCAGCAAGCCGCCCTGGTGGCCCGCGAACTGGTGCGCTCGGGCATCGCCGCCGACCAGCTGGAACCGCTCTTGCTGGGGCTTGAGCGGCTGCGGCACACCCCCCTGGGGGGACCGTTGGCGCGGCTTTGCCTGGCCCAGCTGGCCCCCGGCGAGCGCCTGCACGAGATGGCCTTTGATCTGCCCCTGGGCCATGTCCGGGCCGCCGATCTGGCCCAGGTGTTTGGCGGGTCCTACGGGGCCAGCCTGGCCCAGTTGCCGATCGCCAGCCGGGGCTTTCTGACCGGCTCGATCGATCTGGTCTTCCGGCACGGCCAGCGCTGGTGGGTGCTCGACTGGAAGAGCAACTGGCTGGGCCTGCGCGATGGTCAGGGGCAGCCCCTCCATTGCGGCCCTGCCGACTACACCCCGGCGGCGATGGCGGCGCTGATGGAGGCCAACCACTACCCCCTGCAGGCCCATCTGTATCTGGTGGCCCTGCATCGGTATCTGCGCTGGCGCTTGCCGGGCTATGACCCGGCCCGGCATCTGGGGGGATACGTCTACGTCTTTCTGCGGGGTGTCCCCGGACCGACCGAGGCCGATCCGGTGCCAGGGGTGTTCAGCGAGCAGCCGCCGTTGCCGCGGCTGCTGGGCCTCGATCGGGTTCTGGAGGCCCGGGGCTGATGGCGGACCAGCCCCGCTGGTTACTTGCCCTAGTCGCGGCCCTGCAGGAGGCCTTGCCGCGGCTGCACGGCTGCCAGGGCGACCCCCTGGTCGAAGAGTTGATCGGCGATCTGACCGAGGCCCTGGCCGACGGCCGCCTGGCGATCACCGTGCCGTCATCGGCCCACCGCCGGGCGCTGCTGGCCTCGCCCCTGTTGACGGATGCCGCCGGACCGCTGGTGCTGGCGGACGATCAGCTGCAGTGGCGGCTGTGGCACCAGCGGCGCCAGGGGGTGCTGACGGCCCTGCAGCAGCGGGCCCTGCAGCCGCTTCCCGCCCTGGCCGAACCCGGCGCCGCCGAACGGGTCCTGGCCCTGGTGGCCGCCCACGGCGACGGTCTTGATCCGCGCCAGCAGGCCGCGGTGGCGGCGGTCTTGAGCCGACCGCTGGTGCTGCTCGAGGGCGGGCCCGGCACCGGCAAAACCAGCACCGTCAGCCGCATGCTGGCGGCGGTGCGCGAGCAGCAGCCCGATTGCCGGGTTCAGCTGGCCGCCCCCACCGGCAAGGCGGCGGCTCGCCTGCGGGCGTCGCTGGATCAGGTCAGCTGGCCCTGCACCACCCTGCACCGGCTGCTGCAGAGCCGGGGTGAGGGCTTTGCCCGCAACCGCCACCGCCCGCTGGCCCTGGATCTGCTGGTGATCGACGAGGTTTCGATGGTGGATGTGCCGCTGATGCAGGCCCTGCTCGAGGCGTTGCCGCCGGCGTGCCGCCTGGTGCTGGTGGGCGATCGGGCCCAGTTGCCGCCGGTGGGTCCCGGTTCAGTGCTCCAGGATCTGCAGAGCCCGGCCCTGCGGACCGCCCTGGGGCCAGGAGCGGTGGAGCTGACGCGGGTCTATCGCAACAACGGTGCCCTGGCCGCCGTGGCGGCAGCCCTGCGGGACGGTGCACAGGCGCTAGAGCCCCTGCTCAGCCCGCTGCCACCTGAGGCCAACCTGCAGTGGCTGCGGCAGCGGTCGGCCCGGTTGCCCGAGGTGCTGCTGGCGCGCCTGCGCCAACACCAACAGCACCTGCAGACCCTGGCCGCTGGCATCGATCCCGCGTCGCCGGCGGCCGCGGCGCCGCTGCTGGACCAGCTGGAGCGCTGCCTGGTGCTGACCCCCCTGCGGCGGGGCTGGTGGGGGGTGGACGCCATTCACCAGGCCCTGCTGGGCGATGGGGTCCTGGCCAACCCCCAGCTCTGGCCGCTGGGAACACCGGTCCTGTGCCCCGTCAACCGGGACGATCTGGGCCTGGCCAACGGTGATCTGGGGGTGCTGGTCGCCCACAACGGCCGCCGTCAGCTGTTGTTTGCGCCGGCGGGCAGCAGCGAGCCGCTGTGGGTGCACCCGGCCCTGCTGCCCGGCGTCCAGCCGGCCCTGGCCCTGACCGTGCACAAGGCCCAGGGCAGCGAGGCCGACGAGGTCTGGGTGCTGCTGCCCGAGGCCGTGCGCCAGGCGCGGCCGCTGCTCTACACCGCGCTGACGCGGGCCCGCCAGCGGGCCTGGCTGATCACGGCCGACCTGCCCACACTGGAGCCAACCGCAGACCTGAGCGTTGATCCAGCCCGTTGAACCGCTGCGCACCCTGCGCCCCTGGGGTTGGTTTGAAACCCTGGCCGAAGGGGAGGGGTATCGGGTCAAGCGGCTGCTGATCAGCAGCGGCCAGCGCATCAGCCTGCAGCGCCACCATCACCGCAGCGAACATTGGGTGGTGGCGGCAGGCCAGGGTGTGCTGACGCTGGACGCCCAAGAGCTGCCGCTCGAACCCGGTGCTCAATGGGCAATCCCTCTTGGGGCAGTCCATCGCGCCATGGCCCAACAGCAGGATCTCGAGATCATCGAGGTTCAGCGCGGGGACTGGTTGAGCGAAGACGACATCGAACGCCTCGCCGATGATTTTGGGCGTTGTGCATCCAGGTGATAAAGTTGGCTTTCAACCTTTATCAAGGGCAGGGCAGCCGATTCGGACTTCAACGCGACGTCTGTTGCGCGCGTCAGAAGATCCCAGGGGTTGCTGCCGGGCCTGCGTTGAAGGATTCTTCAGGCCCGTTTGACCCTTGACTGATTTGCTTGCTGACGGCGGCTTCGGCTGTTCCGTCGATCTTGAACTGCGCGCTGACGCCATCACTGAGCCTCTGGAGGCCATTGGCGACCAGCCTGCTGAAAAGGACGAGACCGCATCGGCCAGCGGCTTTGCCCGTTTTGGCCTCGGCCCCGATCTGCTCAAGGCCCTGGCCGCCATCGGCTACGAGGAGCCTTCACCGATCCAGTCGGCAGCGATTCCCGAGCTGCTGCTGGGCCGGGACCTGGTCGGTCAAGCCCAGACCGGCACCGGCAAGACCGCAGCGTTTGCCCTGCCGATGTTGGCCGCCCTCGATCGCGAGCAGCGCAAGCCCCAGGTGCTGGTGTTGGCCCCCACGCGCGAGCTGGCCCTGCAGGTGGCTGAGGCCTTCAACAGCTATGCCACCCATCTGACCGGTGTGCGCACGCTGGCGATCTATGGCGGCGCCGATTTTCGCGATCAGATCCATCACCTCAAGCGCGGCGTGCAGATCGTCGTCGGCACCCCCGGTCGGGTGATGGACCACATGCGTCAGGGAACGCTCGATCTCTCGGCGTTGCGCACCCTGGTGCTCGACGAAGCCGATGAAATGCTGCGCATGGGCTTCATCGACGACGTCGAATGGGTCCTCGAACAACTGCCCAAACAGCGCCAGGTGGTGCTGTTCTCGGCCACCATGCCGGCTGAGATCCGGCGCATTTCCCAGAAGTACCTGAGCAGTCCGGCCGAGATCACGATCCGCCAGAAGGCGGCCGATGCCGGTCGCATCCGTCAGCGTTTCCTGACGGTCAATGCTCCCCAGAAGCTCGCCGCCCTCGAGCGCGTGCTCGAGGCCGAGGGGGGTGAGGGCGTGATCATCTTTGCCCGCACCAAGGCCATCACCCTCACCATTGCCGAGTCGCTCGAGCGCCATGGCCATGACGTGGCCGTGCTCAACGGCGATGTGCCCCAGGCCCAGCGCGAACGCACGATCGATCGCCTGCGTAGCGGTCAGGTCGATGTGCTGGTCGCCACCGACGTGGCAGCCCGCGGGCTCGATGTCGAGCGCATCGGTCTGGTGGTCAACTACGACGTGCCGTTCGACAGTGAGGCCTACGTGCACCGCATCGGGCGCACGGGCCGGGCGGGCCGCAGTGGCGAGGCGATTTTGTTCCTCACCCCTCGCGAACGCCGCTTCCTCAATGGCCTCGAGCGGGCTGTGGGGCGGCCGATCGAACCGATGGAGGTGCCCAGTAACGCCACCATCAATCAGAACCGCCTCGATCGCCTGCGTCAGCGCCTCACCGCTGCCCTGCAGACACCGGCCACCAATGCCGAAGAGCGGGCTCTGCTTAGCGAGATCGTGCAACGGGTGGCCCAGGAGCAGGGCTGCAGCAGCGAGGCCCTGGCCCTGGCGGCACTCGAACTGAGCCTGGCGGGTCAGCCGCTGCTGCTCCAGGCCGAGGAGACCTTTACCGTGCCGCGGCAGGGCCCCGGTCTCAGCGACCGTCAGGGCGGTGGCGCTCGCCCCGTTCGCGGTGAGCGCGAGCGGACCTCCCGTCCCCCCGAGGGCAACATGGAGCGCTTCCGCATCGAGCTGGGTTGGCGCGACCGCGTCAAGCCGGGCAACATCGTCGGTGCCATCGCCAACGAGACCGGCCTGAACGGCAAGTCGATCGGCCGCATCCAGATCTTTGACACCCACAGCATGGTGGACCTGCCCCAGGGCATGCCCCCCGAGGTGTTCGAGGGCCTGCGTCAGCTGCGCGTGCTGAACAAGCCCCTGCAGATCTCCAGGGTCCAGGCCTGAGCCGTTCGGCTCAGGCTGCCGGGCTCAGGCGCAGAGCCCGGTCACATCCGGGCTCGCCAGGGTCGTGAACTCCACACTGGTGAGCCGCTCGACTGCGGTCACCAGGGCGATCTGAACGTCGCTGGTCTCACTGCAGACCAGCGTCTGCAGCAGGTCAAAACGGTCCTGGGCGGCGAGTTCGCCGTCCTCGCTCCAGGCGAGGCTCCAGGGAACGGGGGCCGGCATCACGAGCGTCTGGATCAGGATTTGCTGACAATGGGACGCTACTGGGGGGCGCGGCCGCAACCAAAGAATTGCTTCGGTTCTGCTTCATGCTTCTCCACAACCGGCCCCCATCAGGCGTCGCAGTAAGGTGGAAGGGATTCCTACGGCGTACAGGCTCCATCGGCTCAGCCAGCACTTCACTGGCAATCCTTCGGAACCCGGCAGCATACGGATCAGTTCCAGGATTTGTTCCAGTCCATTCTCATGACTATTTACGTCGGCAATCTCTCGTTCCAAGCTGAACGAGAGGATTTGCTTGATCTGTTCAGCCAGTACGGCGAAGTCCGTCAGTGCAGCCTGCCTCTTGATCGCGAAACCGGCCGCAAGCGTGGTTTCGCTTTTGTGGAGCTCGCTGACGACGCTGCCGAGCAAAAAGCTATCGATGACCTTCAGGACGTCGAGTGGATGGGTCGCATGATCCGCGTCAACAAGGCCACTCCCCGCGAAGGCGGCGGTGGCGGTGGTGGCGGCGGCCGCGGTGGTTACGGCGGCGGCGGTAACCGCGGTGGCGGCGGTGGCTACGGCGGTGGCGGTGGCGGCGGTGGTTATGGCGGCGGCGGCGGCGGCAACCGCTGGTGATCCCCCAGGGGGCTGCCCCACGGCTGCTTCATCCAGCTGGGATCAGCCCCCATCCCCAGCCAGCGGGCCTTGCAAGGTTCCGCAACAGTGCAACAACAGCGACTGGGCTCTGGTTCGTGCATGTGCCATCGATTCGCCGCTGCGGGTTTCGATCGTCAGTTCACCTGTGTTGTGCAGGTTGCTCCAGTCGCACAGCAGCGTCACATGCTCCTCGGGTCTGAGCGCTGGCTGTGGAGGATCCGTTCCGATCATCCAGGCATGGGGGTGGGACTGGGTTTCCACCTGCATGCCGATGCCACCAATCAGATCTGCGATCAGATGATCAAGCTTGTGGACCGGTACGGACACCGGCAGTTGGCTGCGGAAATAGGCCATGGCTTGAGCGATGTGTTATCCCACTGCTAACCAGGCCTGACGTCGATGCCAACTGTTGCTCCGTTGCATCGTCTGTTCCACAGCCTTGAGCCCCATCGCCGGCTGCTGCAGTTGGCGGCCGTGTGCTCGGTGCTCAACAAACTGTTCGACCTGGCGCCGCCGGTGCTGATCGGTCTGGCCGTCGATGTGGTCGTGCGTCAGGACAATGCCTGGCTCGCTGCGTTCGGGGTCACAACGGTGCCCGGCCAGCTGGGTGTGCTGGCGGTGCTCTCGTTTGTGATCTGGAGCGCCGAGTCCTTGTTTGAATACCTCTACGGCCTGCTCTGGCGCAACCTGGCCCAGACGGTTCAGCACGAGCTTCGGCTTGCGGCCTATGGCCACCTGCAGCAACTCGAGCTGGCCTTCTTCGAGACCGGCAGCAGCGGCAGGTTGCTAACGATTCTCAATGACGATATCAATCAACTTGAGCGGTTTCTCGATCATGGCGCCAACGAGATTCTGCAACTGATCACCACGGTTCTGGCTGTCGGTGGGGCGATGCTCTATCTCTCCCCGACCGTGGCCGGGGTCTCCTTTCTGCCGATCCCCGTGATTTTGTGGGGTTCGCTGCGTTTCCAAAAGCGACTGGCGCCCCGCTACGCCCAGGTGCGCGAGAAGGCCGGAGACCTGGCCAGTCGCCTGGCCAACAATCTGGGCGGCATGCTGACGATCAAGAGTTACACCGCCGAAGCCTGGGAGCTGGATCGGCTGGGCGCTGACAGCGAGGCGTACCGAGCCGCCAATCGGCGAGCGATCCGGCTGTCGGCAGCCTTCATACCCTTGATTCGTTTCGCAATCCTGTTTGCGTTTCTGGCGATTTTGCTGATCGGTGGTTTGCAGGCCTGGCGTGGTGCGATCGCTGTCGGCACCTATTCCTTTCTGGTCTTCATCACCCAGCGGTTGTTGTGGCCCCTGACCACCCTGGGCCGCACCCTCGATGATTACCAGCGGGCCATGGCCTCGACCAACCGGGTGCTCGACCTGCTCGACACCCCGGTGGCGATCGCCGGTGGCGCGACGCCGCTGCCGCTGGGCATGGTGGAGGGTGAGATTCGGTTTGAGGATGTCAGCTTTGCTTACGGGGGCCGCGAGCCCCTGCTCGAGCACTTTGATCTGACGATTCCGGCCGGCAGCACGATCGGCATCGTCGGTTCCACCGGTTCGGGCAAAAGCACCCTGGTCAAGCTGCTGCTGCGCCTCTACGGCCTGCAAGGGGGCCGCATCCTGCTTGACGGCATTCCGATCGACCAACTGCGGCTCGATGATCTGCGCAGCGCCATCGGCCTGGTGTCGCAGGAGGTGTTCCTGTTTCACGGCAGCGTCGCTGACAACATCGCTTACGGCAGCTTTGGGGCTTCGCGTCAGGCGATCGCGCGGGCGGCAACCCTGGCCGAGGCTGCCGGCTTCATCGAGGCTCTGCCCCAGGGTTACGACACCCTGGTGGGCGAGCGCGGTCAGCGCCTGTCGGGGGGGCAGCGGCAGCGCATCGCCCTGGCCCGGGCGATTCTCAAGGATCCGCCGGTGTTGATCCTCGACGAGGCGACCGCTGCTGTCGACAACGAGACCGAGGCGGCGATCCAGCGCTCGCTCGATCGGCTCACGGCCGACCGCACCACCCTGGTGATCGCCCATCGCCTGTCGACCGTGCGCCATGCCGATCGCATCGTGGTGCTCGAGCAGGGGCGGCTGGTGGAAAGCGGCCGTCACGATGCGCTGATGGCCAGCGGTGGCGCCTACGCCAACCTGTGGCGCGTGCAGGTGGGGCTGCGGCCCGATGAAGCCCTGAGCCTGTGAGGCATCGGGACGTCCCTGCAATAGCTTTTCGGGAATGAAACGCACTGCGGCAGCGCGCCGCCCTCGATCGACCCCCAAGGGACGGCCCCGCAGGAGCAACCGCGTGGGCAAGGTTCTAGCGGCCATGGTGGTCGGCCTGACGGGTGGTCTGCTGCTGGCGGTGCCCCTGACCCAGCTGCTCAGCACCGGCCGGGTCGAGAACCCGGCCATCACCAACCCCTTTGCCGCCTGGAGTGGGGTGGGCGATCAGGACATCCTGCTGGTGGGCACCGATGTGGGCGGCGGCAACACCGATGTGATTGCCGCGCTGCGGGTCGATGGCGGTGTCACCCGCATTGTGCAGGTGCCGCGCGATTCCTACATCGAGGCCGAGGGCTACGGACCCAACAAGATCAATGCCCTTTACGCCCTGGGCGGCATCGATCTGCTCAAGCAGGAGCTCTCGCGCAAGCTGGGCCGGCCGATCACCCATCACGTGATGGTCAATCTGGGGGCGATCCGCCGCATGGCCGATGCCCTGGGCGGCATCGAGGTCAATGTGCCCAAGCGCCTGTATTACACCGACCGCAGCCAGGGGTTGTTGATCGATCTGCAGCCCGGTCTGCAGAACCTCAAGGGCCGGGACCTCGAGGGTTTTTTGCGCTTTCGCCATGACGAGCTTGGCGACATCGGCCGGCTCGAGCGTCAGCAGCTGGCCTGGCAGGCCCTGTTCAAGAAGCTGACCCGGCCAGAGCACCTGGTGCGCCTGCCGGCCCTGCTGTCGGCCGCGGGCCAGGACATCAAGACCGACCTGGGGCCCATGGAACTTGGCGGTCTGATCACCGCCATGGGCACCACCCAGCTCGACACCAAACGGCTGGCCGGCCGGCCGTTCATGCGCAATGGCATCAGTTACTGGGATGCCGAATGGCCCCAGGTCCCCAGTGGTGGCTCAGGCGACGCCGCTGAGGATCGCTACCGCTATCTCTATGGACCGTGATTGCCGTTGGTGCGTTTGGTCAGGGTGATCAGCGCCAGTACCAGGGCGACACCCGCCAGCACCGGGGTTGAAGCGGCCACCGTCACCCCCAGGGCAGCCGAAAACCAGATCGAGGCTGCACTGGTGAGCCCGCGCACCTCGGGGGTGCCGGCCTCGACCCCACGTCCGGGGCCCATGATCTCGCCGGCACCCAAAAAGCCGACGCCGGTGGCCACCCCCTGGATGGTGCGGCTGCGGGCATCGGGGTGGTCCCCGGCTGCCAACACCATCAGACAGGCGCTCAGCGCCACCAGCCCGTGCACCCGCAGCCGGTTTGGATGCATGGTGCCGCCGTGGTGCGCCCGGTTGAGCCCCACGGCCAGACCGCAGAGCACCGCCAGACCCATGCGCAGGATCGCATCGAGATCGCTGTTGATCACCGCTGGCAACAAAGACATGGGCATGGGCCTCGTGGCCTCCCCATGATTGGGGCGCTGCGTCGCTGCCGCCATACTTTGGCCACGGCTGGCCTGGAACCGGCGCCATGAATCCAGAGCTGCTGCGCAAGAGCATCAAGCTGATGGTGGCTGCCTTTTTGACGGCGGCGGCGGCGACCTATTTCGAGCGCATCGCCTTTGTCTGGTATCCCCTGTTGGCGGTGGTCATCGTTGTCGATGACAACGATGAGCAGACCATTGCTGCTGCCCGCTCGCGCATCCTCGGCACGATCGCCGGAGGTCTGGTGACCTTCTTGGTGCACACCATCCTCTCGGGCTGGATCGGGGTGTTGGTGGCGATGGTGCTGATCCTGCCGGTGCTGCGAATCCTGGGTTGGCAGTCGGGCCTCAGCACGGCGGTGCTGGTGAGCGTGATGTTTCTGATGATTCCGTCCCACGCCGAGCTCAACTGGTTCTATGTGTTCAACCGGGCCGTCGACACCAGCGTGGGCTGTGCGATCGCCCTGCTGGTGGGTCTGCTGCTGTGGCCGCGCAACCGCCTGGATCTGCTCGTGCGCAGCGAGGCGGACCTCTGCCGCCAGTTGAGGGCTCAGTTGCAGGCTTACCGCGGCTGGCTTGAGCAGGGGCAGCCCCGACCCCAGCCCCTGGCGCCAGCTGGCTTGACCGGTGCCTTGCAGCGCATGGAGTCCTGGGTGGCGCTCGAGCGCCGCGGTCCCGGGCGCCAGCGTCTGGATCGGCAGCGCTGGCGCCAGCGGCTGTTGCTTTGGACCCAGGTGCAGCATCACTGGATCCAATGGGAGCGGTTGCTGGGGGCCGTGGCTGCTGTTCCTGAGCTGGGTCCCAGCCTGGGGCAGCTGGACGCGTTGCTGGCCAGATCGCGGGCTACCGCAGCGGCGGCTGGTGCTGGGCCAGCGCTGCCTGCTGTGACCGCCCTGTGGCGGGCTGCCGCCGCCTTGGCCCCACGGCCGTTGCCCCTGCTGGCGGTGGCCGAGGAGCTCGATCCCTTGCTGGCTGGCCTCACCAGCCTGGCGCGGTTGCATCAGGGTTGTCGCCCATGACGCGGCCTGGGTTGTGGCGGCGGGACGAGCTGCGGCTGGCCCTGGTCGCCGGGCTCACCAACGGGTTCGCCTGGTTGAGTGGATTGCCGTTCGGCTACTACGCCACCATGGCCGTGGCGGCGGTGATGGCCGACACCTATGGCGGCAGCATGGCCCTGGGGCGGCAGCGGGTGCTGGGCACCATCGCCGGCGGCCTGATCGTGATTTGCTTCTATGACGGTCTGGCGGGGCTGCCGTTTCCCCTGGGGATCGCCCTGGCCCTGGGCCTGCAGCGACTGCTTGGGGGCCTGTTGGGCTGGAAGGCGGGGTACAAGGTGGGCGGCATGGTGATCGTGATGGGCTGGTTGGTGCACAACAACCAGCTCGCCCAGTGGTTGCCGCTGCGCCTGGCCTGGACCGTGTTTGGCGTGGTGGTGGCCCTGCTCAGCCTGCGGTTGCTGTGGCCTTCGACCGCCATCGCCCGCAGCCGCCAGGGCTGGAGCAAGCTGCTGGCTGCCCTGGCGCCGTTGCTGGATGGGGCCGCTGCCGCCGTCAGTCGGCCCGGCACGCCAGCGATGACGGCAGCGGTGACGACCGTACGGCGGGATCTGATGGCCCTGCGGTCTGGATTGCCGGCGCTGCGGGACGAGCTGGGCGGTGGATCGCGGCAGCACCCGGCCCTGGCCCTGCTGGCCCGTCTCGATGAATGCACGTCCCGGTTGATGGGGTTGGTGCAGGGCATCCAGTCCCGCCTGCCGCAGACCTTCAGTGATGAGATGCAGACCCTGCACCTGGCCGAGGCCGCGTTGTTGACATCCCTGGCGCGGCGCATGGAGCTGTGGGGCCAGGCCCTCGCCAGTCCCCGGGGTCTGGCGGTTCCGCCGTTTGAACCGCCGCCCCGCTGGTTGGCCAGCGAGGCCCTGCTCAATGACCCCGCCATCAACCGCGTGGCGCTGCTGCGTCTGCAGCATCTGGCGGCCCGGCACCAGCTCTGCCGCCAAGCGATTGAGGCGGTCCAGCGCACTGAACAGGTCTGGTTCGATCGCGGTGCCCCCCTGTCGTGATGCCGTCAGGTCATGGATACTGGGCTGCGCCAGGTCCCATTGGATCCATCCCCCCCTTTCATGGTGAGTCCTTGGCGACGGGTCTCAGCGGTGTTGTTGCTGCCGCTGCTGGTTGGATCGCAACCGCCGACGGCTGCCCAGCCTCAGCCCAAGCCCCAGACCCAGCCCCAATTCCAGTCCCCCGATGCCGGCATTCGCCAGCTCGAGAGCAGCTGGCGCCAGCTTGACCAGCAGCTGCGCGCCCTCGATGCGTTGTTGCCCGATGACCGGCAGGACCTGCCGGCCAGGGACAGTTCGATCCCGCCGTTGCCGGCCAACCTGATCAAGGCCAACCAGGCGCCCAGTGGCGCCCTGAAGCCTGAACAGGCGATCCCGGCCCCGCCACTGGCCCTGCCCACGGCCAGCCAGCTGCAGGGCAACGGCGTCCAGGGCCTGAGTTTGGAACAATCCCTGGCGATCGCCTTTGCCTCGAGCGCCAGCCTGCAGGCCCAGCGCGAACAGGTGGCCGCATCATTGGCCAGCCTGCAGGCGGCCCTGGGCGCCTGGTGGCCGCGCATCAGCGCCGTGGCCAGCGGCGGCAGCGGCCAGAGCGGCACCTGGTTCAACGCCCCGGTGGGCAACAGCGGCCTGGGTTTCGGACCTCAGTTTTCGCCCAATGGCATCGCCACCCCAGGTGGTGGCACCACGGCTGGTGCCTTTTATGTGCCCAGTGGCGGCGGCGCTTACCTCAACCAGTCCCAGACCCAGGGCCAGGCAGGCCTCGAGCTCGATTACACCCTGATCGACTTTGCCCGCACCCCCAAGATTCAGGCGGCCAGAGAACAGCTGCGCAATGCCCGCAACACCTATGCCGCCACCCTGCGCAGCCTGCAGCTCAAGGTCAGCGAGGCCTACTACCGCCTGCAGCAGGCCGACCAGACGGTGCGCATCCGCGATGCCGCCGTCCGCAATGACCTGCTGATCCTGCAGGACACCGAGGACCTCAAGCGCGCCGGCCTGGTGCCCAGGCTCGATGTGTTGCGGCGACAGGCGATCGAGGCCAGCGATCAGGAGCAGCTCATCCAGGCCCTGGCCGATCGGGCGGTGGCGCGTCGCCAGCTGGCGGTGCTGCTCAACCTGCCGCCCCAGCTCACGCCGGCGGCCAGCGATCCGATTGCGGTTCAGCCGCGCTGGCCCCTCGATCTCGAAACCTCGCTGCTGGCGGCCTACCGGGGCAACCCCGAGCTCGAAGCGATCCTGGCCACCCGTGACGCCCTGGCCAAGAGCAGCACCGCCACCGCCGCTGGCCTGTTGCCCAAGCTGTCCCTGTTCGCCAATGCAGGCGGCAGCGCCGGCAACACCAACCAGTTCGATGCCACGGTCAGCAATGGGGGCTGCTGCGGGGCCACCTTGATTCCTGTGCAGAACAGCAACGGCTACAGCTGGTCGGTGGGGCTCACCCTGCGCTGGCTGTTGTTCGATGGCGGCACCACCGCTGGTCAGGCCCGCGCCCTGGCCCGCCAGGCCGATGCCACCGCCCAGCAGTACGCCGAGCAGCGCGATGCCATTCGCCTGCGGCTCGAGCAGGCGTTTTTTAACCACGAGGCGAGCCTGGCCAAGCTGGCGTCGGCCCGGCGGGGTCTGGCGGCGGCCCTCGAGGCCTTTCGCGATGTGCGCCTGCGCTACCAAACCGGACTGTCGAGTGAGCTGGACCTCTCCAACACCCAGGAGCGCCTGATCGGCGCCCTGGTCAGTCGCCTCAACGCCACCGTGGGGGTCAACATCAGCTACGCCCAGCTGCTGCGGGAGCTGTTGCCGGTCCCCCGGGATCCGGCAGCGCCATTGAAGCCCCAGTTGCAGCTCGATCCCGGTCAGCTTCCCTGAGGCGAAGGCGATGGCCGTTGTTCAGCCCCTCAACCCAGCCGTGCGCAACGCCCTGCGGGTGGCGCTGGCGGCTGCGCTGACGATCGCAGCCACCCATTGGAGCGGTCGGGGCAGCACGCTGACCTACGGCATGTTGGCGGCGGTGATGTTTGTCAACGACCGCCAGACCCATCCTGGCCATCAGCTGCTGCAGCAGGTCGGCGGGGTGGTGATCGGTGTCGTTGTGGCCCTGGTGCTGTTTCCCTTTTCGAACGGCTGGTTCATGCTCAGCATCGCCCTGCTTTGCGCGGGGCTGGTGGCTCGGGGTCTGGGCATGGCCGGCGGCATCGGCCTGGCCAACCTGGCCTGCTGGGAGATGTTGACCTTCTGCCAGTGCGAGCGCTTTGAGGTGCGGCTGCTGGTCAACTACATCATCCCCGGCTTGATCGGCACTGCAGCGGCGCTGTTTGCCACCTGGGTGGTCTGGCCTCCCCAGCCGCAGATGCAGGCCCATCAGCTGGATCAACGCCTCAGCGCCCGCCTGCAGGATCAGCTGCAGGGACTGCGCCTGTGGCTCGAGACCGGAGCCGAGCCACCGCCGCTGTTGCACACCAGTGAGCTGTTGCCACCGATTCAGGACCTGCAGCAACTGGCCCGCGGCCCTTGGCGCCGCTGGGGCCAGCTGGCCCTGCTCTGGCGTCAGGTCCTGCGCCAGTGGATCCTGTTTGAGGCCCAGATCCGCAGCTTGCCCCCGCTGCTTGGCACGCCCTTGCAGCAGCAGCTGCTCGATCGCCTGCAGCTGCTGGCCGCGGCTGACCCGGCGGCTATGCGCCAGGCCTGGCCTGAGGCCACGCCTGAACAATGGCTGGCCTGGAGCCGCGCGAGCCATGTTCCTCAGCTCCAGCCGCTGGCGATCGGGCTGCAGCTCGAGCAGCTGCACAGCCTGCTGCACAGCCAGGGCCTGTTGCGCGCAGCGCTGCTGCGCCAGTCGCCGTGACGCCACCCCCCTCCACCCCCCTGCAGGCGACCCTGCGGTTGGTGCTGACCGTGGGCGTGGTGCAGGGCTTGACCCATGTCACCGGCCTGGCCGATGGGTACTACGCCTCGCTGGCGGTGCTGAGCGTCAGCGTCGGCAGCTATGGCGACACGCTCGAGCTGGGGCGCCAGCGGCTGCTGGGCACGGCCCTGGGTGCCGTGATCGTGCTGATCGCTTACCCGGCCTTCCAGGGGCTGCCGCTGGTGGTGGGGCTGCCGCTGGCGATGCTGCTGGCCCAACTGCTGGCGGCCGGACTGCGGCTCAAGGTGGGTTACACGGTCTGCCTGTTTGTGGTGGTGGTCGGTTGGCTCGCCCACGACAGCCAGCTCGACAGTTGGCTGCCGCTGCGTCTGATCTGGACGGCGCTGGGCGTCTGCATGGCGCTGTTGTCGATCCGCCTGTTCTGGCCGTCCCGGGCGCGCCTGGTGCAGCGTCAGGGCCTGCTGGATCTGCTCGATCGCCTGGGTGTCGTGCTGCGTGATCATCTGGACAGGGCCACGCCGCGGCGTGGTTCGGATCCCCTGCTGCGCGAGCTGCGGGATCAGCTGCTGAGCCTGCGAAGCCAACGGGGTGCGGCGCTACGGGAGCTCGGCAGTGGCGCCAGCGACCATCCCGTGGCCCAGATGTGGGCCGCGTTTGACGCCCATTGCGAGACCCTGATTCTGGTGCTGGATGGGTTTCAGCGCCTGGGCAAACTTGGCTGGCAGCAGCCGGCCCTGCGCGGCCTGGCCGTGCGCCTGAGCGAGCGGGTGCTGGCGATGCAACAGCAGATGGCCCGCTGGCGTGAGCAGCTGTTGCGCAATCCCCAGGGACTGCCCGATCCACCCCTGCCGTTGTGGGTGCCGCAGAACCTGACCACCTGGGTGGATGAACCCAGCCAGCAGACCCTGGCCACAGCCGAGCTGCAGCAGCTGGCCACCCGCCTGAACCTGCTCAACCAGCTCGAGCGCAGCCTGCACGAGACCGAACTGCGCTGGCAGCAGGCCCTAACGCGGGCGTGACGACCACCACCGCTCGACCCGGTAGCCCAGGATCACCAACAGCACCACCAGCCAGAACCAGAGCTCTGGTGCGTTGGCGTTGAACAGGATCACCAGCAGAACCCCTTCGCCGATCAGCCAGGGCAACTCCTGGCGCAGCAGCGGGTTGCGGGTCGCGGGCAGGCGGGGCATCGGGGCGGCGTCAGCGAAGGGTGTCGGGTTGCCTGAGGAAGGGTTGGTCCCACAGCCGGTCGATTCGCAGGCTGCGGTAGCCGCCGGTGAGCGAGCGCAGCCCGGGGATCACGTAGGTGATCGGCGTGCGCCATTCGATGTAGGCATGGGTCGAGACCGTCAACCCGTCCCGCACCGGAAACACGCCGCTGCCGCCCGACAGGGTCCAGCGGTAGCCATCATCGCCACCGTGGCTACGGGCCAGTTCAACTTCGGCCCGCATTACAGGTCCGTTCTTGGTCAGCTCCTGGGCGAGCTGCGGATTGCCGATGGTGGTTGAGATGTCATCCGAGGTGGCTGGCAAGGTCAGCACCTGGGTGATCCGTCCGACGATGCCGCCGAACCGGCCCCGCTGGTTCCAGCCCGGCACCACCTCCACCTCGAGCCCCAGGGGCAACCGCCGAGCATCGGCCGGGGCAAAGTAGGCGACCGCCTTGAGCGGCTGGTCGCCAGGGGTGGGCTTGGATGAACGGCCGATCGTGCCCAGACGCTGGCCCGTGCCGACGGTCTGGCCCGGGATCACCTGCAGGTCGAGCACCGTGCCGTCGCGCTCGGCAGTGACATTGCCGTCGTAAGCAATCTTGGCTTCGGTGACCCGGATCTGACGCTTGAGGTCGTCGATCTGGTAGCGGCGCTGCAGGGCCTGGGTTTCGATGGTGAGCTTGACCTGCTGGTAGTTGGTCAGCAGGTTCTTTTCCTGGGTCTTGGTGTCGTCCAGGCTGACGCTGGTGCTGGTGAGGTTCTGCTGGGCGCCCACCACGTTGCTGGACAACGGGGCGACCACCTCGCGTCGGGCCAGCCAGTCCAGGTTGCGCAACTGGGTGCTGTAGGTGCTCTGCAGATTCCGATAGCGGCGGGCGTCATCCCGCAATTTGGCCAGGGCCGTGTCGAGAGCCGTCTTTTCGGTGCTCAACCGCAACTGATCCCGCAGGTCCAGCTCGCGGTTGTGCCGTTCGAGCTGGGCCAGGTTGCCCCGCTGCTGTGCCAGCTCCTTTTCGAGCACAGGCAGGTAGAGGCGCATCAGCACCTGGCCTTGGCGCACCCGATCGCCCGTGCCCACGGCGATGGTTTTGACCTGGCCTCCCGAGCGGGCGTTCAGGACACCGGCGTTGTCGGGGTAGATCAGGACCCCCATGCCCACCACCTCGGTGGGCACCGGCCAGAACAGAGCCCAGAGCACCACAGCGCTGCCCATGCCGGCCAGGCAGACCCCCACCTGGTCGTGGTCGCTGAGCCCCTGCCAGCGGCGCTGCAGGTCGTGCAGGTGCCCCCTGAGACCCTGGGGCCGCGGCGCTGGATCGCTAGAGAGGCCTGCTGTCATGGCGCCCATCTTCCCTCAGCCGGTCGTGGTTGTCAGCCTTGGCCGCCGGCAATCTGCGCCGCCAGGGCTGCAGCAGCAGCAGGCAGTTGGGCAAAGGCCCCGCTGAACCCCGCCAGCACCCACAGGCCGTCACCCGCTGGCCCCACCAGCGGAGCCCCATCGCTGCAGAAGCTGACCGCTGCCTGCCGGTAGCGGCCAGGCGCTGCGGCCAGCAGGGGCCAGTGCAGGGCCAGGGCGGCCCGCAACCGCTGTTCCATCACGCTCGGCTCGGGCGGGGGGCCGGGTTCGAGCTCGGGCCGCACCAGGGTGATTTGGCCGGCCAGCAGGCGCTCGCCGTAGGGCACCAGCCCCGCGTCGACGATCCAGCGTTCGTGCGGTAGGGCCGCCGCCTGCTGCTCGAGCTGGAGGCGCGCCAACCCCGCCGGCAGCCGTGCCACGCCCCGCGGCCAGGCGGGCCTGCAGGTGGGGGGCAGCTCGAGGATCCCGGCCCAGCTGCAACGCAGCCGCGGATCGAGCTGGGGCGCCAGGCGGCGGCAACCGGCGCCGCAGGCCAGCACCACCGGCCCCCGGGCCAGCAGCGGCGCCAGCGCCTGGGGCTGATCCAGCGTGCGGGTCTGGCGTTCCACTCCCCAGCGCTCCAGTGCCGCCGTTGCTGCGGCTGCAAAGCGCCGGGGATCCACCTGCAGGGCCGGCAGAGGCAGCCCGCGCGGGCCCCGTTGCAGCCAGCGCCGCCTCAGGCCCAGATCGCCATGGCGCCGTTGCAGCCGCTGCCAGGGGCTGCCGGCCTGGGGCGGCAGCAGGCCATAGCTCAAGGCGGTGGCGTTGGGGGTGGTGCCGCTGCCCGGGTCAATCAGGCGGACCGGCCGGCCCAGTGCAGCCAGCTCCAGGGCCAGCACGCTGCCGGCCAGGCCGGCCCCGACGACCGTGATCAAACCAGCAGGGTGAACGAGCGGATCACCTGGTCAAACAGACCCTTGACCTTGGGCCAGCGCACCTCGTTGGTGCTGGCGGCCAGGGTGTACAGCCT
>JBJOHB010000143.1:0-3647 GCA_046047915.1 Cyanobacteriota bacterium
AATCCATTGAAACTGTCATACCCCCAAGGGGATTCGAACCCCTGTCGCCTCCGTGAAAGGGAGGTGTCCTAGGCCTCTAGACGATGGGGGCGAGGCCACAGCGGTCAGGGCTGATGGCGCCTGCGCTGATGAGGTGACCGTACGGTTCAGGGGGACCCTTCGTCAAGGCGGGTCACCCCCGCCATGGCCGGACCGCTCTGGCCCTGCCAGACGGGCACGGTGACGTGAAAGCAGGCGCCTTCACCCGGCTCAGAGACGACCCAGATGCGGCCGCCGTGCACCTCGGCGATGCGGCGGCAGACCGACAGGCCCACACCGAAGCCGGTGGTGGTGGTCGAGGTCTGGGGCAGGCGCACCCGGTCCAGAAAAATGCGCTGCTGCTCGGCAGCCGGGATGCCCGGCCCGCTGTCGCAGATGCTGACCTGCACCCACTGGCTGGTGCGATGCAGCAGGGTCAGGGAGACCTGCCCGCCCTCAGGGGTGTATTTGAGGGCGTTCTCGAGCAGGTTCAACAGCACCTGGCGCATGCGCCGCTGATCGGCGAACACCTCGGGCAGATCGGCCGGGATATCGGTCACGAGTTTGAGCCTGCGGCCCACCCAGAGCTTTTCGAGCTCAAGAATGGCCTCGGCCGCCACCTTGCCCAGGGCCAGCCGTTGGGGATTGAACAGCGCTTCCCAGCGCGTGGTGCCCACCTCGAGCAGATCCTTGGATAAATGCTCGATGTCATCGAGCCTGCGGGTGAGCACGTCGCGAAAGCGGGGCTCATCGATCTGGCCCAGGGTGTGGCTTTGCAGGGCCAGCTTGGCCGCGGTCAGGGGGGTGCGCAGCTCGTGGGCGACCATGCGCAGCAACCGCTCCTGCACCCCCAGGCGCTCGATCAGGGTCTCGTTCTCCTGCCGCAGGACCAGCAGCTGATCTTCGAGCTGCAGCTCCCGCTGGGTGCGGCTGCCATCGACCTCGGCGGGGCGCAGGGTCATGCCCAGACCGGTGACCACCTGCATCTGCTGCCAGCGGGGCAGCCAGCTGCGCAGCCGCTGGGTGATGCCATGGCCGGCGAACACCTGGCGCGGCAACGGGTGCAACTTGACCAGGGCCGGCGTGGCCACCAGACGGTGCAGCTCGAGCAGCTCAGGCTGTTTGGAGGGATCGGCGATCTCGAGGGTGACGGCAAAGCCACAGTCCTCGCCGTTCAACCAAGCCACGAGTTGGCGCAGATCAGGGCTGGCCAGATGGTGGTTGGCGGCCACCAACAACAGTTTCAGCTCCTGACGATCGGAGCCGGGGGGGTCGCCCCGCATCGCCTGAGGTGGAGCAGAACCGGTCACGGCACCACCTTATGAAGATTTGCAGGACGTGGGCTTTGACTGACACAACTTGGTGGTCAACGCCCCGTGGCGTGGCTAGACCAGGGACACAGGCTGCGGCAGCACGTCACCATGGCCTCCCCCCATGACCTGAGCGAGCGCACGCCGCCGGTCAGCCGCATTCGTCTCGACAGCAGCCTCAGGCGTTGGTTCTCCCGCAACCTGGGGTTGTGGCGTTCGAAGCGGTTGTATTTCTTTGCCGATGGCGAAGCCCTGCGGGTCGACATGATGCTGCGGATTGAAAGCTTCAGCGAGCCGATTGAGGGTGAGGCTGCCTATCGCTTCACCTGGTGGCCCGAGCAGGATTTCGACTTCTTTGAGAAAAAGCCGCGCTACGTGCCCACCGGCACGATGGAGGCCTACCTCTGCGGACACCAGCTGCGCCGTAGCCGCGGCTACCTGTGCGGCAGCCCCACCAAGAGCCAGATCCGCCAGGTGGACGAACACGAGCTGGTGTTCGAGTCCCACTATCAGGAATGGGACATCCTTGAGCACATCCGCCTGGTGGACCAGGACCGCTACCGGGCCCGCTCGATCTACAGCTGGAAGGACGGCACTCTGGAGCTGGCCGAAACGCACCATGAGATCAGGGTTGAAGAAGCGGGGGTGCCGCTGGCGGCCTGATGCAGCAGCATGGGGAGACCCGTGTCTCCAACCCTTGACCCTGCTGCGTCGCCTGAGCCCCCTGCTGGTGGCCCCCCTGCTGACCCTGCCCTTGCTGCTGGCTCCGGGCGCCGCACTGGCAGCTCCGGCGACCGAGGCCGAGATGAACCTCTACACCCGCATCGCCGCGGTCAACGTCTGCATCGCCCGGGCCGCCGGGGTCGAGTTCGACAAGGCCGTCGGCATCGCCGGCGAAACGATCGCCCAGTTGCTGCAGGGTCAGCACGGGGGCGTGATCCAGCAGGTCGGCAGCAAGCCCCTGAGCCTGGAGGATCTGCGCAAGGGATCGATCAACTCGGCTGTCCTGGGTGCCGTGGAGATCTGCCCCAAGGAGGTGCCTGCCGACATTCTCAAGAAGGTGCAGGACGCCATCAAGAGCAGCGGCGGCAAGGCCGCACCCGCACCAGCGACCACAACCCCCAAGCCCTGAGCCCCACCCCAGCAACCGATGCCGACCGTGCGCCTCGCCGACTACCGCCCGGCGCCCTATCTGCTCAGCCGCAGCGACCTGACGGTGCGGCTGTTTGCCGATCACGCCGTGGTCGAAGCCGATCTGGCCTTTGCGGCCAATCCGGCAGTGGCCGCAGGGGAGCCCCTGGATCTGGCCGGCGTGGACCTGGAGCTGGAGCGGCTGGCGATCGATGGCCGGCCCCTGGCTCCAACGGACTATCAGCTTGGCGAGGGGACACTGCAGATCAAGGCGCCACCGCGGCTGCCCTTTGTGCTGAGCAGCCGGGTCCGCATCGAGCCCCACACCAACACCACCCTCGAAGGTCTGTATGTGAGCGGTGGGCTGTTCACCACCCAATGCGAGGCCGAGGGCTTTCGCCGCATCACCTTTCATCCCGACAGGCCCGATCTGTTGAGCCGCTTTCGGGTGCGGATCGAAGCGGACCGGGCCGACTGTCCGGTGTTGCTCTGCAACGGCAACTGCATCGAGACCGGTGAGCTTGCGGGGGGCCGCCATGTCGCTGTCTGGGACGACCCCTTCCCCAAACCTTCCTATTTGTTTGCCCTGGTGGCCGGCCGCCTGGAAGAGCGCCGGGAGACCTTCACCACCGCCAGCGGCCGCACGGTGACCCTGCGCATCCATGTGGAGCCTGGCGATCTGCCCTACACCGGGCACGCGATGGCCTCGCTCCAACGCTCCATGGCCTGGGATGAGCAGCGCTATGGACTCGAATACGACCTGAACGAATACAACATCGTTGCTGTGCGCCACTTCAACATGGGCGCAATGGAGAATAAAAGCCTCAACATCTTCAACTCAAAACTGGTGCTGGCTGACGGCGAAACAGCCACGGATGGCGAACTGGAACGCATTGAAAGCGTGATCGCCCATGAATACTTCCACAACTGGACCGGCAACCGCATCACCTGCCGCGACTGGTTCCAGTTGTCACTGAAGGAAGGCCTGACCGTGTTTCGCGATCAGAGCTTCAGCGCTGATCTGCATGGCAGCAGCCTGAACCGCATCGACACCGTGGCGATGCTGCGCAACAGCCAGTTTCGTGAAGATGCTGGGCCGACCGCCCATCCCGTTCAACCGGACTCGTACCAGGCGATCGACAATTTCTACACAACGACGATTTACGAAAAGGGTGCTGAGCTGATTCG
>JBJOHB010000144.1:0-3349 GCA_046047915.1 Cyanobacteriota bacterium
GCCGGCCAGGCGCCAAAGCGCTCCAAGGCGCCAGAGAGGACCTCCAGCAGCGTGCGCGCCTGGGCCAGCTCCTGACGGGCCGCCCACTCGGCCTCCTCCACCTCGGATTCAGGCAGGGCCAGGGCATCGATCAGGCGGCGGTAGGCCTGTTTCTCTGAGGCGTTGATGCGTTCGGCGTCATCGACACCCTGGTTGATGCTGACCATCTGCATCGCCAACTTGACCGCCAGCTGACGCTCATCGTCACTGGTGAGCGCCGCCACCAGCTGCTCAAGATCGGGCGGCTGAATCTGGTCCATGGCCAGCTCGCGCACGGTGGCTTCGGCCACGGCCCCGACACCGTCGAGATGCAGGAGGCGCGCCACCACCTTCTCGAGCAGGTCGCGCTCCTCGAGCGCAAAGTCGCCATCGGCCCAGGCCACCCAGCAGACGATGCGCAACAGAGCCCGCTGCGATGGGCTCAGGGCCTCCATGGGGTGGGCAGCTCTGGCATCAGTGTCAGGGCCCATCGAGCAGAAGCAGGGCCCCCATTGTCGGGGATGGGCAGGCGCGTCCTTCAGGATTGGAGATGACGCAGCCCTGGCCATGGTTCAACCATCCCCACGCTGGTGGGTTGCCGGAGACCTGGACGGTTTTCTGGGCCTGAGCCTCGACAACCTGGTGCAGATCCTGCTGATCGTGGTGTTGTGCCGCGGGCTGCTGGGCTACCCCGATGCCCTGGTGTTCGGCACGATCCTGCCGGCCACGGGCATCAGCCTGGTGATCGGCAACCTGGCCTACGCCCTGCAGGCCCGCCGCCTGGGGCAACTGGAAGGACGCGACGACCGCACCGCGTTGCCCTACGGCATCAACACGGTGAGCCTGTTTGCCTACGTGTTCCTGGTGATGCTGCCGGTCAAGCTCAGCGCCCTGGGGCAGGGGCTCAGCGCCGAGGCGGCCGTGACCCTGTCGTGGCGCGCGGGGCTGGTGGCGTGCCTGGGCTCGGCTTTGATCGAATCGGCCGGTGCCTTTGTGGCCGATGGCCTGCGCCGCTGGCTGCCGCGGGCAGCCCTGCTGTCGACCCTGGCAGGCATTGCCCTGGGCTATATCGCCCTGGGCTTTTTGTTGCGCACCTATGCCCACCCGGTGGTGGGGCTGGCGGTGCTGGCGGTGATCCTGGTGGGCTATTTCGGCCCGGTGCGCTGGCCCCTGCCCGCCGGGCTGGTGGCGGTGCTGCTGGGCATCGCCCTGGCCTGGGCCACGGGCCTGCTCGATCTGGATCGGGCCAGCTGGGCCGCCAACACCCGGTTGATCGGCCTGCACTGGCCCCAGCTGCAACTGGCCCCCCTGTGGCAAGCCCGCGGCGCGTTGATGCCATGGCTGGGGGTGATCGTGCCGATGGGCCTCTTCAACGTGATCGGCTCGCTGCAAAACCTCGAAAGCGCCGAGGCCGCCGGTGACGCCTACCCGGCCCGCAGCTCGCTGTTGATCAACGGCATCGGCAGCCTCAGCGCCGCCCTGCTGGGCTCGTGCTTTCCCACCACCATCTACATCGGCCATCCCGGCTGGAAGGCCATGGGCGCCCGCATCGGCTACTCTTGGCTCAATGGGCTGGTCATGGGGGCAGCCTCGCTCTTGGGCCTGTTCGGGGTGATCGGCCAGCTGGTGCCGATCGAGGCCGGCATGGCCATCGTGCTGTACATCGGCCTGGTGATCGCCGCCCAGGCGTTTCAGGAGACCCCCCAACGGCACGCGCCAGCCGTGGCCCTGGGCCTGATGCCGGGGCTGGCGGGCTGGGGATCACAGTTGATCAAAGCGGGCCTGCGCGCCGGCGGCGCCGGCACCGCTGAGCACCCGTTCAGCGGTGCGCTGCTGGAGCCCCTGGCCCGGGCCGATGTCTGGGCCGCCGGCGCCTTTGCACTCGAGCAGGGCCAGATCATCACGGCGATGCTGCTGGCGGCACTGCTCGTGTACGTGATCGAGGCGCGGCTGTTGGCAGCGGCGAGCTGCGCCGCCCTGGCTGCGGTGCTGGCCTGGTTCGGTGTGATCCACGGCTGGCAGTTCACCACGGCCGACACGGTGCTGCAGCTGGGCTGGGGCGCCGGCCGCAGCTGGGCCCTGGGCTACGGCGCCATGACGGCGGTGCTGCTGGCGGCCCGGCTCACTTACCGATGCAAAACCGCGAGAACACCCGATCGAGAACAGCCTCGCTGACCTCCTCGCCGGTGATTTCGCCCAGCGCGCGCACGGCGGCGCGCAGATCAATGGTCCAGAAGTCCCAGGGCAGCTGCTGATCGGCCGCCTTCAGAGCCCTGCCCAGGCTGTCCGCCGCCGCCGCCGCCAGATCGCGCTGACGGTCGTTCAGGGCCAGTTGCAACCCCTGGCTGACCGTGGCACCACAACGGCGAAGCAGCTCTTGCACAAGCACGGCGGTGCCGCTGCCGAGCAGGGCGCTGATGCAGACCACCGGTTCGTCACCCCACCGCCCCAGGGCGTTGAGCACGGCAGGGTCCTGCAGACCAGGCGGCACCCCGGCGGCATCGGCCTTGTTGCCGGCGATCAACAACACGGCGCCGTCAGGCACCTGATCCAACAACGCCTGATCAGCGGCACTCCAGCCGGTGTCCAGGTCAAACAGCAACACCACCGCATCGGCAGCCGCCAGGGCAGCACGGGAGCGTTCGATCCCCAGCTGCTCGATCGGATCGACGGTGTCGCGAATCCCCGCCGTGTCGAGCAGGGTCAACGGCACCCCCTCGAGCACCAGCTCGCTTTCGAGCAGATCGCGGGTGGTCCCGGGCAGATCGGTGACGATCGCCCGCTCACGCTGGCTGAGGCAGTTGAGCAGGCTTGATTTGCCAACGTTGGGCCGGCCGATGATCGCCACCCGCAGGCCATCGCGCAGCAGCGCCCCCTGGTGGGCCTCGGCCACGAGCTGCTGCAGCTGCTGCCGTACCGCCCGCAGGTGGGCGGTTACGGCAGCGCCATCGAGGGGGGGCAGATCCTCTTCAAAATCAACCCGGGCCTCAAGCTCGGCCAACTGATCCAGCAGCAGCGAGCGCAACGGGTTGAGCCGCTGCTGCAGCCCCCCATCCAGGCCGGCCATGGCCAGCTGGGCCCCGCGGCGGCTGCGGGCGTTGATCAGCTCGCTGATCGCTTCGGCCCGGGTGAGATCAAGGCGTCCGTTCAAAAAGGCCCGCTGGCTGAATTCGCCGGGCCCGGCCCGGCGCGCCCCTGCCGCCAGCACCAGTTCGAGCACCCGGCGCACCGCCACCAGGCCGCCATGGCAGTGCAGCTCGACCACGTCCTCACGGGTGAAGCTGCGGGGAGCGCGCATCAGCAGCAGCAGGGCTTCATCGACCCGCTCCCC
>JBJOHB010000145.1:0-18780 GCA_046047915.1 Cyanobacteriota bacterium
GCGGCAGCTGGGCGCTGCGCAGGTGGCTCCAGGTACCGCCCAGGGTGGTGGGCACGATCGCCAGGGTGCTGGTGGCCAGGGCCTGGTGCGCGGGCAATCCCAGCAACAGCAGCAATGGCGAGAAGACCAGGCCGCCGCCGATGCCCAGCAAACCCGAGAGCACACCCGCCAGGATCCCCATCGGGGCCAGGGGCAGCAAACTCGAGAGCGTCAGCTCCATGCCACTCCCGATGGGCTCGAACCCAGCATCTCCCATCGCCGTGGACCTGCTGGCCAGCACCTGCCTCAGCGGCAGCTGGCAGATGGCCCTCGATGGGGCCCTGCTGCAGCGGCAACAGCCGGCGCTGCGCCTGTACCGCTGGAGCCGCCTGACCCTGTCGCTGGGGTTTCATCAGCAGCAACTGGCACCCCAATGGCGCGACTGGCAGCGGCGTGGCCAGCTGGATCTGGTGCGGCGCCCCAGTGGCGGCGGCGCCGTGCTGCACGGCGGTGACCTCTGTTACGCCCTGGTGCTGCCCTGTGATCGCTTCGAACGCCTGCAGGCCTACAAGCAGATTTGTGGCTGGCTGCAGCAGACCTTGGCCGGCCTGGGGGAGCCACTGCAATTCGGCAGTGAGCGGGCCGATGGCAACCCCAACTGCTTTGCCCGCAGCACCGCCGCTGACCTGCTGAATGCCCAGGGCCGCAAGCGCGTCGGCAGTGCCCAGCGCTGGCAGCGGGGCTGGCTGCTGCAGCACGGCAGCATCCAGCTCGATCCGCCCGATGACGCCTGGCAGGCGCTGCTGCCCGGCACCGCAGCACCCCGCGCGAACCTGGGGATCAGTGCCAGCGACCTGGCTGATCGGTTGCAACGGGCGGCGCGGCAATACTGGCGTCTGCCGGCGACCGCCCGGCCCTTGGACGCCGCGATGTTGGCAGAAGCCGGCGGGTGCCTTGAGCGCTACCGGGTGACGTCCGAGGAGGCGGGTGCGGGCACTTCGCCGCTGGCCTGCATGGCCCGCACCACCTGCGGCAGGGCCAACCCCAGCGGATAACCCCGCTGGCGGCGCGCCGTCTCAAGCAACGGCGGCGGCAGCCGCAGACCGAGGCGCTGCAGCACCGCCAGGCCCAGCTCGCTGCGCTCAACGGTGCCGCTGGGCAGTCCAGCGGGGCTCAGCACCAACAGCCGGGCCGCGCCGCTGTCCTCAAACAGCTGCACGGCTTGCCACAGGGGTGCCGTTTCAACAACCGAGGGCAGGCTGGACAGGGGGGTGAGATGGTCACCGACCCGCTCCCGATCCCAGGCCTGGACGGGCAGGGTTTGCAGGGGCTGGTCGTCGATCAGCCCCTGCCAGCGGCCCTGGTCAGTGACCAGCACCCAGTCGGCGGCGTCACCGGCGGCGGCGGGCTCGAGCCGCAGCGCACTGAGCTCCCGCAGGGTGGTTCGGGCCTCGACAACCCGATAGCGACGACTGGCGGCGTCGCGCACCCGCAGGTCCTTGAGCACCTGCTGCAGCAGCAGCATCTGGCGTTGATTGCGCGCCGCCCCTAGGCCGAACCACCCCAGCAACAGCAACCAGGCACCGCCCAGACCGCTGCCGCGCAGCAACAGCACCGCGCCCAAGCCAATGGCCAGAAAGGCCAGAAAGCGGCCGCTGGCATTGGCCACCTCGAGGCCGCGGCGCTGACTGCCGGTGGCCTGCCAGACCAGGGCCTTGACGATCAGACCGCCATCGAGGGGCAGACCCGGCAACAGATTGAACAGGGCCAGAACCAGATTGAGGGCCCCCAGTTCGCCGACCATCGATCCCAGGGCCGGCGACAGATGGTCGGCGGCATGGGTGAATCCCAGCAAGACCAGAGCCAGCAACAGGCTGACGGCCGGTCCGGCGGCGGCCACCAGCAGGGCACCCCGGGCGGTGCTGCATTCGCGTTCAACGTTGGCCACCCCGCCCAGCAGAAACAGGGTGATGCTGCGCACCTTGACCCCCTGGGACAGGGCCACCAGCGAATGGCCCAGTTCGTGCAACAGCACCGACACGAACAGCAGCAGGGCCGTCAGCAGGGCCAGCCCCCAGCGCAGCGGCAGGGGCGGGGCAGGATCCAGATCCTGGGTGTAATGCTGCTGAAAGGCCAGGGTCGCCAACATCAAAATGACGAACCAGGTCGGATGGATGCGCAGCGGGATGCCGCGAATCCTCAAAAAAGTCCAGCCTTCTCCCACGTCCAGAGGTGCAGGGTGTCTCGGGGCCCTGGGGCCGCGGTCGAAGCTCGATCCTAGAAAGGTCAGGGGCATTGGGGTTTAAACCGGCATGACCTTGCTGAAGATCTGCGGGTTGCGCCAATGCGACCAGGCAGCCGCAATCGCAGCCCTAGGGGTCGATGCGATCGGTGTGATCGCGGTGCCGGGCTCACCCCGTTACCTGCCGGCGGCGCAACGGCCGGGACTGTTTGCCGCCGCACGCCAGGCCAATCCGGACTGCCGGGGCGTGCTGGTGGTGGCCGATCCGGACCCCGCCATGCTCGACGCGTTGCGGCCCAGGCAGGGCCACCAGGTGGTGCAGCTGCACGGCGACGAAACGCCCCAGCAGTGTCTGCGCCTGCGCGCCGAACTGGGCGGGGTTCAGCTGTGGAAGGCCCTACGGGTGCGCGGCCACGATGATCTGGAACGGGCCAGGGCCTACCAGGGCTGCGTCGATGCCCTGCTGCTCGATGCCTGGGTCAGCGGCCAGCTGGGGGGCACCGGCGTGGCCATACCCCTGGAGCTGCTGCAGAGCTTTGCGCCAGCCCTGCCCTGGTGGTTGGCCGGGGGCATCCAGGAACGCAGTGCCGCCGCCGCCCTGGCCATGCTGCAGCCCACGGGGTTGGACGCCTCGAGCGGGGTCGAACGCAGCCCCGGTGACAAAGATGTCGACCGGGTGGCTGGGTTGCTGGCGGTGGTCAGGGCGGCACGGCAGGATCGGGGGGAGCCTAAAGCACCGCTAGATCCGCCATGCCCCTGAACCCAGTCCGTGCCCGGCGCCCTTGGGCGGCTCCTCAGTGCGCTCCCTTGCTGCTGGCGCTGCTGCTGCCCTTGCCCCTGCAGGCCCAGGTCATGGTGGACGGCTGCCAACTGGTGGACGGCAGCCTGCAATGCGTGCCGGGCGTGACCGCTGACCCCCAGCAGCAAATCAGGGATCTGAATCAGCAGATCAGCGCCGACCAACAGCTGGAGACGGCGGTCCAGCAACAGATCAACGGTCTGCAGCAACTGGTGCTGCAGGGTCAGGCCGCCGAGGGCAGCCTGCTGCAGGCCACCCTCACGGCCGACGCCCTGGCCGGGCTCCCCCCCAGTGCCTTTCACTGGTACCGGCTGCCAGCTGGCAAGAGCCGCTGGTTGCTGATCCAGGGAGCCAGTGGGCCCACGTACGTGCTGAACGAGCAGGATGTGAATGCCCGGGTGATGCTGGTGGTGGCGGTACCCAGCGGCAGCGGCAGTCAGCGCCAGGCATCCGCACCCGTGGGGCCGGTCAACGCCGCCCGGCCCTGAGTGCGGCGACAGGGCTGATTCAGACCAGCAGCAGGGACTCCTGCTGCTTCACCAACTCAAAGAATTCGGCTTTCAAACTGGGGTCGTGGCGGAAATCGCCACGCACCACCGAATTGACCATGCTGGTCTGGGGCTCCTTGACCCCACGCCATTTCATGCAGTAGTGCTGCGCCTTGACCAGGATCGCCAGACCCTGGGGCTCACACAGACGCTCAATCTCGTCGGCCAGGATCATCACAGCCTCTTCCTGGATGTGGGGGCGCGAAAACACCCAGTCAGCCACCCGTGAGAACTTGGACAGGCCGATCACCCGCTCACCGGGTTTGATCCCGATCCAGCAGTTGCCGAGAATCGGCACCAGGTGATGGGAACAGGCTGAACGCACGGAGATCGGTCCAACGGTGTAGATCTCGTCGAGCTTCTTGACGTTCGGGAAGCTGGCGATCTTGGGCTGCTCGTGATAGCGACCCTTGAACACCTCGTGCAGGTACATGCGCGCGACGCGCTCGGCGGTCTCTTCGGTGTTGTGATCGTTGTCGATGTCGATCACCAGGCTGCGCAGCAGCTCCCGCACCTTGCCGGCCACCTCGATCTCGAGCTGGTCGAGCTCGCCGTCCTGCAGGTAATCCGAAATGTTGTCGTTCGCGAAGAACGAGGCCCCAGCCTGCTCAAGACGCTGACGAAGGCGCACACTGACGGGAGCGGGCGCAGTCGAAGGCAGACCGGTGGGCAATGTCGATGTCATGGAATCTCAGAGCACGCCGGCTGCGGGCATCAGGGTGAGGTCGTCCACCTGCTGGGTCGGCGGCTGCTGAGCCAGATAGAGCACAGCTTCAGCGACCCGGTGGGGATCAAGCATGGCACGGCGGTCGAAGGAACTGTCGACCGATTCGCTGTCCCACAGTGGCGTATTCACCGCACCAAGGGTGAGGGTGCTCACGCCGATCCCATGGGCGCGTTCCTCCTCGGCCAGGCAGCGGCTGAAACTGGCTAACGCGGCCTTGCTGACGCAGTAGGCACCCCAATCGACAAAGGCGTTGCGGGCCGCATGGCTGCTGATGTTGATGATGCGTCCACCCCCGGCCTGGCGCAGCAACGGCACGACCACTTGGCACACCTGAACGACGCTGGTCAGATTGAGCTGCAGCAACCACTGCCAGCGCTCCAGGGGCATCGCCGCCAGGCTGCCGGTGTAGGCAACCCCCGCATTGTTGACCAGCACGGTGGGCGGATTGCCGCGCTCGCACAGGGCCGTCAGGGGTGCGGCGATGGACTCAGGCCTGGCCAGATCGATCGCAGCGACCTCAACCCGGCCACCCAACTGCCGCAGGTCAGCGGCCAACTGCTCGAGGGCTTCGGCAGAACGGGCCACCAGCAGCAGGTCATGGCCGTTCTGGGCCAGCAGACGGGCGCTGGCAGCACCGATGCCACGGGACGCACCGGTGATCAGGGCTGTGGGGCTCAAACGCCGGACTCCTGAACCTGGCCTGCCTCGAGGAAACGGCCCATGCGCCGAAACTTGGCGTAGCGCTGCTGCTGCAGGGCTTCGGGGCTGAGGGCCTGGAGGGCAGCCAACTCCTCGAGCAGGGCAGCTTTGAGGGTTTGGGCCGCTTGCACAGGCGCCCAATGGTTGCCGCCGCAGGGCTCCTGCAGGACCCGGTCCACCAGTCCCAGCTGCAACAGGTCAGTGCCCGTGATGCGCAGCGCCTGGGCCGCTTCGGGCGCTTTGCCCGCGTCGCGCCACAGGATCGAGGCGCAGGCCTCGGGACTTGCCACCGTATAGACGCTGTGTTCGAACATCAGCAGACGGTCGGCCACACCGATGCCGAGGGCGCCGCCCGAGCCGCCTTCACCAATCACGGTGGCCAGGATCGGCACCCGCAAACGGAACATCTCGCGCAGGTTGACGGCGATCGCCTCACCCTGACCCTGCTCTTCGGCCAGGACGCCGGCGTAGGCACCCGGGGTGTCGATGAAACTGAGGATCGGCAGGCCGAAGCGATCGGCATGGTCCATCAGCCGCATCGCCTTGCGGTAGCCGCCCGGCGACGCCATGCCGAAATTGCGGGCCACATTTTCCTTGGTGTCTCGGCCTTTCTGATGGCCCAGCAGCACCACACCCTGCTCGCCAATGCGGCCCACACCCCCGACCAGGGCCTGGTCGTCGCTGCCGCGGCGGTCACCGTGGAGTTCAAAGAACTGGTCGGTGATCACCTGGATGTAATCCAGGGTGCTGGGGCGCTGGGGATGGCGGGCGACCTGAATCTTTTGGGCCGGGGTCAGCGCGGCAAAGATCTCACTGCGCCGGCGGGTGGCCAGGGTTTCGAGCTGCAGTAGCTGCTGGCTGACATCGACCTCGGAATCGCGGGCCAACTGGCGGATCTGCTCGATCTGCTCTTCGAGCTCCACCAGGGGCTTTTCAAACTCGAGCAGGGCGCGTCGGGCCATCGGGAACTAGCGCAGGGCAAACAAGGGGGGGCAGCGTCAGCTCAGGCCGTCGCCAGGGCAGGGGCCGGTGACTGTTGGTCCTCCAGGGCCAGGGCTCTGAAGCCATGGCGCAGGGACGCGGCCCCGATCCAGTCCATCGCCTCGAGGGTGATGTTGTTGCGGCCCCAGCTGAAGTTGGTGTGGCGCTGCTCAAAGTCAAGCAGCATCGCCTCGGCGAAACAGGCAAACATCTGGCGCTGGGGTTTGGCCATCTCGGCCACTTCCATCATCTGCCAGCCGATGTCCTGCCAGAACTCGACGATGCCGCCCTTGAGGACATGGACTCCCTCGGCGGCGGCCTTGCTGTCCAGGTTCTTGGGGTAACCGCCGTCAATCATCAGACAGGGTCTGGGCAGGGACGCCAGGTCGATCTGCAGACTCTGGGGCAGGCTGGCGACCCAGACCACGATCTGCGCTTCGGCCAGAGCCTCGTCAATGCCAAGGATGCGGCCCGCACCCAGGCTGGCCTGGAGGTCGATCAACGGCTGCGGGCGGCGGGCCACCAGCAGCAGCTCACCCACCCCCTGACGCTGCAACCAGCGGCAGACAGCGCTGCCGATGTCGCCACTGGCACCGACCACGGCGACCTTGGCACTGGCCAGATCGATGCCAAGACGCGGAGCATTGGTGAGCACCTGCTGGCAGATCACCCAGGCGGTGTGGGTGTTGCCGGTGGTGAACCGCTGCCAGTCGAGGGCCACGGCACTGACCCGCTCTTCCTTGAGCAGGTTCATGTCCTCGAAAATGATCGAGGTAAAACCGCCGAGGGCGGTGACATCGATGCCCGTCTTCTGGGCCAGTTCCATGGCCTTGAGCACCTTGCGCTTGGCCGTCTTGAAGCGGCGCAGCATTTCAGGCACAAACACCGAGTCGATGTACGCGCCCTCGATGGTCTGGCCTGTTGCGCTGGTGACGCACACCCGCTCCAGCAACTGGGGCGGGGCGGCGCACCACATGTCGAGGTCGCCCTCGGCGTAGTCGTCGTAGCCGAGGTTGCGGGCATTGGCCCTGGCCTCGGCAAAGCTGGTGGAGTGGCCGATCAGACCAAACATGAATCAGGCGTTTGCGGGGCAGGGGCCCACGCTGAACTGCATCCTGACACGTTTGCCTGTAGCGACGAGCACCGACAGATCAGCCCACAAGGGCGGCTGCCGCCAGCTTGGCGATCTCGCGATTGCTGAAGCCGATCTCCAGCAGTGCGTCCTGGTAGGAGCCCAGGAAATCGGCCATCAGGTCCTCCTTGTCCATCTGCAGGACGGCGGCATCGGCCGCGACCTGGTCAAGCATGGTGCGCACCAGCGGCAGGTTGTCGCGGTTGGCCTGCTCGAACTCCTCGCGAATGGTCTGCAGGTTGGCCTTGAGCCACTCCTGGCCGTAATTGAGGTGGGTGTACTCGTCCTTGACGACGCCTTCGGTGATCTTGCGGGCGAAGGGGTCGGCGACAGGGATGTAGATGTGATACGCCGAAATGGCGAAGGCTTCGATCAGGATCGCCTGAATCAGCAGGCAGGTGACCACCTTGCCTTCGGCCAGAGCGGCTTGAAAGTTGTTGCGCAGGGGAGCGAAGAAGTCCTTGGCAAAGGGCATGTCCGCGGTGACCCCCAGGTTGGCGGCACAGGCGGTGAAGCCCTTCATGTGCTTCAACTCCATGCGAGCCAGGCGGGTCAGCTCTTCGGCCTGATCGGGAATCAGGGTGCCGATGGCGATGTAGTTGTCATGGGCTTCCTGCTCGCCTTCGATGACGATGGCGTTGATCCGGCTGTAAGCGTCCTTGTAGGTCTCGCTCGCGAAATCGGGCAGAGCAGAATCCTGCGAAGAAGCTGCCACCGGGGAGGCAAGGGTCGCCATGGCTACCGCGCTGGGTGGAGGAATCCGCCGACTGTAACGACCTTCAGCGGGGCTGGGGCCAGTCGCTGGCCATCAGCGACGTCAACAGGTCACACCAGCCCGTCACCAGCCGCTGGGCCAACTGCTCGCCCAGGGCTGCCGAGGCACCCCGGGGATCGCCGATCACCCCTGTGTCACTCACGTCCCGACTCAGCCAGGCGGTAGGGGCAGCGCCCTCAAGACTCCAGCCCGGCGGTGGCTGGGGCCCGCGCCAACCATCACCCGCCGGCAACGTGCCCACCAGCTCGGGCGCCAGGTGCAACATCAGGCTGGTCTCGGCCAAGCCGGCATGCAGCCCCGTGCTGCGTTCGGGTTCGGGGATCAGGTCCGCCACCCCCTGGGGGCCGCTCCAGACAAAGCAGGGCAGCACCGCCATCTGGGGCGCGCAGCTCCGCAGCTGGCGGGCTGCCGTCTGCAACAGGGCGATCTGGCCGCCATGGGCGTTGAACAACAGCAACCGGGCAAAGCCCGCGGCAGCCAGCTGGGAGCCGACCGCCACCAGCTGGGCGATCAACAGCTCGGCTGGTAGGGACAGGGTGCCGGCAAAGCCCTGATGTTCTGGCGAAAAGCCCAGGCTCTGCAGCGGCAAGCGCCAGATCGGCAGGGCCTGGGGCAGGCGTTCGAGCACCCGATCGAGCAGGCGATCAGCAAACAGGGCATCGGTGCCCAGGGGCAGATGGGGGCCATGCTGCTCCACCGCTCCCCAGGGCCAGATCACCGTGCTGCCCGGCTGCCGGGCGATGGCGGCCAGGGTGGTCGTGCTGAGCTCCGTCAGGCTGCGGACCATGGCTCTGGAATCGATCCCTACAGTGTGAGATTGCAAGTGCGTTCTGTGGCGATGGCCGGATCCGGCAACTCAGCATCGGCCTCTTCACCCAACCCAGCCCCTTCGTCCCGGCCGGTGCCTCCCGGAGAGCTGCGCCGTCCCAGCGAGCCCACACAGCGGCGGCCACCCCAGGTGTTGATGCTGAAGAAGGACGGCGGCAGCGCCCCGGCCGAGGCCGAGCCGCCGGCGCCGGCACCGGCGGCAGCGCCGGTGCCCGTGGCGGCCACCCCCCCGGCCCGCAGCGACGAAGACCTGTTTGACATGAGTGGCATGGCCGGCCTGACCATGGCCGACCTGTTGGGCCCCGCCGACCAGCGCCCGCGACGTCAGGGGGGCCGCGAGCCCCAGCAGCGCGGCAATGCCGGCACCCCGGCGGCCACGAAGGCCTCGGCAGCCACGGCGGCCCAGGTGGTGCGCCGCAGTGTCGACGACTTCGATTTTGATGAAGAAGCCTTCCTCGCCGCCCTCGATGAGAACGAGCCGGTCGGCACCACCGGCGAGGTTGTGAAGGGGGTCGTGCTCAACGTCGAGAGCGACGGCGTTTATGTCGACATCGGCGGCAAAGCCCCGGGGTTCATGCCCAAAAGCGAAGCCGGTCTGGGGGTGATCACCAACCTCAAGGAGCGGTTCCCCAAGGGGCTGGCCGTCGAAGTGCTGGTCACCCGCGAGCAGAACGCCGACGGCATGGTGACGATCAGCGCCCGCGCCCTGGCCCTGCGCCAGAGCTGGGAAAAGGTGCGCCAGCTCGAAAAGGACGGCAAGGTCGTCCAGGTCAAGGTCAACGGCTTCAACCGCGGCGGCGTCACCTGTGATCTGGAGGGTCTGCGCGCCTTCATCCCCCGCTCCCAGCTGCAGGAGGGCGAGCAGCACGAGGCCCTCGTGGGCAAGACATTGGGCGTTGCCTTCCTGGAGGTCAATTCCGAAACGCGCAAGCTGGTGCTGTCCGAAAAGAAAGCGGCCACGGCCGCCCGATTCGGCGAACTGGCGGTGGGCCAATTGGTCGAGGGGGTGGTCGCCTCGATCAAGCCCTATGGCTATTTCATCGACCTCGGCGGCATCAGTGGTCTGCTGCACCAAAGCTGCGTCAGCGGCGGGCAGCTGCGGGACCTGCGCGAAGTTTTCAACAGTGGCGACCGGGTTCGGGCCCTGATCACCGAACTCGACCCCGGCCGGGGGCGCATCGCCCTCAACACCGCGCTGCTCGAAGGCCAGCCGGGCGAGATCCTGATCGCCAAAGACCAGCTGTTCGCCGAGGCCGAAGAGCGGGCCAACCGCGCCCGCTCGGTGCTGCGCCAGCAGGAACAGGCCGCCGGATGAGCGACTGGGAGCTCGACTACTACTCCAGGCCGATCCTGGATGGCGACGGCAAAAAGCGCTGGGAGCTGCTGATCTGCAGCACCCCGGCCGGCGGCGAAGCTGAACCGCCGTTTCAGTGGAGCAGCAGCTGCCCAGCCAGCAGCGTCAACTCAATCTGGCTGCGCGAAGCCCTCGACCAGGCGATCGCCGCCGCCGAGCAGCAGGGACGGCCCAGACCCAGGCGCCTGCGCTGCTGGCGGGCCTCGATGCGCACCATGGTGCAACGGGCTGCCGAAGGCCTGGGCATCGAGCTGATCCCCAGCCGCCGCTGCTACGCCCTGGTCAGCTGGTTGCAGCAGCGCGAGCGGGAGGTGTATCCCCACGAGGAGGGTTACCTCTCGGGTCCCCTGGCGCCACCACCCGAGCCGATCCGTCCGCTGGCGCGCCCCCTGCCCGAGACAGCCCGGGGCGAAAGCTGGGCCTGGGCGCGCCTGGGGGCCAGCGAGCTGCAGCAGGCTGACCAGTGGGACATCGACTTTGCTGGTTTGATTCCGTTGCCGGCGGGCCTGAGCAGCGACGTTCCGGTGCCGGGGATCCTGCTGTTTGGGGGTGAGCGTGCCCTGGCCATTGCCGCCTGGCTTGCCGGGCTCGAACCGGTGCGGCTCGAGGTCAGCGGCCGGCAGCTGATTCTGGAAGCAGGCCTCGAGGATCGCTGGCTGCTCAGCGACCTGGGCAGTGACGACGCCGAGCGAACGGCCGCCGAGCTGGGCTCCAGCCGACAACAGGCGGGTGGACTGCAGTTCCTGGCGGTCCAGGCCAATGCCAACGCCCAGCGGTTCACCGGGTTCTGGATGCTGCGGGACCTGCCTGACAGCTGATCCGCAGCCATGGCCGAAGCGGTTGATGCCCCATTTGACCGGCCCGATGCCGGGTTCAATGCCCTTGACGGCTGGAGTTGGGTGGGCTGCTACGGCGGGTATTACCTGCAGGCCGACCTGCTGCAGGGGTTCGAGCATGGCTTTTTTACCCGCCAGTGGCAGGGCCGCCAGCCCGATGTGCTGGCCGGGTATCTGAGCGCCGGGGTCACTGTGCACCGGCCCCGCCAGGTGCACAGCGCCCGGGTGCTGTCCGCCAGCGAGGCGACGGCGGAACCCTGGCCCGAGGCCGACGGCCTGGTCAGCGACCGGGGGGGGCAGAGCCTCTGGGTCTGTGGCGCCGACTGCACGCCGGTGCTGATCGCCGATCCGCTCAGCGGCCAGGTGGCGGCCTGCCATGCGGGCTGGCGCGGGGTGGCCGGACAGATTCTCGAGGTCGCGATCAGCCAGCTCGAACGTCAGGGGTGCCGCCGCGAGCAGCTGCTGGTGGCCCTGGGACCGGCGATTTCAGCGGCGGCTTATCAGGTGGATGCACCGGTGGTCAATGCGATCGCCGCCTCGCTGCAGCTGCCAGCCGACAGCGACGTGACGGCAACCCTGGTTGCTGCCGGGGTGCTGCACGACGATCCCCTGCCGGGGCACTGGCGCCTTGATCTGCGCCAGGCAACGGCGGTGCAGCTGCAGCACCTGGGACTGGATCGCGAGCGCATGGCCATCTGCCCGTTGTGCACGGCCAGCGAACCCCTGTTGTTTCATTCCTGGCGCCGCGATCAGGTCAAGGCGGTGCAGTGGAGCGGGATTGTTTCGCAGGCCTGAGGGTGCCCATGACCGGCAAGTCAGCCCTTGCACGCCAGCCGAGCGAGCTGGATAATGCGTTTGTTGCATAAACCAGCCTCATGCTCACCGGAGTCGACCTTCTCGCCAAGGTCAAGGAACTCGGAGACGCCAGCAAATCGGATCTGGTCCGGGCTTGCGGCTACGTCTCCGAAAAAAAAGACGGCAGCGAACGGCTGAACTTCACCGCCTTTTACGAGGCCCTGCTCAATGCCAAGGGACTCGAACTGGGCAACGGCCCCAAGGGGCGCAAGGGCGGCCGCAAACTGAGCTACAGCACCAAAATTCAGTTCAACGGCAATCTGATGGTCGGCCGGGCCTACACGGCCATGCTCGACCTCAAGCCCGGTGATGAATTCGAAATCAAGCTGGGACGCAAGATGATTCGGCTCGTTCCCCTGGGTGCTGAGGACGACGAAGAGTGATCAAGGGACTGTTGCCCTAAGGGCCGCAACAACAGCTTCGGCGACCTTGATCCCATCAATGGCCGCCGACAGGATCCCCCCGGCATAGCCGGCACCTTCACCCGCCGGGTACAGCCCAGGGGTGTTGAGGCTCTGAAGACTGCGGGAGTCACGGCAGATCCGCACCGGGGATGAGGTGCGGGTCTCGACCCCGGTCAGCCTGGCGCCGGCAGCGGCGTACCCCGGCACGATCCGCTCAAAGCTGGGAATCGCCTCGCGCAGAGCCTGGGTGACAAACGGGGGCAGGCAGGCGGCCAGGTCCGCCTCGACCACCCCGGGTTGATAGGACGGCGTCACACCCTCCTCAACGCCGACCGTTGCCCCGATCAGAAAGTGCTGCACCGACTGGCTGGGTGCGGCATGGGTGCCACCGCCCAGGGCAAAGGCACGCTGTTCCCAATGCCGCTGAAAAGCTACCCCCGCCAGGGGATCGCCGGCGAAGGCCCCGTAGGGCTCCAGATCCTCCAGGGTGATGTTGACCACCAGGGCACTGTTGGCATTGCGCTCCCGGCGGCTGTGCTGACTCATGCCGTTGGTGACCACCAGCCCAGGCTCGGAGGTGGCGCCCACCACCAATCCCCCGGGACACATGCAAAAGCTCCAGACCGAGCGGCCGACCAGGTTCGGCTGCTGGCAGTGGTGCACGAGTTTGTACTCGGCCGCCCCAAGGCGGGGATGGCCCGCCGCAGCCCCCCAGCGGGCCTGATCGATCAGGGCCTGGGGGTGTTCGATGCGCAGGCCCATGGCCAGGGGCTTGGCCTGCAGCGCCACCCCCTGCTGCTGCAACAGGGCAAACACATCCCGGGCACTGTGACCGGGAGCCAGCACCACCTGACTGGCGCTGATCCGCTCACCCCCCGCCAGCTGCACCCCCTGCACCTGCCGGGTGCCGGGCTCGAGCAGCAACCGCGCGACCCGGCTCTGAAACCGGACCGTGCCGCCCAGGGCCTCGATCGCGCTGCGCAGGCCCCGCACCACGGTCGCCAGCTTGAACGTACCGATGTGGGGGTGGTGCAGCGTCAGGATTTCGGGATTGGCCCCCGCTGCCACCAGCTCTTCGAGCACCTTGCGCTGATAGGCCGCCGGTTCGCTCACCTGGCTGTAGAGCTTGCCGTCCGAGAACGTGCCAGCCCCACCCTCGCCGAACTGGGCGTTCGATTCGGGATCGAGCGGCCGATTCCCGCGCCAAAAGCCGAAGGTGTCGGCCGTTCGGGTTCTGACATCGCGGCCCCGCTCCAGCAACAGCGGGCGCAGGCCCATCTGGGCCAGCAGCAGCGCCGCAAAGTAACCGCATGGGCCTGCACCCACCACCACCGGTCGGGGCTGCCCGTGATCCGCCGGCAACTGCAGCGGCAGGCGATAGCGGGTGTCGGGGGTCGGCTGCAGATGGGGATCCGCCGCGGCACGCTCGACCAGCCGCCGTTGCAGCGGCGCCGGCAGATCAAGCTCCAGATCGAGGCTGTAGACCAGCCGGATCCCGTCACGGCGGCGGGCATCGACACTGCGTTTGACCAGGGTCCAACCGCGCAGCTGTTCGGGCCGCAACCGCAGGCGGCGGCAGACGGCCAGCGCCAGATCATCGTCGCTGTGGTCGAGCGGCAGCTTCAACTGGTGCAACCGCCAGGATGCCGGTAGGGCACCCATCTGCGGTCCTCCCGCACCAGCTCGCTGAGGATTCATTGCAGCAGCCCCCGAGTGCGCTCCATCGGTGCCAGGGTTCCGGAACCTGGAGCCCGAGCATGTCCATCACCCATTGTCCGTTGTGCGTGGGCCTGGCGGTGCTCAGCGCCCTGCGCTTCATGGGCCATGCCGTGCTGCTGTGGAGCCTGGGCGATCCCCGGCCAAGCGCTGCTCAGCCGCTGCGACCTGCAGCCGCCCACGGATGAGCGCGTCGGGATTGAAGCTGATCGCATCGATGCCCGCCTCCAGCAGCAGATCCACAAACCCGGGATCGTCACTGGGAGCCTGACCGCAGAGTCCGATCGGCCGCTGACAGCGGTGCGCCGTGCGAATCGCCAGCCGGATCAGCTCCAGCACCGCCGGATGGCGTTCGTCGAACAGGGGCGCCACCTGGGCCGAGTCCCGATCCACACCCAGGGTCAGTTGGGTCAGGTCGTTCGAACCGATCGAAAACCCATCGAACCGCTGGCTGTAGGCCTCGAGCTGCAGCACGTTGGCCGGCAGTTCACACATCATCGTCACCTGCAGCCCGTCCTGGCCCCGCACCAGTCCGGCGGCGGCCATCGCCGCCAGCACCCGGTCGGCCTCGGCAGGGGTGCGGCAGAACGGCACCATCGCCATGGCATTGACCAGACCCAGGTCGCGCCGCACCCGCAGCAGGGCGGCGCACTCGAGCGCAAACGCCGCTGCAAACGCCGGATCGCCATAGCGCGAGGCACCGCGCCACCCCAGCATCGGGTTCTCTTCAACCGGCTCAACATCCCGCCCTCCCAGCAGCCGGGCGTATTCGTTGCTCTTGAAATCAGAGAAGCGCAGCTGCACCGGCCGCGGGTAAAACGCCGCCGCCATGCGCGCCATGCCCTCGCTGAGCCGCGCCACGTAATAGGCAGGCCCATCGCTGAACCCGGCGATGCGCTCAGCAATCGCAGCACGCTCAGCCTCGCTGGACACCAGCTGGGGCTGCAGCAGGGCCTGGGGGTGAATGCCGATCTGGCTGACGATGATGAACTCGAGCCGGGCCAGGCCCACGCCGTCGCAGGGCAGCTGGGCGCGCATGAAGGCCTCGTCGGGGTTGCCCATGTTGAGCATCAGGCGCGTGCGGGTCGACGGCAGCAGCTCCAGCTCCTGCTCGTCAACCCTGAACGGCAACAACCCCGGATAGACATGGCCTTCGTCACCCTCACAGCAGCTGGCGGTGATCGCTTGGCCATCGGCGATGCGGCGCGTGCCATCAACGGTGCCAACGATCGCCGTGATGCCCAGTTCACGGGCAATGATCGCGGCGTGGCAGGTGCGGCCGCCCTGGTCGGTGATCACGCCGCCGGCCCGTCTGAGGATCGGCTCCCAGTCGGGATCGGTGCGGCAGCTCACCAACAGATCACCGTCGGCAAAGCTGTGGATCTGACTGGGGTCGGCCAGCACCCGCGCGCGGCCACTGCTGACCGCACGGCCCACGGCCCGGCCACTCACCAGCGGCCGGGCGCTGTGGGGGGCCAGGCTCCACTGGCGCAGCAGCTGGGGACGGCGGCGGGACTGCACGGTTTCGGGTCTGGCCTGCAGGATGAACAGCTCGCCACTGACGCCGTCCAGAGCCCACTCGATGTCCATCGGTGTTGGCCTGCCGCGGCGCTGGCTGGTGTGCTGCTCGATCAACACCGCCCAGCGGGCCAGCTGCAGCGCCTGGTCATCGCTGAGGACCAGGCGCTGCTGCAGGGCCCGGGGCACAGGCTCAGCCCTGAGCCCCCCCTGGGGATCCACCACCAGCCGCTGCGCCTTGCTGCCCAGACGCCTGCTGAGGATCGCCCGGAACCCCTGGGCCAGGGTGGGCTTGAACACAAGCAGCTCGTCGGGGTTGACCGCCCCCTGCACCAACGATTCACCAAAACCGTAGACAGCGTTCAGCAGCACCAGATCGGTGCAACCGCTTTCGGTGTCAAGGGTGAACATCACCCCGGCGGCGCCCTGACCGGCCCGCACCAGCCGCTGCACCCCCACCGACAGGGCCACCGCCAAATGGTCAAAGCCCCGCTGCTGCCGGTAGACGATCGCCCGATCCGTAAACAAGGAGGCCACACAACGGCGGCAGGCCGCCAGCACCGCATCGCCGCCCTCGATGTTGAGCAGGCTTTCCTGCTGGCCGGCAAAGCTGGCCTCGGGCAGGTCCTCGGCCGTGGCGCTGGACCGCACCGCCACCGGCCCGGCGCCCAGGTCGCGGTAGGCCGCCAGAATCGCGTGCTGCAGCGGCGGCGGCAACGGCGCCTGCAGCAACAGCTGGCGCGCCGCAGCCCCAGCGGCCTGCAGCGCCACCAGGTCCTCGCTGTGCAGGTCGGACAGCAGCGCAGCCAGCTGGTCGCGCACGCTGCCGCTGCCGGTGGGGGCCGGCTGGTCGAGGATCAGGCGATAGGCCGCCGCCGTGGTGGCAAAGCCATCGGGAACGCGCACCCCCGCAGACGTGAGCTGGCTGAGCATCTCGCCCAGGGCGGCGTTTTTGCCGCCCACCCGAGCCACGTCGGCCAGGCCTACGGCCTGCAGGGGTACCACCAAGGGATCCATGGCATGCCGATGCGTCAGTGCACAGCTCACTGTGACCAGTTCCGGCAGCGCTGCCGGGGGCTGGTGCATCGCGGGGGCCCTGCTTAGGCTGCCAGGGCTGCACGATTTTCTGTTGAGCCTTCGTCGCCCTGCCGGTCTCCGGCGTTCCCTGCGCTGGTGCCTTTCACTGGCTGTTGCACCCTTGCTGGCGGGGGCCCCGCTGCTGGCTGCCGCACCGGTGCTGGCCATCCCTGAAGCCGAGGCGATCAAGAAGCTGGCCGTGATCCCCGTCTTCGTGCTGACCAACGCGCAGGGCGTCCCCCTGCCGATCCCGCGGGACAAGACCCTGATCCTGCCCCTCTATCTGGACCGCAAACAGGCCGACACCGAACTGGCCAACTTCAACAAGGCCAACCCCCAGATCAAGGCCCAGGTGGTGCCGATCCCACTCAACATCGCCAACGAGAAGGTTGCGGAGCTGAACAAGCAGCTCAAGGACGGCCGCACCCTGGTGGCACCGGTGGTTTCACGCGATCAGGACCGCCAGCAGGCGATCGCGATCCTCAAGAAACAGGGCCTGACCGACAAACAGATCCAGGACGGCCTGAACACGCCGGTGTTCTTCACCAAACCGTTCCTGACCATCAACACCCCCCAGGGCCAGCGCGGAGTGTTCTTTTTCCGCTACGACGACCTGCAGAAGGCCCTGGCCGGCACCCCTGACGCCAGCAAGCTCGAGCCGCAAGCCGCCGATCTGACTGCAGCCCTGCGTGAGATCGTCAAGGCCAAGGACGACGTGTTCGTGTTCTTCCCGACCCCCGAGTACTTCACCCTGGTCCAGCAGCAGCAGCAACAACAGCAAGCGGCTCCGGCAGGCGCCCCCGCCGCCAAGCCCTAGTCGTTATCGGGCAACAGCTGGGCCAGCAGCCCGGCCCCCATCAGCAGACCGCCCAGCGCTAAGGCCAGCGTCCGGTTGGCCGCGGCTGGACCGTCGGCCCAGACACCGGCCGCCATGAAGGCCCCGCCCAGCAACAGCGAGGGCACCAGCACAATGCCGCGGGCGGTGCGGTTCAGGCTCATGCGCCGCACTCCGGCAGCAGCTGGCCGAACCCGGCGCTCACCAGATCGGTGGCCAGATCGGTTCCCTGATCAAGGCGCTGGACCCGGGCCATCAGCACACCGGCGTCGACCCCCATGGGACGAAGGTTGACGCGGGTGCGGCGGGGCAGGCTGCTGCGCAGCCAACGGGTGGCCGCGTCACCATCGTCCCCAGGCAAGAGGCGATAACAGGCCAGTTCCACCCCGTAACTGCGGTTCTGATCACCCACCTGCAGCAAGGTGGCGCTGCGCACCTGCAGCACCTCGGCGGCAGCGGCAGGGCCAACCACCACCACCAGGCTCAGCAGCCACACCAGCACGCTGGACAGCAGGGACCTCAAAGTTTGGCGCCGCAGCTTGGGCAATAGAGGTGTGCGCTGAGGGTGGTTGCACCGCAGCTGCCGCACTGGCGGCTGGTGTCGATCGCCAGCTCGGGATGGCTGGGCAGGCCCACCATCTGGGCGTTGCTGGCGCCGGGGGGCACCATCGGATAGCAGTTCTCGTTGCGGCGCACCCGCACATCGATGAACACCGGCCCGTCGTGGGCCAGGGCAGCTGCCAGCTGGCTGCGCAGGTCAGCGCGGTCACTGATGCGCACCCCGTGCACCCCGAAGGCCTCGGCCAGGGCGACGAAGTCGGGCATGCCACCCGTCATCTCGGACGCTGAGTACCGCTCCTCGTAGAAGCTCTCCTGCCACTGGCGCACCATGCCCTGCCATCCGTTGTTCAGCACGACCACCTTGACCGGCAGGTTGTATTGGCTGAGCGTGCCGAGCTCCTGAATGTTCATCAGGATCGAGGCATCACCGGCCACACAGATGACCTGGTCGTCTGGATGGGCCATCTGCGCCCCCAGGGCGGCGGGCATGCCAAAGCCCATGGTGCCCAGGCCGGCGCTGCTGATCCAACGCCGGGGTCCATTGCGCAGAAACTGGGCAGCCCACATCTGGTGCTGGCCCACGTCGGTGGTGTAAAAGGCGTTGGGTGCCAGGTCGCGCAGGGCCACCACCACCTCCTGGGGGGCGATCTCACCCTCGGCGGCGGGCACCACCAGGGGGTATTGCTGCTTCCAGGTGTTGATCCGATCCAGCCAGGCCTCGGTGCGGCCTTGGGAGTCCTCGGCGGCAGAGGCCTGCAACATCAGGGCCAGCGCCGCGCGCACATCGGCAACAACCGCCACATCGGGCAGGCGGGTCTTGCCCATCTCGGCGGCATCGATGTCGATGTGAATCACCTGGGCCCGGGGCGCAAACCCGTCGAGCCGTCCAGTGACCCGGTCATCAAAGCGGGCGC
>JBJOHB010000146.1:0-19555 GCA_046047915.1 Cyanobacteriota bacterium
ACCGGGCAGGGCTCAGGGTCGCTCAACAGGGTGAAGGGCAGGTCGTACTTGGCGATGAACTTGCCATGGCTGGTGGCACCGTCCTTGCTGATGCCCAGCACCGCGATGTTGTGCTGCGCAAACACGCTCCACTGATCGCGAAAGTTGCACGCTTCTTTGGTGCAGCCCGGGGTGTCGTCCTTGGGATAGAAGTAGATGACCACCCGTTGCCCCCGGAACTGCTCCAGGCTGACGTTGGTTCCGTTCTGATCGCAAAGGCTGAAGGCGGGAGCGGTATCACCAACCTGCAGGGCCATGGACGGTCGGGGGCGACAATGGCCCCGAGCCTAAGGGGGCTGGACACGGGCCTGCTGTTGACGCCACCCCAGCTCTGGTTGGTGCCGCCCGCCTGGCGGGGGGGGGCGGCTGACGCCCTGTCGCCGGCTGACCCGCTGTCGCCCCACGAGCGTGGCTGGGGTGCGGCGCTGCCGCCGCTGCGGCGGCAGCAGTATTGGCGCAGCCGCCTGGCGATGCGCCTGCGGTTGGCGGCGATGCTGGACCTGCCGCCCCAGCAGGTGCCCCTGCACAGCCCGCCGGGTGCGCCCCCCCAGTTGCCCCAGGGGTGGGGCTGGGTCAGCCTCAGCCACGCCGCCGATGCCCTGTTGATCGCCTGGTCGCCCCAGCCGGTGGGGGTCGATCTCGAGAGGGGTGATCGCCGCTTGGATGCCCGTGCCTTGATGCAGCGGTTTTTTCCGGAGGCCGAACAGCGTCAGCTGAGCGCCCTGGGGCCCGAATCGCTGCGGCGGGCGGTGCTGCGCAGCTGGTTGTGCAAGGAGGCCGCGATCAAGTGGCGCCAGCGGGGGCTGGCCCAGGAACTCAGTTGCTGGGCCCTGGACCATCAACGGGGGCTGCTGAGCCATGGGGGCGAAGGCCTCAGCGTCCACCCCCGCGAAGGCGTGCTGGCCGACTGGTGCTGGGCCGCGGTGGGGCCCGGGCTCGAGGCCACGGGCTTTGCCCCCGTACGTTGGTCTGATCCCGCTGTGTGAACCGCTGTGCACGGCCTGCTCCGCAGCCGCTTCTGGGGCTCCCTGGCCCTGGCCCCGCTGGTCCTGCTGCTGGCTGGCCCGGTGGCTGCAGGTCCGGCCGCCCCGGTTGAGGATGACCGCGAGGTCGTGACCCGCTTCGCCGCCACCGGCGCCGTGACCAGCCACCGTCTGCAGCAGGACCTGGCCCGGGCGTCCTGGCCCCAGCCGCAGCTGCGGGCCGCCCTGACGCGTGCCTATGGCCTGAGCACCACCCAGGTGAGCCGTTACCTGGCCAGTCCGGCAGGCGCAGCCCTGCTGCAGCAGCAACTGCGCTGGTGGTCGCCGGCGTTGGCACCCCAGCCCAGGCTGGCGGCCCTGCGGGCGGCGATCATCGCCGACAGCCGCGACGGCTCGGTGTCGCTGCTGGGTGTGCTGCAGCGCTTGCCGGTTCCGTTTGTGCTGGCCGAGGACGGCCCTGGTGCCCAGGCCCCAGCCCTAGCCCCAGCCCCGGCCTGCGGCTGCCCGCAGGCGTGCGGCAGCTCGGCCCTGGCCCATCTGGCCTTTCTGATGGCCTGTCTGCAGGCCGGCGCCACGGGCGGCAGCGGCCGCTGAGCCCAGCCAGCGCTCAGCCCGCGGCCCCAGCGTCAGGCAGCCGGGCGATCAGCAACTGGTGGCGAAGCCGTTGCGGCAGGGGCGTGTTGAGCACCTGGCGAAACAGCGTTTCGAGCGCCTGACGCTGGCCGGCGTCGCCGAGCTGCTCGTTGAGAAAGCGCCCGTAGGCCTGGTCGGTTCCAAACCAGCGCTGCAGCATCGGCGGCTGCAGCTCGAGCTGCAAGGGCTCGTCCCAGCTGTGGCTGCTGAGCTGCCACCGGGAGCGCTGCAGCTCGCTGCTCAGGTCGGTGGTCTGGGCGGCAAGCCAGTCGGCCTCGGCGGCGGCCAGGCGCCGCAGCTCGGGTTGCTGGAGCTGCTCGGGCAGCAGCTCCAGCAGGCCACTGACCGGCCCCAGCAGGGACTGGCTGCGCAGCAGGCGCAGTTCGCCGCTTGGTGCCGCCAGGTCGGTGATGCGGGCCAGCCAGCGCCGCCGCCCCGCCGCCCCGCCGCCCAGATGCAGCTGCCGGCCGGCGATGCGCTCAAACGGGCCCTGTGCCGCCTCGAGTCCCAGCAGCAGGGTGGGCTGGCGCAGCTGATCGAGCACCTTCAGCTGGGCCTGCAGGCGTTGCAGGTCATCGGGGTTGTCGGTGCTGATCACCACCTGCCCTTCGGGGGTGTGCTCGAGCGCATCGAGGGCCCATAGCAGCGAGCGTGCTCCCACGATCAGCACCCGTTCGTGCCGCCGCCAGCGCGTTTCCTGCCAGAAGCGCTGGCGCAGCTGGTCGAGCCGTTCGCCTTCGGCCGCCGCCGAGCGGGCCAGCCAGCGTTGCAGCTGGGGGTCCTCGGGAGCGTGGCTCAGCACCTCAGCCTGATCGGCAGCGGTTTCGGCCGCGGCCGCCAGCTGGGCCGCGCGGCGTTGCGCGAGCCGGGGCCGCAGCGCCCCCTCCCAGCCCAGGCGGCCGGGCTGCCAGAACACCTGACCCTGCAGGGCGCTGGGCAGGTACTGCTGGGCGACCCAGTGGTCGGCGTAGGCGTGGGGGTAGCGGTAGCCCACCCCATCGCCAAAGGCCTGGCCGTCGCGGTTGGCATCGCGCAGATGGGCCGGCACCTGTTGGCGGTTGCGCGCGCGCACGGCCTTGAGGGCATCAAAGAAGCCCAGCACGCTGTTGCTTTTTTCGGCGCCGGCCAGGTACAGCGCCGCCTGGGCCAGGGGGTACAGGCCTTCGGGCAGACCCACCCGTTCAAAGGCGGCGGCACAGGCTTCGACTACCACGATCGCCTGGGGGTCCGCCAGGCCGATGTCTTCGCCCGCGGCGATCAGCATGCGCCGAAAGATGAAGCGTGGGTTCTCGCCGGCCTCGACCATGCGAGCCAGCCAGAACAGGGCCGCATCGGCATCGCTGCCCCGCAGCGACTTGATGAAGGCGCTGATCGTGTCGAAATGGGCATCGCCCTGCTTGTCGTACAGCACCGCCCGCTGCTGGATCGATTCTTCGGCGATGGCCAGATCGATGGCGATCACACCGTCGTCATTGACCGGTGTCGTCTCGACGGCCAGCTCCAGGGCATTGAGCAGGCTGCGGGCGTCACCGCCGGCCACGTCGACCAGGTGCTCGACAGCTTCGTCGCTGATGGCAACCCGGCGGTTGCCATAGCCCCGCTCGTTGTCGCTCAGGGCCCGTTGCAGCAGCTGGCGCAGGTGGGCGGGCTCCAGGGGCTGCAGCCGAAACAGGCGTGAGCGGCTGACCAGCGCCTTGTTGACTTCAAAGAACGGGTTTTCGGTGGTTGCCCCGATCAGGTTGACCGTGCCGTTCTCCACCCACGGCAACAGGGCGTCCTGCTGGGCGCTGTTGAAGCGGTGCACCTCATCGATAAACAGGGTGCTGCGCAGCCCATGGCGTTGCAGTCGCTCCCGGGCGGCGTCCACCTCGGCCCGCAGGTCCTTGACCCCGGCCAGCACGGCGTTGAGGCTGCTGAAGTGGGCCCGGGTGCTGCCGGCGATGATGCGCGCCAGGGTGGTCTTGCCCACACCCGGTGGCCCGTGCAGGATCAGGTTGCCGACCCGATCGGCGGCAATCGCTCGGCGCAGCAACCGGCCGGGGCCCAGGATTGATTCCTGGCCAACAAAATCATCGAGCTGGCGCGGCCGCAACCGATCGGCCAGGGGCGCCAGACCCTGCAGCAGGGTGTCGCCATGCTGCTCAAACAGATCAGGCACCGGTGCGTCCTCCTGGGCCCATCATCGATCCGCTGTTGCGCTTACGCTGACCATCAACGCTCAATCCGGTTGCTGCAGCGCGCTTGGTGGCGATGACGCTTGTAAAGGCAACCACACCCCGTCTGGCAGTGGGTCTTGCCAGCGCACTGGCCCTGTCTTTGGTGGGCTGTGGCCGCGGCGGGGCCGAGCGCGCCGCCAGGATTCCGGTGGTCACCACCACCACCGTCGAACCGGCAACGTTCAGACAGGGGATCGAGGCGATCGCCACCCTGGAGGCGGCTCGATCTGTGCAGCTGGCGAGCCAGGCGACCGGCCGGGTGCTGCAGTTGCGGGTTCGCCAGGGGCAGAGCGTGCGCCCCGGTGAGGTGCTGCTGGTGCTCGATCAAACCCAGCTGCAGGCCGAGGTGGCCAGCCTGCGGGCCCAGATGCTGACCGACAAGCTCAATCACGAGCGCTACGAACGGCTGGTGCGCGAGGGTGCCGCCAGCGCCATTCAGCGCGATCAATACCGCCAGGCGGCCATGGCCTCGCGGGCGGCGTTGGTGGCCCGGGAGGCTGACCTGGCCTTTCGAACCGTGCGGGCCCCCCAGGCCGGGGTGATCGGCGAGATCAACCTCAAGCCCGGAGATGTGCTGCAGGCGGGCGTTCCCTTTACCCGCCTGGTCAGCAACAGCAATCAGCTGGCCGAGATCGAACTCCCGGCCAACCTGGCTGGCCGGATCAGACCGGGACTGCCGGTGCTGCTGCAGGCCACGGGCGGCTCAGGTCAGCAGATCAGGACCCGGATCTCGGCGGTCGACCCCTCGGTCATGGCACCCACCCAGTTGCTCATGGCGCAGGCGCCGCTGCCCGTGGGCGGTGATCAGTGGCCCAATGGCCTGCGCCTGCGGGCCCGGGTCGAGTTGGGCAGCCGCAGCGCCCTGGCCGTGCCCTTTGCCGCGGTGACCCGTTTGGCGGGGCAGAGCTTTGTCTATGTGATCGGCAACCGCGGCCAACTGCTGCAGCGGCCCGGTCAGGTGGATCGCCAGCAGCTGGCATCCCTGCCGGCCCAGACCCTGTTTGCCCTGCAGGTGCCCGTGCAGCTCGGCGCGGTGCAGAACAACCGTTATCCCGTGCTGGCGGGGCTGTCACCGGGGCAGCGGGTGGTCACCTCGGGGCTATTGATGTTGCGTCACGGCACTCCGGTGCGTCCGCGCTGAGTCCCTGCTCTCAATTTCCTGTAACTTGCGCGCACATGCCTCTGCCTTGTGCGCCGTTCGCTCGTAGCACTGATTCCTTTGCTGAGTGCCGGCTTGCTGGCGGCCTGCTCAACCCGGCCGCAGCAGCGTGCTCCCCTGGTGGTTCAAGTTGAACGGGTCGGTGATGCCCAGTTCACCCCGGGCATTGATGTCATCAGCCGCCTCGAATCAACGGCCAGCGTGGCCCTGCGTCCTGAGGTGGACGGCCGGGTGGTCAAGATCCTGGCCACCCAGGGGCAACGGGTCAAAGCCGGACAGCCGATCCTGGTGCTCGACAACGTGCAGCAGACGGCGTCGCTAAATGCAAGTCAAGCCGCGGCCCGCCGCGATCGCGTCAATGCCGAGCGCTATGTCTTCCTCAATCAGCAGGGAGCTGTTTCGGCCCGCGAGCGCGACTATTACGTCACCGAGGCGATCCGCAGTGCCGATCAGGTGCGGGCTGATGCCGCAACCCTGGGTTACAAGTACGTGACCGCACCGATCGCCGGTGAGATCGGCGATCTCGACACCGTCAAGATCGGGGACTACGTCAGGCAGGGGCAGGCGATCACCGGCATCGTCGACAACAGCACCCTCTGGACCCTGATGGATGTGCCGGCCACCCAGGCCTCGTTTGTGAAGATGGGCCAGACGGTTCAGCTGCGCACCCAGGGCACGCCGGTGGTCAACGGCTTGGGTCAGGTGGTGTTCATCTCGCCCTATTACGGCGTCAGTGGCAGCGCCTCGTCGCCCAACACGGTGCTGGTCAAGGCTGAGTTCCCCAATCTCACCGGCCGGCTCAAGACCGGTCAGTTCGTGCGCAACCGCATTGTCACCAGCACCAGCCGCCAGCTGTCCGTGCCGGTGCAGTCGGTGATGATGCAGGCGCAGCAGCCTTTCGTCTACCGCATCGTGCCGTTGTCGGCGGCCTTGCCCAAGATCAAGGCTTCCACCCAGATCCCTGACGCCACCAAGAAAACCTTGGAAGCACTGCCAGGGGCTACCCCGATCGTCGTGCAGACCCCGGTCAAGCTGGGACAGCTGCAGAACAACCGCTATCCGCTGCTGTCGGGTCTGGCCGCGGGCGATCAGATCGTGACCAGCAACACGGCGTTGCTGCGCTCGGGCATGCCCGTGAAGATCGCACCTGCTACCGCCAACTGAGAACCAGCCAATGTCACTCTCCGACAATTTCATCAAGCGGCCGGTTCTGACGACGGTCTGCAGCATCCTGATCGTCTTGGTTGGCATCATTGCGATCCCGACGCTGCCGATCGAAAACCTGCCCAACATTGCGCCGCCGCTGATTCAGGTCACGTCGAATTACAGCGGTGCCAACTCGCTGGTGACCGAACAGGCGGTGACCAACCCGCTGGAACAGCAGATCAACGGCGTGCCTGGCGCGGCGTATATCTCATCGAATAGTTCGAACACCGGCCAAAGCACGATTCAGGTTTATTTCCAGGAAGGAACGGACATCAATATTGACCAGGTGAACGTGCAGAACCGCGTGTCCCTGGCGATGCCGCAGTTGCCGCAACAGGTCTCGGCGACCGGTGTGTCGGTGATGCAGAGCACCCCGTCAATTCTGTTGGCGTACCAGGTCACCTCGACCCAGGGCCAGTTTGATGCCGCGTACATCAATGGACTGATTTACGAAGAGCTTTACTATCAGTTGGAACGTGTGCCCGGGGTCGCCCAGGTCTCCATGCTGGGGGGGAGCAACCCGGCTTTCTGGTTGTTTGTTGATCCTGAGCGGCTGACCGCCAACCAGTTGACGGCTGATCAGGTTGTCACTGCGGTCAAAAGTCAGAACAGTGTCGCCATCGGCGGTCTGGTGGGTGGTCCACCGGCTGGCGGCGACCAGGCCTTTGCCTATCCGATCCTGGTGCAGGACAACGGCAACCTGGTGTCGGTCGAGCAGCTCAATGATCTGATCATTGGCAAATCCCCCCAGGGCAACCTGCTGCGACTGCGCGATGTGGGTGGAGCCACCTATGGCTTCAACACGTTTGCCCAGCAGGCCGTCAGTGTTGACGGCTATCCCTCGATCACGGTGGCGGTGTTCCAGACGCCCGAGAGCAACGCACTGGATGTGTCCCAGGCCGTTGTGGCGGTGATGAACCAGTTTGCAAACGTGGTCCCGCCGGGTGTCACTGTCAAGCAGATTTATAACATTGGCCAATTCATTGAATCTGCCGTCGATGGTGTCACGGATGCCCTCGGCCTGGCGATCGTGTTGGTGCTGGTGATCTTGTTTCTGTTTCTGCAGAACTGGCGGGCCACGGTGGTGCCCAGTTTGGCGATTCCCATTTCACTGGTTGGTACTTTTGCCTTCATCTCGGCCTTTGGCTTTTCGATCAACCAATTGACGCTGCTGGGCCTGGTCCTGGCCACTGGTCTGGTGGTGGACGATGCGATTGTGGTGATTGAGGCGGTGTCCAAGAACCTTGAGGCCGGCATGAGCCCGCGCAAGGCCGCCATGGACTGCATGGGCACCTTGATCGGTGCGCTGATCGCCACCTCGTTGGTGCTGATGGCGGTGTTCGTGCCGGTGGCGTTTTACCCCGGCGGCATCGGCATCATTTATCGGCAATTTGCCTTGACGATTGCCTTCTCAATTGCCATCTCAACCTTCAATGCTCTGACGTTCTCGCCGATGATGTCGGCCTTGATTCTCAAGTCCGAGCAGCCACCCAAGCCCAAAGGTTGGGGATGGACGGTTGGTGGTGTGATCGTCGGCCTTGCTTTTGGCCGCTTCAGTTCTGCCTCGTTTGGGCCAGGTGCCTATGTCTTTGGCCTGCTGTTGTTCGGCTTCGCCGGTAGCCGCCTGGCGCTGATCTTTGACCGGTTCAACGCGTTCTTTGCCTGGTTGCAGAGCAGTTATGTCAAATTGCTGGAAGTCCTGATCAGTCGACGGCGCACCATTTTTGCCGGCTTGCTTGGTGGCATTGTGCTGACGGCCATCGCATTCAGCGCGCTGCCATCGGCTTTCATCCCTGAAGAGGATCAGGGGTATGGGTTGGGGATCTTCCAGTTGCAGAACGGAGCGTCCCTGAGCCAGACCCAGAAGGTCGGCACTGAAATCGCCAGCATTCTCAAGACCGAAGACGACATTGTTGCCGCTTCTGTGATCAGCGGTTACGGCTTTAATGGATCCAGCCCCGACCAGGGTGTGTTCTTCTTTGGTCTGAAGCCCCTGGAAGAACGTAGTGGTGCTGATCAAAAGGCGCCGGCGATTGTCGAGCGCCTTAATGCCAAATTGTCGAAGTTGAGCAGTGGCCTTGCTGTGGCTGCCCAGCCGCCGGCCATTCCCGGTTTTTCGGCCCAGGGTGGTTTCTACTTCCAGTTCAACGACCTCAGCAACGGTTCGTATTCCTTTACCCAGTTGGATGGGCTGGCGCAGCAATTGGTTGCGGCCGGTAATGCCTCGGGTCAGTTCTCGTCTCTTTATACCCAGTTCATCCCCAGTGCGCCAGCATTCGGCTTGAAGATCGACCGCTCGATCATGGGTGCATTGAGTGTGGACTTTCAACAGGCGATGCAGACGATTGCTGTTCTGGCGGGCGGTAACTACTCAGGTCTGACCTACGAAAATGGCCAGGTTCGCAATATTTACGTTCAGTCTGAAGCCTCAGGGCGCAGCAACCTGGATGACATTCTGAGCTATTACGTCCGCAACAAGGAGGACAAACTTGTTCAGGTCAGTGAGTTCGCCTCGACCGAGCTCACCAGTGCTCCACCGGTGATCAGCCACTACAACCTGTACCGCACGATCCTGGTCCAGGGTGCGGAAGCCATCGGTAAGAGTTCTGGTCAGGCTTTGACGGCCATTCAGCAGATCTTCAAGAAGCAGGACTTCAATAACATCGGCTATGCCTTTACCGGTCTGGCTGCTCTGCAGCTCTCGGCCGGCAGTGCCAGCGTGCTGGTGTTCGGCCTCGGTGTGTTGGTGGTCTACCTGGTGCTCTCAGCCCAGTACGAAAGCTATGTCACGCCTGTGATCATTTTGATGACCGTGCCCCTGGCCATGCTGGGTGCACTGGTGTTTTTGGCGATCCGTTCGATCGATCTCAACATCTATGCCCAGGTGGGTCTAGTGACCTTGATCGGCCTGGCTGCCAAGAACGGCATCCTGATCGTCGAGGTGGCCGAGCAGCACCTGGAAGAAGGGATGGGCGTCAAGGAAGCCGCCATGGCCGCTGCCGAGTCGCGCATGCGGCCGATTCTGATGACCGCGATTGCGTCGTTGGCGGGCTTCCTGCCGCTGGTGGTGGCCACTACTGCCGGCGCCAACAGCCAGCAATCGCTGGGCACGGTCATCTTTGGTGGCCTGCTGGTGGCCACCGTGCTGTCGCTCGGGGTTGTGCCGCCCTTCTACGTGTTGATCAAGAACTTGGAAGCCAGGTGGTTTGGTTCCTCAGCGCGTGAATCAGCCGAGCCAGGTTGAACACCCAGCCTCGCTTGCTCAGGTGATGACCGTGGGCCGGTCCATGCCCGTCCGCTGTTTGATTTCGGCAAGCTCATCGATCGCCGTGATCAGATCCCCCAACGCCTGTTGCGGATCCTGATCCAGATCGCCACCGGGGGCCACATAGCTTTCGAGATAGACCCGCAGGGTGGCGCCCTGGGTGCCGGTGCCGGACAGGCGCAGCACCACACGGCTGCCGTCATCGAGCAGCAGCCGCAGCCCCTGGCCGCTGGTCAGCGAGCCATCGACCGGGTCGGTGTAGGCAAAATCGTCGGCGGTGGCGATTGTGCGCCCGGCAAACACCTGGCCCACCAGGCTCGGTTGCATCGCTTTGACCCGGTCGTACAACCCATGGGCGGCGTCCGAGGCGATCGCTTCGTAGTCGTGGCGCGAGTAGTAGTGACGCCCGTATCGGCCCCAGTGTTCGGCCATGATCTGGCTCACGGGTTCACGCCGCTTGGCGAGGATGTTTAGCCAGAACAACACCGCCCAGAGACCGTCCTTTTCGCGGATGTGGTCACTGCCGGTGCCAAAGCTTTCTTCACCACACAGGGTGATGCGGGCGGCATCGAGCAAATTGCCAAAGAATTTCCAACCGGTCGGTGTTTCAAAGCAGGGGATGCCCAGCTGTTGGGCCACCACATCCACGGCGGCACTGGTGGGCATCGACCGTGCCACCCCGCTCAAGCCCCCCGCATAACCCGGAACCAGGGTGGCGTTGGCAGTCAGGACCGCCAGGCTGTCACTAGGATTGACGAAGCAACGCCTGCCCAGAATCATGTTGCGGTCGCCGTCGCCGTCGCAGGCCGCACCAAAGTCATAACCGTCGCCCTCGAGCAGCAGGGCGGCCAGCTCATGGGCGTAGGTGAGGTTGGGGTCGGGATGGCCGCCGCCAAAGTCTTCGCTGGGGGTGCCGTTGCGCACCGTGCCGGCCGGTGCCCCCAGCAGGGTCTCCAAAATCACCCGGGCGTAGGGCCCGGTGACCGCGTGCATGGCATCAAAGGCCAGCTTGAAATCGCTGCGCAGCAGGCTGCGAATCGCCTCGAAATCGAACAGCTTCTGCATCAGGGCGACGTAATCGCTGGTGCCGTCGATGACGTCGATCGTTAGCTCGCCCAGCTGGTCCTGGCCCACCTGGCTCAGATCCAGGGCCCAGGCTGCGCCGGCATCCGCGATGCGGTACCCCGCCAGGGTCAACGTGGCCTGGTAGATCGCCTCGGTGATCGATTCGGGCGCCGGGCCGCCGTTGGCACCGTTCACCTTGACACCAAAGTCGCCCTCGGGCCCGCCCGGGTTGTGGCTGGCCGACAGGATGATCCCGCCGATGGCCCCGCGGCTACGGATCAGGTGCGATGCCGCCGGGGTTGAGAGGATGCCATCGGTGCAGGTGATCACCCGGGCGATGCCATGGGCTGCCGCCATGCGCACGATCACCCCAATCGCCTGGCGGTTGCCGTAGCGGCCGTCGCCGCCCACCACCAGGGTGCCGCCCGCAACGCCCGGGAGCACCTGAAACACCGCCTCGATGAAACTCTCGAGGTAGTGGGGGGTTTCAAACTGACGGCTGCTTTTGCGCAAGCCTGAGGTGCCCGGTTTCTGGTCGCTGAACGGCTGCGCCAGCTCGACGGCGGTCACGGTCAGGGTGCTGCTTGCCTTCGACACTGGGTGCTGGGCCCGTAGGGGGCACCAAATTAACCCTGAAACTCAGCGCTGCAGCGTGGGGATCACTGGCCGGCGCCGCCGAGTCCCAGGCCCCGCAAAAAGCCGCCCAGCCCGCCCTGTTTTTTGGGCTCTGGCGCTGCCTGCTGGCCGCCACTGCCCAGGGGCTTGGTGGCCGGCTTGCAGAGCACCAACAGATCGCTGGCATCGCGGTTCAGCGCTTCGCGCCGTTCGTAGCTGTTCTTGCTGACCACCACCGCCCGCTCGCGAATGTCCCACAGGGTGTCTTTGCAGGACGCCGGCAGCCGTGGATGGTCCAGCAGCGGATCTGCCATCGCGCGGGCCTGCTGACAGGGCTCGGGGCTGTTGTCGCGGCCGCAGGTGATCGTCTTCAGTTGCAGCTCCCGGAACAGCTCGGTCGGCGGAAACGTGGCCGGGTCGGTGCGTCCGTTGCTCTGGGCGATCGCGGCGGGCTGCTGCAGGCTGATCGCCCCCAGCAGGGTTGCCAGCAGCGGCAGCATCGTGGGCCCGGGACGGCGGCTCGGCATGGGACCGGTCTCTGCGCTCACAGAGGCGCTCACAGAAAGGAGTTGTAGTTGCGGACGGTCGGCGTGTCCTGCTCGGGGGTGATGCCCAGCAGTTCGCTCTTTTTGTTGAGCAGATAATCGACTAGTTCCTGCTGCACTTCCAGCAGCTCCTTGGTGCAGCCGCGGAAGGCGGCGCGATGGCGGATTTCGTCGTGGCGGGTGTGCAGGTCGCGCAGCATCAGCTGTATGGCGTCCAGCGTGGCGCTGTGAACGCGCGCTGCCGATTGAGAATCCACGGGCGAAGGCCTGGCCGTCGGGTCTGGGCCTCAATCTGCCACAGCTTGGCCGCTGCCGCAGCGCTGTCGTTGGCGCGCGAGCTTGCGGGCCAGACGCGGGCTGACCCCCAGCTCGGCCCCGCGCCACAGGTGGTCGATCTCGGCACTGAAATGCCGCGCCAACCGTGGCGAATCGATCACCAGCAGGGTTTCATCGTTCTGGTGGGCGGCACTGGGGCTCCAGTTGAACGAGCCGGTGATCACCCGCTGGCCATCGATCACGGCGAGCTTGTGGTGCAGCTTGTCGCCGGGGCGCAGCCGTGGTGTGCCCACCCCTGGCAGTGCCTGCTGCCAGGGTCTGTTGCCTGCTTCGAGTTTGCAGCGGCGATCGCTCTGGCTGATTCCCATCAGGTCCAGGGTTTCGCTGAAGCTGCGGTTGGCAAAGCCGGGGTCGGCCAGCAGGCGGATGCGCACGCCCCGGGCCTGCAGCGCTGCCAGAGCATCGGCCAGGTTCTGGGCCGAAAACACGAACAGGCCCATGTCGAGGCTCTGCCGGCTCTCACCCAACAGCTGGGCCAACCAGCTCAGGCCGTTGTTGGCATCGCTGCGGCGGTGGGGGGCAAACAGCACCTGCACCGGGGTGCCGGCCACCAGCGCCTGCTGGGGCCCGTCGCTGTCTTTGGCGATGCCAAAGCGGCTGTCAGGCGCGCCGCCGGGCCCGTCACCCCAGAGCTTGGCGAATTCGGCGCTGAACAGCGCGGCCAGCTCGGGGCTGTGCAGGCGCAGCAGGTGATTGGCATTGCCCCGGGTGCGTGGGTCGTCGGGGTCGCCGTGAATGCACGAGGGGGTGAAGTTGGCCGAGCCAGTGACCACGGTGCGGCCATCCACCACCATGAATTTGTGGTGCATCAGCCCGCTGCCGGCGCTGCCATCGGCGGTGTCATCGAGCATCGGCACCCCGCCGCGCTGCAGCAGCAGCACGGCATCGCCCCAGCCCAGCTGCCGCAGCTGCCGGTTGCGGTGCCGCAGGTGGGGGCTTAGGCCGGCCTCGTGCTGCTGGCTCCAGGGGGTGCTGTAGGTGTTCTCCAGCACCACCCGCACATCGAGGCCCTGCTGGTGTTTGCGCACCAGGGCGGCGGCCACCCGCGGCAGCGACAGTTCCTGAACCGCGACCAGAATCTGGCGTTCGGCCCCCTCGATGCTTTGCAGCACCAGGGCTTCCAGGTCATCGCCCTGGCGCCAGGCCCCCGTGATCGGGCTGCGGTAGCGGCTGGAGGGGTTGTGGTTGAACGCCACTTCGATGCGGCCGGGCATCGGCAGCGCCTGGGGAGGCCGGCCCTCGATCCGTGCCTGGGCCGAGCACCCGGCCACGAGCACGGCAGCCAGCAGGCCCGGCCAGCTGTTGAAGCGAAGGCGCATCGGCAGAACGCTCAACTGCCGTGAGCATTCCCACAGCTGCGTCCACCGAGGCCTCAGTGGTGGCCGGGCATTTCGGAGGTGCGCAACATCAGCACAAACCAGCCTGTCGCCACCAGCACCGCCGCCAGCAGGCTGACCGGGATGCTCACCCGGGTCATCAGCAGGGGCACCAGCACGGGGAAGGCGAGGGCCCCGGCCAGGGGGGTGAGGGCGACCAGGGCGCGTTTCAGAACCATTCGCTCTTGGCCTGATCAGCAGGATTGCTGTTGTCCTCGGGGGTGGTGCGGCTGAAGGCCAAGGTGATGTTGCGCTTCTGTTCGCCGTCGGCGGCCACAGCCTCGATCGGATACAGCTGTTCGCCATCGCGGAAGGGAACCTGAATGCGGAAGGTTCCGTCGGCCGACAGGGGCACCTCTTCACCGCCGATGGTCAGGCGGGCGGCTGGATCGGTGGCGCCATAGACGATCAATTCGGCATCGGCCACCAACCAGAACGAGCGTTGGCGCGCCATCAGGCCAGCCCCCGATTCGTTGCGGCCGCTGGCCCACAGGCCGGCGCCCGAGGCATTGAGGCCTTCGCTGGCGAGACGATCGTCCTCCAGCTCATGGAACGCCTCGGAGCCCCGGCCCAACCGGCGCCAGCGGGAGGTGGCCGTCTGGTACAGCCGCTCGTGCAGGGCGGTATCGGCCGGCTCGATCAAGCTGGTGCTCAGATCAGCCGGCGCGGTTTCGAGCGAAAAGGGCACGAACTGATCGAGGATCTGCTCGCTGGGATGCAGGGCGGGAACCCGGGCCACCGACGAGAACGCCAGCGAGATCCAGCCACCGGAACCGCCCTTGCGGTAGCCCAGTTCAACCCGATAGTCGCGGTCGCTCAGCGGTACGGGCAGGTACCACTCGGTGGCGTGGCTGTCGACCACCACTTCCTGCAGGGTGTGGGGGTGGGCCGATCCGGGCGCCAGGCCGGTGACGTCGGCGACCCGCAGGCACAGCTGGGTGGCACCGGCGGCCTGGGCGTTCTCGCGGTCGTCCTGGGAAATGTCCCAGAACACGTAGGCCCATTGGGGATCCCGGGGAAGAAACACCACATGGGTTTCCGCTTCTGGTCGGGGTGCCGGCGGCAGCTCCGATTCAATGCTGCTGAGATCGGGTTCGCTGCCCTGTTTCGAATTGATCGCCTCCAGCAGCTCCTCTTTGGATTTGCGGCTGTACAGGGTGACCCCAAGATCACTGGCAACCTGGCGCAGTTGCCGCAGGGTCAGCCTGGCCAGTGATGAAAGGGTCTGGGTCACGTTCCTGATTTCGTTTGGGATCAGTCTGCAGACTTTCCCATCCCTGGACCGATGCTGGGGCCAGTGGTCAGGAACCACTGACTGCTCAGGCGGTGGACGGTGACCGCTGGGCACAAAAAAAGGGCGCCTTGCGGCGCCCGGGTGCAATGGTTCAGCGAAGGTTGTTTCAGCGACCGATGCTGCGGTAAGGAACCTTGGACAGGTAGTCCATGGCGGTGTTGCCCGAGGCGCCAGCGCTGGAGCGCATGGCCGGCAGGGTGCGCACCCAGGGGAGGTAATCCTCGGGGAAGCCACCGCGACGGGCGCGGCTGCGCTCGGGGAACGCCTTGGCCGTGCCGGTGTACACCACCTGGGGGAAACCAAGGATGCCGCGGTAGTAAGCGTCGTAGCGGGGGCTGGTGATGTTGAAGGGCGTTTCGCCCAGATCACGCGAGCCCACAACCCGGTTGCGGTGGTAGGGAACCGTGTCGTAGCCAAAGGCGTCCAGGTACTCCTGGCCGTTGATGATGTCGTCGACCATGCCCTTGACCCCGCGGGTCATCAGCACGGCCGACCAGGCGATCTCTTCCGATTTGCCGTGGGTGGGGCGGCCCAGCAGCTTCTCCACAAGGTGGCGGGCCACCTTGTAGTTGCTGTTGAGGTTGTAGAAGCTGCGGGTGAAGGTGTCCGACAGGCACAGCGAGCGGATGAAATCCCGCACGGTGATCTGGCCGTCCCGCAGCTGGGACTCCAGGGTGCGGTCGCGGTCGACCTTGAAAGCGTGGAAGAAGATCTGCCGGTAGGCGGCCTCGATCACGAAGTTCTGGTCTTCGCGATCCATGGCCTTGTCCATGGAGGCGGCCTTCGGATCCTCATCGGAACCCACCCGCAGCGCGTTCACACGCGAGTTCTGGGTGGTGGGTGCGTACTTCAGAAGCGGCAGGGCCACGCGAACTCTGGCAGTCGTCGCTGCGGATCGTAGAAGTGCGCACTGGTCAGGATTCGGGCCAGATGAGCAGGACTCACAGTCCGTAACGTTCTGGCCCCGCGCTCACCAGCCCAGGGGCGACAGGGACGGCTGCGCTGGGTTCTGGACCCTGGTTACGTCCCCGGCCGGGCTCGTGTCCGTCAGCCGGGTTTCCACACAGAACGAGGCCGTGTTGGAGAGGCCTTCAACGGTGCTGGTACGCAGCCGCACGTCAGGACCGGCAAAGCTGAACCGCTCGAGGCTGTTCATCGTCTCGTAGCCGGTGGTGAGCAGCAGGGCGTCCCGCTCGTCCATGCGGAACTCGCCCGCCACCGGCGCCGTCTCGGCATAGCCCCGATCGCGCAACAGCAGGCCGCTGCGGCCCCGTTCGTCGGTGGGGATCAGGCCGAACACGCTTTCCCCCTCGTGGGTCTCGCCGGCCTTGTCCCAGGCCATCGACCCGCTCCAGCGCACCCGGCATCCGCCCACCAGGCGCCGGGGATCCTGCTGGTGCAGCGCGGCGATGGCGATCAAGCTGGGGTCGTCGGCCTCCAGTTCGTCGACCACGATCAGCGAGCCGCCGGCTTCGGCCCGGCGGTGCAGCAGGTGGTGGCTGCTGCGTTGCGAATGCCATCGACCGCAGCTCAGGCGAAAAAAGCTGATCGCATCGTCGATCCGCATGGCCGCTTCAAGGCGCAGGGTTGCAGAGATGATCGCAGGGCTCGGGGGGAAGCGTTGTTGAGCGGTGCTGTGGCGGCGCTGGCGGCAGCCTTGTGCTGGACCCTGGCCAGTTTCTGTTGGCGGCGCCTGCCCAGCTCGCTGGGCGCGGCTGAGCTGAACCTGCTCAAGAACGCCCTGGGTCTGGCGTTGCTGCTGCCGCTGCAGCTGCTGGTTTGGCAATCTCTGCCCACCGCCGCCTGGTTGCTGCTGGGCGCCAGTGGAGTGCTGGGGATCGCCGCCGGCGACAGTCTGTTCTTTGCGGCGCTGCGGCGCCTGGGCGCGCGCCGCACCCTGACGATCGAAGCGGCGGCGCCCGTGGTCACCACCCTGGCCGGGCTGGTTGTGCTGGGCGAGTGGCCCGGCCCGGCCCCGTTGCTGGGGCTGGGGTTGGTCAGCGCTGCGGTGGTGTTGGTGGCCCAGCGTCAGCAGGGCGATGGGGCTGCCCCGGCGCAACGGGCCGGTTCGCGTCAGGGGGTGGTGTTGGCCCTGCTGGCGGTGCTGTGTGCCAGCGGCGGGGCGCTGCTGGCGCGGCAGGTGCTGGCGGCCCAGCCCATCTCGCCATGGCAGGCGGCGTCGGTCCGGCTGGGGGCCGCCACCCTGGTGCAGCTGCCCCTGGCACCGGCGCTGCTGGCCGCCGCCCGCGGGCGGGTGGGCCCCCGTCCAGCGCGCCGCCGCTGGCCCTGGGTGCTGCTGGCCACATTGCTGGGCACCACCTTGGGCATCGGGCTGCAGCAGGCCGCCCTGGCGCAGCTGCCCGTGGGCCAGGCCATGACCCTGCTGGCCACAGCCCCGACCATGGCGGTGCTGCTGGCGCCACTGGATCGTGATCAACCCGGCTTCAGCGGTCTGCTGGCGGCTCTGTTGGCGGCTCTGGGGGTGGGGCTGGTGGTGCGGTAGCCAGCCGCTGGTCGGCCTGCTGCCGGGCCCAGTCGATCAGCGCATCCAGCTCCAGCTCGAGGGGTGCCACACCGCGCTGCTGGGCCACCGTTTCGAGCTGGCGGCCAGCACTGCTTAATTGCGCGGCGAGCTGCCGGCCAAAGTCGGCGGCGCCCCCAAGAGCGGGCTGGGCCAGCAACCACTGTTCAATGGCGGCCTGAGGGGGGATCTGTTGGGGGGGCTGCGGCTCACCTGTGCCCTGTTGCACCTGTTGCACCTGTTGCAGGGTGCGCAGGGCGTGGGCCAGCAGGCGCAGGTGATGGCGTTCCAGGGCTGGCAGCAGGGTGGCTTCGAGCTGCTGCAGTTCGCTGCTGCTGAGCGGACCCTGGCCGTGGTCGGGTGCGGGGGCAGGCGCGGCGGGATCGGCCACCGGGCTTAGGCCAGGGGGGTCAGCCTGAACCCGCACGAGTGGCCGGCTTCTAGCCGCCAGTGCACCCGCTCCACCTGGCAATCGGGAAAGGTGTGGCGGATCAGTTGCAGCTCCTGATCACAGACGCAGGGGAACTGCTCGGCGATGCGCATGACCGAACAATGGAATTCGCGGATCACCCAGCCGCCATCCTCCAGGTCGCACTCGGCGACGTAGCCCTCGGCCTTGCGCAGCTCCACCAGGCGCGCAACCCGCAGCTCGAGCGGGCCGTCGCCCAGGCGCTGTCGGTATTGGGCGGCCTGTTGGACCGCCTGGTGCTGCAGCAGCGCCTGCAGGGCTTCCGTGGGAAGCTCCTTGCTCAGAGACTCCAGCAGGGTCAGGGCAAAGCTTTCGCTGCCATCGGCGAACTGGGCATGCCCCTTGCTGGTCAGCTGCCAGCGATAGCTGGGGCGCCCCGGACCCTCGGCGCTTGAGGAACCCTCGACCAGGCCGTCGTCCTCGAGACCCCGCAGATGGCGCCGGGTGGCCTGCACCGAAATCTCGAGGCGGGTGGCAATGTCGTTGGCCGTTGCTTCGCCCAGGCGCAACAGGATGGCCAGGATCCCTTTGCGTGTGGTCGGTTGGGAGTGGGCCAGGACCGTGGCGCGCATTGCAGACCAGTCACCTCACAACCATGCCACGCGTCTGGGGCAATTGGGGGTTTGCGTCAGGGCGCGGCTTCCAAGGGGCACAATGGCCCCAGCCACCAGCCGCCGTTCCGGTGGCCTACGCTGGGTTTAGAAACCCTTTGGTTTCGAAACGCATTCGTCTTCGAAACGTCTTGCTCCTTCTTCAGGCCCTGACGCCACCCCCTCTCTGCCATGGCTGATCCCGCTGCTTCTGCGCCGAGCTCCGAGAGTCTTGAGGTGATCCGCAAGTTCGCCGAGACCTATGCGCAGCGCACCGGCACCTACTTCTGCAGTGACAGTGGCGTGACGGCTGTTGTGCTCGAGGGGTTGGCCCGCCACAAGGACCAGCTCGGCGCTGCGCTCTGCCCTTGCCGCCATTACGAGGATAAGGAGGCTGAGGTGGCCCAGGCGTTCTGGAACTGCCCCTGTGTGCCGATGCGCGAACGCCACGAATGCCATTGCATGTTGTTTCTCACCGAAGACAACCCCTTCCGTTGTGAGAAGCAGACGATCTCGATGGACGAGATCAAAACCAGTATTTCCAGTTGAATTGATCTGATGACCTCCGCAGCCGTTGGTGATCTGGTCGCGCAGCCGTACAAATACGGTTTCGTCACCGAGATCGAAACCGAAAAGATCGCCAAAGGGTTGAGTGAGGACGTCGTTCGCCTGATCTCGGCCAAAAAGGACGAGCCAGCTTTTTTGCTGGATTTTCGCTTGCGCGCCTATCGGCAGTGGCTGCAGATGCAAGAGCCCGATTGGGCAGCCCTGGGGTATCCGCCGATTGATTACCAGGACATCATTTATTACGCGGCCCCCAAGCAGCAGGCCAAGAAAACCAGCCTCGATGAGGTGGACCCCAAACTGCTGGAGACCTTTGACAAGCTCGGCATTCCCCTGAGCGAGCAGAAGCGTCTCTCCAATGTGGCCGTGGATGCGGTGTTCGACAGCGTGTCGATCGCCACCACCTTTAAGGAGCAGCTCGCCGAGCACGGCGTCATTTTTTGCTCCATCAGTGAAGCGGTCAAAGAACACCCTGCGCTGATCGAGCGTTACCTGGGTACGGTGGTGCCCAGCAATGACAACTACTTTGCCGCTCTCAATTCGGCGGTGTTCAGCGATGGCTCCTTTGTGTTCATTCCCAAGGGGGTGACCTGCCCGATGGAGCTGTCCACCTACTTCCGCATCAATTCAGGCGACACCGGCCAGTTTGAACGCACGCTCATCGTCGCCGAAGAGGCTG
>JBJOHB010000147.1:0-3565 GCA_046047915.1 Cyanobacteriota bacterium
CGCCCCTGGTGGTCGGCTGGAGCCTGCTGTTGACCGCGATCTGGGGCCGCATTAGCCCGATTGTGGCGATCGCCCGCTTCCCTTATTTGCGGGAGCAGGGCACGGCGGCCTTTCACCGCCAGGGGCGCGGGCCCCTGCTGCGGGAGCTGCTGCCGGGGTTGCTGTTGCTGGCGGCCCTGGCGCTGTTGGTGTTGGGGCTTGGCCGTGGCGATCCGCGCCTGGCCTGGATGTTGCTGCCGGCCCTGCTGCTGCCGGCCCTGCCGGCCCTGGGGCTGCCCGGCTGGCTGGGGCGCCGGCTGGGGGGGCACAGCGGCGATACCTATGGCGCCTGCGTCGAATGGACCGAGGCGCTGGGACTGCTGCTGTGCGGCCTGCTGGCTAGTGCGTTGGCGGCTGCGACTGGGGCAGCGACGGCGGCGGCAGGCTGAGGCAGAAGGCGTTGCCGCTGGCGGGCAGCTCGGCGCTGACGGCCGCCGGCGGGCACAGCAGGTGCAGGCTGCCGCCCAGCTCCTGGGCCAGCTCCCGTGCCAGCGCCAGGCCCAGGCCCGTGCCGGCGATGCCCTGGCCCCGTTCGCCGCGCACCCCGCGCCCAAAGATCGCCTCGCGCTCGGCCGCGGCGATGGGCGGGCCCCCATCCCAGACGCACAGCTGGGGGCCGCCCAGCGTCGACACCCCGGCGTGCAGCCCCAGGGGGGCCTGCTGCGGGCTGTAGCGAAAGGCGTTTTCGAGCAGGTTGGCGATGATCTCGGCAACGGCGCCGCTGTCACCCCGCCAGTCGGGCAGGCTGCCGCTGTGGCGCCAGTCGCGGTGTTGCAGGGCGGCGGTGGCGGCGGCGCGGCTCAGCAGCGGCTCGAGCAGATCGCCCAGTCGCTGGCCTTGGGGGCCGCTCAGCAACGGCGGCAGCAGCAGCGGTTGGCTGGGGGCCGGGTCCAGGGCCGCTTCGGCCGGTGACCCCAGCGCCGCCAGGGCATCGACATAACGGTTGAGCTGGCGTTCTTCGGCCAGCAGGCCCTCCACCAGCGGCCGGTTGCGGGGGTCATCCTCGAGCCGGCGCAGCAGCAGCTGGCCAAAGGTGCGCAGTGCCGTCAGCGGGTTGCGCAGCTGGTGGACCAGCACTTCCAGCTGGGCCTCCTGGCGTTGCAGCTGCTGCTGCAGCCGCTGATGGGCCAGGTCCTGGCGCAGGGCTTCGGTCAGGCACAGAGCCACGGCCTGCAGGCGCTGGCCCAGGGACTCGGGCCAGGGCACCGTGCGGGTCTGCACCTGCAGGGCACCCAGCAGCGTGCGCTCGTGGCGCAGGGGCAGCCAGCGCCGGTCGTCGGCCGGTTGCCGCAGGGGGCTGCTGCTGGCGACCGGTTCAAGGGCCGGGTTCTGGTGGGGCCACTGGCCGACCGGCACCAGGGCCGGCGTGTCGCCCTGGTCGGTCTGGGCCACATAGACCACCAGCGAGCGGACGTCATCGCGATCCGCGAACTGGGCCAACTGAAAGTGCACCAGGCTGAGAAAGCCCTCAGAGACGCGCAAAGTCACGGGCTGCAGATCACGCGGCGATCAGGGTGCGGACAGGCGCCAAAAAAATTTCCCGCTCGACGTGTTCGAAATTCGGGAAAAAGTCTTAAGATGGGACGTATCGACCAATACTTCGCAGTCCGCGAGCGGGCGGCAAGTGGCAGTCGGGGCGACGCCATAGGCGTCGTTGTTGCGGTTTTCCCGTAACCACGCTACAGCAGAAACAGAGACCCACCTGAGGATCTGTTCTTCAAGACCCGGCGACATCCCGTCGTTGGGATTCTGTTGGTGCGTAGCCGACGGAGCGGCTTACCGCTTTTTCGTACGACAGATGGTTGGGCGTTGCTGATCCGCCGGTCCTCCGGCGGGGCCAGCCGCAAGGACTGTGCCGCGCTGCCGCGCCGCCCAGTCGCCTCACCCCCCTTCCCCGTCACCCCTTCCATGTCCAAGAAGCGCAAGCGGATCAGCCGCCGCCGGCTCGCCGGCCAGCGGGTTCTGGCCCATGTGGCCACCTTCAACCTCGAGACCGGCTCCCACAAGCCGGTGACCGCCGCCCGGCGTTACATCGCCGAGCAGGCCCTGGTGCCCCCGGCGATCCTCAATGTGCGCCGCAATGAGCACACCACCGATCGCTTCTTCTGGGGTGAAAAGGGTCTGTTCAGCGCCCAGTACGCCGAAGAGAACCACTTTCTCTTCCCCTCGCTGCGTCTGATCGTCGATCGCATCGGCGAAGACGTCCTCTTCGAAGGTCTTGAGGCCCTGGCCGCCGATGACTGGGAAGAGATGGAGGAGTACGAGTACGCCTTCGTCTGAGCGCTTCGTCGCTGCTGGTCAGCTCCAGCAGCGTTCCAGAAACAGGCGCATCGGGGCGAACAGGTCGGGATCGATGCTGTGGCCGCCGGCGAAGCTGAGCAGTTCGACGGCGGCACCCGCCGCTTTGAGCCGCCGTTCCAGTTCAACGCTGGCGCCATGGGGCACCACCGGATCCTGCTCGCCATGGCTGAGCAGCACCGGCAGCGATAGATCCTCGGGATGCCAGTCGGGGTGGGGGTAGCCGCTGCAGGCGATCACGCCGGCCACCGGCAGGCTGGTCGCCACATCCAGGGCCATCGCTGCCCCCTGGGAGAAGCCCAGCACCACCGTCTGAGATAGGCCCACGCTCTCGCCCAAAGCCAGCAGCCGGCTGCTCAGGGCGCTGCGCGCGTGCGGCAATTGAGGCCAGCCGCTCTGCTGCAGGTCGTACCACTGCCGACCCACACCGGCCGGATGGGCCAGGGGTGCCCGCAGGCTGACCACGCTGACCTGGGGACCGACCAGCAGCTCGCCCAGCTCGAGCAGGTCATCGGCGTCGGCTCCCCAGCCGTGCAGCAGCACCAGCAGGCGGCTGCTCTGCTCTGGACCCTGCCAGAGGGCCTCTCCCACCGTGGCGTGCTCAGTGGCGTGCTCCATCAACCGTCGAGACCTGCCTGCGTAGGTTGGCAGGTTGATCCCGTTGCTGGCGTCATGGCTCCCACGGCCCTGCTGAGTGTCTCCGACAAAGAGGGGCTGGTGCCCCTGGCCCAGGGGCTGGTGGCCGCCGGCTACCGGCTGATTTCGAGCGGGGGTACCGCCGCCACCCTGCAGGCGGCCGGGGTGGCGGTCACCAAGGTGGCCGAGCACACCGGTGCCCCCGAGATCCTGGGTGGCCGGGTCAAGACCCTGCACCCGCGCATCCACGGCGGCATCCTGGCCAGGCGCGCCGATGCCGCCCACCAGGCTGACCTGGCGGCCCAGGGCATCGACCCGATCGATGTGGTCGTGGTCAACCTGTACCCGTTTGAAGCGACGGTCGCCGATCCGGCGGTGAGCTGGGAGACCGCGATCGAGAACATCGATATCGGCGGCCCGGCGATGGTGCGGGCGGCGGCCAAGAACCACGCCGACGTCGCGGTGCTGACCAGCCCCAGCCAGTACCCAGCCTTTCTTGAGCTGTTGGCGGCCTCTGGGCCGGCCGGCATCACCGCGGCTCTGCGGCGCCAGCTGGCCCTGGCGGCGTTTGCGCACACGGCGGCCTATGACA
>JBJOHB010000148.1:0-13821 GCA_046047915.1 Cyanobacteriota bacterium
GCACCATCAGCAGGTACAGCGGAATCATCACCACCTGAAACGGGATCAGGATCGTCGCCACCACCAGGGCCAGCACCAGGCCGCGGCCGGCAAACCGCAACCGCGCCAGGGGGTAGGCCGCTAGCGAGCAGAACAGCAGGTTGCAGGCCACCGCCAGGCCGCTGATGATGGTGCTGTTGAGCAGATAGGTGCCCATCGGGCTGCCGGCAAACAGCCGTCCGTAGGCCTCCAGGCTCGGTTGGGCCGGCAGCAGGGCCGGCGGGCTGGCAAAGATGTTTTCGGCCGGCCCCTTGAGCGAGGTGCTCACCAGCCACAGCAGCGGCAGCAGCATCGCCAGGGCCAGCAGCAGCAGCAGCGTCAGCTGCAGGGCGGTGGCGGCCAGCCTTGGACGCCCTGCGGAACGCGGATCCGCCATCAGACCCGCGGCCGCTGGGCCAGGGGCAGATCGCCCACCACCGGCAGGGGCCCTTTCTGGGGATGCAGGGGCTGGCTGCGGCCGCCGGCGACCAGCCGGTTGAGGGCGTTGACAAAGGCCTGGGCTGCGGCCACGACGATGTCGGTGTCCGCGGCATGGCCCGAATACAGCACCCCGCCGGCCCGCAGCCGGATCGTTACATCGCCCATGGCATCGATGCCCTCGGTGACGCTTTTGACACTGAACTCGACCAGTTCGTTGGGCACCTGGGCCAGGCGGTTGAGGGCCTGACAGACCGCATCCACCGGGCCGGTGCCGATCGCCGCTTCGGTCAGTTCGGCGCCGTCGGCCGTGGTCAGGGTGATCGTGGCGGTGGGCTGCAGGCCGGTGCCGCAGCTCACCTGCACACTCTTGAGGCTGAAGCGGGCCTCATCAGCCTGTTGCACCTGCTCGCTGACAATCGCCTCCAGATCCCGGTCGCTGATTTCGCGCTTGCGATCGGCCAGCTCCTTGAAGCGGGCAAAGGCGTCGTCGAGGGCGTCGCGCTCGAGCTGGTAGCCCAGCTCCTCGAGCCGGGCTCTGAAGGCGCTGCGGCCGCTCAGCTTGCCCAGCGAGATGCGGTTGTCGGCCAGGCCCACCGTGCGGGCATCGATGATTTCGTAGGTGAGGCGGTTTTTGAGCACCCCGTCCTGGTGGATGCCGCTCTCATGGGCAAAGGCGTTGGCGCCGACGATCGCCTTGTTGGGCTGCACCGCCATGCCGGTGAGGTTGCTCACCAGGCGCGAGGTTTTGGTGATCTCTTCGGTGCGCACAGCGGTCAGGGGCTCACTGCTCTCGGCTGCCCTGCCCAAAAACGGGTTGTAGTAGCTGCGGCGCACATGCAACGCCATCACCAGCTCTTCAAGCGAGGCGTTGCCGGCCCGCTCGCCGATGCCGTTGATCGTGCATTCGAGCTGGCGGGCGCCGTTTTTGACCGCTTCCAAGAAGTTGGCTACGGCCAGGCCCAAGTCGTTGTGACCGTGCACCGAGATCACCGCCTGGTCGATGTTGGGCACATTGGCGTTGATGCCGGCGATCAGCTCGCCAAACTCGGCTGGGGCGGCATAGCCGACGGTGTCGGGGATGTTGATGGTGGTGGCGCCGGCCTTGATCGCGGCCTCGATCACCTGGTACATGAACGCGGGGTCGCTGCGGCCGGCGTCCTCGCAGCTGAACTCGACGTCATCCACCAGCGAGCGGGCGTAAGCGACCATCTCGGCGGTGATCGCCAGCACCTCGGCGCGGGTCTTGCGCAACTTGTGCTCGAGGTGAATGTCGCTGGTGGCAATAAAGGTGTGGATGCGCTTGTTGGCGGCTGGTGCCACGGCATCGGCGCAGGCCTTGATGTCGCCGGCCGCGGCGCGGGCCAGGCCGCAGATGATCGGCCCCTCGGCGGTGCCGACGCTGCCGGCGATGCGCTGCACGGCGTTGAAGTCGCCGGGGCTGGCAAACGGGAAGCCGGCTTCGATGATGTCGACCCCCAGGCGCGCCAGCTGCTGGGCAATCGCCAGCTTCTCCTCCAGGTTGAGGCTGGCGCCGGGCGATTGCTCGCCGTCGCGCAGGGTGGTGTCAAAGATCAGAACGCGGCCTGGATCGCGGGCCATGGTCGGCTTCCCTGCTTCCTTATGCGGAGCGAGTATGAGTTGGATCCATTCTATGGCTGCGTCGGTTGCCTGCTGCGGGTGCTGTCGCTGTGTTGCCCCTAGAGTGACCTGACCGCGCGAAGCCCATGGCCGCTGGTGATCTGGCCCTGGTGCTGCACGCCCATTTGCCCTATGTGCGCTCCAGTGCACCGGGCACCCTTGAAGAGGACTGGTACTTCCAGGCCCTGCAGGAGTGTTATTTGCCGCTGCTGGCGGTCCTTGAAGCGGCAGCAGCCGACCCTGCCCAGGCACCTCGTTTGACCCTGGGCCTGTCGCCCACGCTGTTGTCCCTGCTGAGCGACCAGGCTCTCAATCAGCGTTTTGCTCCCTGGCTTGAGGTGCGGCTGGCCTTGCTGGACCAGGCGCCGGCGGACCAGCACCAGGCTGCGGCTGCCCAGGCCGTCCAGCTGCACGCCACCCTGGCCCAGTGGCGCCAGCTGGACGGCAACCTGATTGAGCGCTTCAGGCGTCTGCAGCAGCAGGGGGTCCTGGACCTGATCACCTGTTGCGCCACCCACGGTTACCTGCCGCTATTGCGCCACACCCCCGAAGCGGTGCGGGCCCAGTTGCTGACCGCGGTGCGCGAACACGAGCGCTTGCTGGGTGAGCGTCCCCTGGGGATCTGGCTGCCCGAATGCGCCTATTACGAGGGGTTGGATCAGCAGCTGCTGGCCTGCGGACTGCGCTACTCCATCCTCGATGGCCACGGTCTGTTGCATGCCCTACCACGGCCCCGCTATGGCGTGTATGCGCCGATCTGCTCGCCGGGGGGGTGGCCTTCTTTGGTCGGGACAGCACCTCGACCCTGCCGGTCTGGAGTGCCCGTGATGGCTATCCCGGCCATGGGTCGTACAGGGAATTTCACCGCGATTTGGGTTGGGACCTGCCGCAGGAGTTGTTGTCCGAGGCCGGAATCACCAGCCGACGGCCTCTGGGACTCAAGCTGCACCGGGTCACCAGTCAGGCCGCCTCACTTGATCAAAAGCAGTCCTATGAGCCAGAGGTGGCCCAGGCCACCGTGCTTGGCGATGCCCAGCACTACCTGCAGGGTCGCGCGGCTGAACTGGACAGTCTGAGCGCGGTGATGGAGCGCTCACCGTTGCTGGTGGCGCCCTTTGATGCCGAGCTGTTCGGTCATTGGTGGTACGAGGGTCCCGCTTTCCTGGCCGAGCTGTTTCGGCAGGGCCCCGCCCAGGGGGTCCGCTTCACCCACCTGAGGGCCGTCCTGGCCGAAGACCAGCCGATGCAGGTCTGCCGCCCCTCCCCCAGCAGCTGGGGCCAGGGGGGCTACCACGACTATTGGCTCAACGACACCAATGCCTGGGTGGTGATCGAATGGCAGCGGGCTTCAGCTGCCATGGTGCGGCGCGTGAACCGCGGTGTAGGCAGCAGCGAACAGCGTCAGCTGCTCACCCAGGCCGGGCGTGAATTGTTGCTGGCCCAGAGTTCCGATTGGAGCTTCATTTTGCGGGCTGGCACCACCACCGACCTGGCCAAAGAACGGATCGAGCGCCATCTCGATCGCTTCTGGCGTCTGATGGACGCGATCAACAATGGAACCCCCTTGCCCGAGGGGTGGCTGCAGGCGATTCAGCGTGATGACGGGCTGTTTCCCGCCCTCAATGCGGCCGACTGGGTCACGCGCCCCTGATGCTCAATCCTTGAGCAGGATCCAGTGGTTGAACAGGGTGTCAATGCCGCCCTGGGCCTGTTCGCGGGTCAGGAAGCCGTTGATGTACCGCCGCAGGCTGGCATCCTGCCCACCGATCAACAGCACCAGCTCGCTGTTGAGGTCGTCGCTGAACGGTGTGATCAACGAGGTGCGCGGATAGATCACAGCCCAGGCTGCGCCTGACTCGGCCGAGGTCAGCAGGCCGTCGAACCTTGTCTGGCCAGCACGTGAAAAAAAGGCTTCCTTGCTGGGGATGTGTTCGATCACCACCCGCCGCGGTGGACCCCCTTGGCTGAGGTACTGGCTGATCTGCTGCTCGATGCCCGGGCTGATCAGTTCTTCGTCGCGCACCGCCAGCAGGATCGGTGTGGTGCGGCCCGTCCCGCTGCCAGGCTGCAGCACCTTCAGCTTGTCGTCGGGAACAACCAGCGCCAGGTGCACCTGCAAATAGCTGCGGCTCAGCTCGTTCTGGATGGCCCGGCTGGGGCTGCTCTGGATGCCGCCGGCCACCAGATCCACCCTGTTCTGGGCCAGCCAGCGCTCCAGCTGGGGCATCGGGGCTTCCTGGATCTGCAGCCTGACCTCCAGGTTGGTCGCCAGCTTGCGCATCAGGTCGACGTCGAACCCCACCAGCTGCCCTTTGTGGTTGCGGTAAGCCCACGGCAGGCCGTCGCTGCGCAGCCCCACCCGCAGCACCCCGCGGGCCTTGATCCCTTTCAAGCTCACCGGCTGGGGCGGCTGCGGCCCCTGCACGTCACGGGGTTGTGGTCCGGCGTCGGTTGTGGTCAGGCTCAGAAGCCGTTCGTCGTTGCGGTAGGTGTCTTGCAGGGCATGGGCCAGGGCCGTTCGGGTCGACGAGCCCAGCAGGGTCGTGAGCCCGAGCAGTAGCGCCAATCCCGCCAGCGCCCGGGCGGGCCGAAACCGCCAGGCGCCAATGGCACGGGCATAGACCAGAACCGCCAGCACCACCAGGCCCTCGAGCGAGAGCACCTTTTCGAAGCGGTACAACCATTCGCCGTTGACGTACACCAGTTGCAGTAGATCGATCGGCAAGCCGAGCTGCAGCAACTCCTGCCGCATCACCGCCTTGATCCCTGAGACCGACGCTGGAATGGCACTGAGCAGCATGCGTGCCGTGGCCCCTGGTTCGAGGCTGCGGTCCACGAACCAGCCTGCAAACGGGATGAACAGCAAGGAGGCAACCTGGCCCAGGGTGGGCAGGGCATAGCCCAAAGACACCAGTGGAGCCAGTTCGTCGCTGGCTTCGCGGGCGGCCTGGGGGTCGATGGTCCGCGCGGGCCCGAGCGTCAGTTCCTGGGGCAACTGCTCCTGCAGATTGCTGACCAGCATCGGCAGGGCGATCAGCAGGTTGGCGCTGCTGGCGGTCAACGCCAGCGGCCCTTTGATCAGCCTCCAGATCGCTGCCATGCTCAGGGGTGTCAGGCTCAGCAGGCAGAGCAGGGCTGCCACACTGAGCAGCAGGAAGGCCATCGCGCAAAGAGCGATGAATCCCTGCATGCGAATGAACTGCTCGCCATTGAGCCGCGCCACATTGATGGCGATCAGCGCAAAGATTCCGTAGGGAATCAGCTTGACAACCAGTTTGTTCAGTCGGCTGAACAGCTGGCGGATCACGGCCAGCGGTGCCAGCAGTTGATCCCGCTCGTCGATGCCCTGCAGCAGGATGCCCAGCAGACAGCTGAACAGCACAACGGCCGGAAAGTTATCGGCTGCCAGGGCGCCAAAGATGTTGTCCGGTAGGTAGGTGGTGAGCAGATTCGCCGGCTCGGTGCGCTCAAACAGACCCGCGTGAAAGAACTCCGAGGTCACCAGCGGGGGCAAAAACAGGGGCAGCCCGACCACCAGCAGCGAACCGGCCAGCCACAACCCCAGCAGCACCAGGCCGCCACGACGGGCCAGCTGAGCCAGTGACCCAGAGCGCAGTCGGCCGAAGCCCACGATCAGCTCGCAGATCAGGTAAGGCATCACCACGATCTGCGAGGCCTGCAGAAACACCGTCGCCAAGGGCTTGAGCCAGGTTGTCTGGGCTGGCGCCAGCCAGCCGAACAACGTGCCGACCACCAGCATCACCAGGCACTGGTTGCCGATCTGACGGGGCCAGAGTCGAAGCAGCCGTGTCATGCCGTCCAACGCAGGACCATCAACGTCCCACAACGAGGATCCTGACGGCGTTGGGACGTCCCGCGTCGTCAGCATCGGCAACAGCAAACGGATTGCCTGCCGCGCCACCGGCGTGATTGGCGGTGAGGTAGGCGCCCAGGGCGTCGCGGTAGGAGCCAAAGCCAAGCTCACGCTGGTTCAATCCGGCGCTGATGCTGGTTGGGGCCTCCGTCGCCTGCAGCAGCCGTGGTTTGGGCTGTCCTGCGGCTTGCCAGGTGGCTGCATCGCCGGCCGCGCCAATCCAGCGCACGTTGCGCATGTTCTGGCTGAGCTGGGCGCCGCCCTGGCCGTCGCCTCCTTCGGCCAGATAGGTGATGGTCACCACGCCCAGCTCCTCGTCGGGCCGAAGCACTTCACCGTTGCGCACCAGGGGGCGCACCAAGTCCTGCTGCTGGGTGCTGCCGTCGATCCGTCCATCCGGCAGGCGGCGGAGTCGGGTCAGATCCATGCTGATCACGCGCTCGCCGCGGGGCCTGTTGGGGTCGTAGCTAAAGCGGAAGCCTGAAATCTGTCCAAAGCCCCCGTGACGGGCCTCGGCGACCATCGCTTCGGCACTGCGCTTGAGCTGGCTGGTCGTGATTGTGCCGATGCTTAGCGTGTTGTCAAAGCGGAGGCTGTTCAGCAGATCCAGCTTTGAGATTTCACCCTCCTGCTTGTTCAGGATTGGATTGGCTTCCGGTGGATTGCGATGCACGCTTTCGTCGGGCATCACCTGCTCGGTGCCGATCATGTCGCGGATGCCACCACCATTGATGAACGCAACGTCAATCGATTTGATATCAGTTAGATTTGGATTATTGGTTTTCAATGTCTGGCCATACCAGAGCAGTGAATCCGCCACGAGGTTGCCGAGGTTGGTCTCGCGGGAGCGAATGTCTCCGTTGTTGCCATTCAGCCAGACCTTGCTAAGGCCATATTGCACGGCGTCAAGACCATCGATGTAAGCCTTGACGGCATTGACTGTGGCAACAGCATTGCGATGCCCAGCATTCTTGCTTGTTTTCAGGATGTGGGAGCTGATCTTCTGCGTGCGCTCACCAGCTGGTAGCCGTCGCCAGTCCTGGTGGCCGAGCAGGCCGCTGACGGCGTCGCCGTCGGTCTTCCAGGGACGGCTATTGCGTGGGTCGTGGTTGACGATGCGCCCCTCTTTGTCGAAGCGCACGATCAATTGATTCAGGTATTCATAGTTGGAACCGCCGTTGACGTAATAGATCGTCGCTTGTTTGTCTGCTGCTGTGAATTGTTTGGGATAGGGCACCAGGGCAGGTACAACCTCGCCGCGGGCTTTGGCCTCTGCATCGAGTACAGAGCTCTGATCGAGGCCGCGCAACAGGCCCAACTGTGCGCCGTTGGCTGGACCCATCACCTTGTGCGAACCGCCACCGATGACAACATCCACACCGATGTTGTGCTGCAGCAGCTGGCGGGTCAGCTCTTCTTCGATTGCACTATCTTGAAGGTGCGTCATCAAGACGATCTTGTTGATGCCGCGCTGTTGCAATGCATCCACCTCTTGCTTGATCAGAGGTCTTAGGACCGCAGCCTGCTCTGCAGCTGTTGTTTCCTTGCTGCGGTAGCTGCCTGTCAGCATATTGTTCGGATCCAGTCCGCCAACAATGTCTGGTAGAAATGGTGTCGTGGCACCGATGACGCCAATTGATTCACGGCCCACGGGGATGATGGTTGATCGGGCCAGGCTGTTGGCACTGGCGCGTTCCGGGCTCTTGGTTTGATCCTTCAGCCCATAGGCTGTAAAGATCGACTGTCCCTCGCGGTTTGCTTTAAAGGAATCAAAGTCCAGGTTGACTGAAAGATAGGGAAAAGTTGCCCCAAGGTAACCCTCACGGCCGATGCCAGCACCTTGTTGTCGATAGGATTTGGCATCGGCACCGATACCTTTGCCTTCGTAGTTGCGCAACTGGGGATCTTTGCCAATCAGCTCAAAAAAGTTGCCTTTGTTGAGGACACCTCCCGGCTGGGCGATGCCATCGAATTCGTGGTTGCCAATGACTGCAGCCTGCCAGCCCAGGTTGCTGTTGATGATCATGTCGGCGATGCCGGGTCGCATCGCCAGTGGCTCAAGGCTGCGCTGGTGCGGTTTCAGATTTTGGAAGGCTTGTGGATTGCTGTAGAGAAATTGGCTCGCGTTCATGAACGGGCCAGCGATCAGCAGGTCACCGGATGTGAGTTTCAGCGTGTTTGGATAGGGCAGGCCGTCCAGGTGCTCCATCACGGCCACCAGAGCAGGAATGTCGATCAACGCCTTCTTGCCAGCTTCCTGGTCTGAGGTGTGAATGATCCTCAGTTCCCATAACTCAGCTTTGGCTCCTGCCTTGGCCAGTGGCAGGTTGATCAGTGTCAACAGCGCGATTGGCAGCAGCAACATGACGAGCAAGCGGCTGCGGTGCCGTGCTCGGCGCCATGCTTGTCTGATCACAGGGAACGCCTCCTGCAGCGCCGTTGGATTTCTTTGGAGTGATGGTAGAACAACGATTGCTTGATGTCAGCTTGTCCTTTGGCCTTTGTGACTGGATGTGGGCTTGCTGTTTTGCCGGCGATGGGCTGGATGGTTTTGAAGACATAAAAAACAGCCCATGGTCAGGGCTGTTTTCAGATGCGTTTTGTTGGCCTTGAAATACTCGGGAGCTGTTCAGTCGTGATCCCGGTCGTTGTCTAGTACTTGGTGCTCAATTTGGCAGCTGTTCTTGTTGATCCACAGATCGTATTCCTTGTTGGCTTTGATCACGGAGAACTTGTCGTAGGGGCGGCCCCCAGTCAGTGTCAATGTCCGTGATGAAAAAGCCTTGGGCCTTGATGCGGGCCGTGCATTTTGAGGTGTCAGCCTTGGCGGCTTGAGGGCTCAGGCTGACAGCTGCGATCCCAGCCATCAGCAGCAGCGCGGTGACGCGAAGCAAGGAGTGGGGTGCAAGGTAGTGAACGATCGCAACCTCGTTTTAGCGATCGGATGGGTCGTTGTCACGCATCGTTGCCCCTGACCAGCCCGGTGCTGGCTTGGCCGGTAGCAGCAATCCTGTGCGCACATCCCAGGGCGCCAGTGTAAAGAGCTTGGCCATGGCCGCTACCAGTTCGACCGGGCTGAGGCTGTTGGTCAGAAAGCCATACCAGTCGTGGGCGGGCAGCTCGAAAAAGGCTGCAAAGTGATGACGCAGTTGCGCTTGATCAAAGCCCATCAGCTTCTGCAGACCAAAGCGGAAAAACTCCCGCTTCAGCCGTTCTTGGGCTGGCCACAGCCCATCCCAGGCCTGGTGGGCCAGGTCTGCGCCGCTGATCCCCTTGGATCCGTTCTGGCCTTGAGCCAGGGCGTTGGCGATCGTGCGGGCCAGGTTCGGCCCACGGCGCAACAGGCTGCCCACCATGAACCCCGAAGCCGGGTGCACCATGCCGGCGGCTCCGCCGAAGCCCACCACCCGCTGGTGGCGCGCCGGCAGCGCTGGGTTCATCGGAAACAGGCAGAACTCTTCGTGTTCGATCGCAGCGATGCTGGCGCCCTGCCGTTCGAGCCGCTGGGCCAACCGCCGTTGCAGCACGGGGAACGGGACCGCCGGTGCCAAAGCCAGCGAGGTTTCCTCGACAAAGTACCGGTCCTCCCCCAGATGCATGGCATAGAGGAAGGTCGGTGGTTCCCGCCTCTGCTCCTCTGAGAGGTGATGGCAGCGATAGTCCATGAACACGAACTGGTCGGGCTCGATTGGCGGTCGTTCAAAACGCGCCACCACCCCATAGGCCGCCTGGCCAGCCACGTTGGTGTTGCTGGTCTGGCGCACAAAAACAGGGTTGTGGCCGGTGGCATCGACCACAAGCCGGGCTTGTATCCCATCGCCAGCCGCGGTGGTCACGGTGGAGCTGAAGCGGTCATGGCTGATGGCCGTGGCTGCGCCGGTGTGCAGGCGCACGCCATGGCGGCTGCAGATGTCGAGCCAGTGCTGTTGGAGCCGTTGGCGATCCAACAACCCGTAGTCGCGACCATGCTGGACCTCCCGGTTGGCATCCGCTGCGGGGTCGTCGTCTCCGAACCCGAAGCGGCTGATGGTGTTCTGCCAGCGATGGGAGAGCAGATGGCCCAATCCGAGCCTGTCCACTTCGTCACCCCAGATGCCATAGGTGTTGGCCCAGATGCTGGGCATCCCCTGGGGGCTCAGCAGGGCCACCTGCAGGTCCTCGGATCCGAGGGCTGCGGCCAGGCAGAGCGCGGCTGGTCCGCCACCGATCACCAGGACATCGATGGACGTGGTGGTGGTGTTGATCACCGTCATGCCGGTTTCAGGTTCAGAACAGCGCGGTTGTTGGCTTGCTGATCTGGTTGTTCAAGGATGTCTCGTTCGGGGTCGGCAATCACCTCGACGCGCCTGTTGCTGGCCGTGAGGGGCAGTGGAACTGCAAAGTGTTCCATGGCCCCAGCTTCCAGCCATGGCAATCGCAGGTAGCGATGGCTGCTGTAGCAGTCGTCGATCACGACGGCAACGCCAACATCGCTCACGTCCATGGTGCCTCGGTTGACAACTGTGAAGCGGATCTCCCCGTTCTCGTAGCTGAGGTTCTCGACCGCCAGATCACTGCCCAGATGCTGCAACCGCTGCAGCGGGTACAGCGTCAGCCGCTCGAGCTCGAGCAGGGCTGTCTGGGGGTGCCCGTGGTGCAGGTGCCCGCCGTGGCGCAGGTCGGTGCTGCACCCGTGCAGGTGCAGATGGTCAGTGGCGACCGGCACGGTGACCCGGCCCTGAGCCGGATCGCTGTCCCAGAAGCCGCAGCAGTCCCACTGCAAGGAGCGCCCCAGGTAGCGGATCGGATCGTTGCTGTTGCCAGGGTCGGCTTCGGCCAGCCGGTAATGCTGCAACAGGTCATACACCGAGGGGTTGCCGCCGCTGGCCCCATGGTTGTTGCGGCGTTGTTGGCCCATGCACAGCTTGGACGCCACCGTGATGATCAGGGACTGCCAGCGGGCCATCAACCGCAGGCCGTAGATCGGTGCCTCGACCAGCTCACCACGGCTGCGCAGCAACGCGATGGCCTCGCCCACCAGCTCCTGCAGGGGCCTGCCGCGGCTGGGTCCCAGCAGGGTCAGATCCACCGGCCGACGCAGATCGGTCGCATCACGGCTGAAACAGACGTAGGGGAAATGACCGCTGCCGTCACCAGGCTGCAGCTCACGGATGCCGCCGTCGTGGGCCTGACCTTTCCAGATGCTGGTGTTGCCATCGCCCTTGAGCAGAAAGCTGAGCTCGCCGTTGTCAAGGCTGGTGGTGGTTCCCAGGCCCAGCACGTCTCCCCGCAACGGGATGCGCTCGAGCGGTAGGTGTTCGCGCACATCACCCTGCACCAGGTCGCTGACCGTGTTGGCGATCCATAGATCGCTGGGTGGACCTGGGACGTCGGTGTTCATGCTGCCAATCATGACTTGAACGGAATTCGTTGACCGTCCCAGGCTGGGTCTCGTTCCGGTGAGCCGGTTGTTGCCTCTCCGTCCATGGCCGGCATCAGGCGCTGGGTGATCACAGGGCTCTGCTTGTTGGCTGTGCTGCTGGGGTTATCTGGTCCTGCTGCTGCCTGGAATGGGCCGGAGCCCCTCGTGCTTGATGTGGCGATCAAGGAGGGCAATGTGAATCGCTTCTCGGCCCGGGATAAGACCTAGTTGACTACCGTTTGATTGGTGAATTTTATTCCAATCAGATCAACTACGGCACCATCGCCGTGGCAGATGTCTTGCCGGTTCCAGTCAAGATCAACGTGATCTGGGCCATGACCATGGCCTAGCCCGGCGGCGCATCCTCGAGGGGGCCGGCTTCAGGGTCATTCGGGGCGTCGTCTTCTTCGGGGGGGGCGGGCACCAGCACCACCTCGGCCAGGCGATCGCCAGCATCCAGTTTCTGCAGGCGAACCCCTGTGGCGGCTCGGGATTGCTGCGGGATGGCATCGGCCTTCATCCGCACAATCACGCCGCGCTCGCTCACCAGCAGCAGCTCTTCGCCGGCTCCGAGCACCTTGAGGCCCACCAGCACATCGCCATCGCGGCGGAACTTGATCGCCCGCAGGCCCATGCCCGCCCGTTTCTGCAGGCGGAACTGATCCACCGGAACCCGTTTGCCCAGGCCGCTGGCGCTGGCCACCAACACCCAGGGCCCCTCGCTGACGGGCAGCTCGTCGGTTTCCGCGTCCCCGTCGCCATCGGCCAGATCGCCTGTGGCGCTGATCTCGACCCGGTCGGCCAGCTCCACCGGCAGCACATCCATGCTCACCAGCTGGTCGGCTGGCCTCAGGTTCATCGCCCGCACGCCGCGGGCGCTGCGGCCCAGGGGCCTGAGCTCCTCGTCATTGAGCCTGAAGTGGATCGTCATGCCATGGCGCGAGCCGATCAGCACGCTGTCGCCGGGTTGGGCCAGCCGCACCCAGCTCAGGGCATCGCCCTCTTCCAGAGAGATGGCGATCAGACCGTTGGAGCGAATGTTGGCAAAGGCCGACAGGCGGGTGCGCTTGACGAACCCCTTGCTGGTCAGCATCACCAGCACGCCCTCTTCGGAGAATTCGCTGACGGCCAGCAGTGAGGTGATCTGCTCCTCCCGGGGGATGGGCAGCAGTTGCACAATTGGCGTGCCTTTGGCACTGCGGCTGCACAGCGGCACCCGGTAGGCCGGCACCGTGTAGACCACGCCCCGATCCGAAAACAGCAGCAGGCTGTCGTGGTCGTTGCAGCTGATGAACAACTTGACGGCTTCTTCACCCTGGCTGCGGGTGCCGGCCTTGCCGCGGGTGCCGCGACTGGTGGACTCGAATTCGTTGACCGGCATCCGCTTGAGGTAGCCGTTCTCGGTCAACAGCACGACCGACCGTTCGTTGGCGATCAGGTCGATGTCTTCAAGACCGCCTTCGATGTCAAGGATTTCGGTGCGCCGTGGCGAGTCAAAGCGGGTGCGGATGGCACCCAGTTCGTCGGTGATCAGGCTGAGAACCCGTTCGCGGCGTCCAAGAATGTCTTTGTAGTCGGCAATCTTGGCGACAAGATCCTCGTGCTCGAGCCGAATCTTGTCGGCTTCCAGGGCCGTCAGGCGACGCAACTGCATCTGCAAGATGGCGTCGGCTTGAATCTCACTCAGGCCGTGGCGCTCCTGCAGCTGGGTGCGCGCTGTGGCTGTGTCCGATGCGGCCCGGATCAGGGCGATGATCGGATCGAGCTGATCGAGCGCCAGCAGCAGGCCCAGAAGGATGTGATCGCGCTCTTCGGCCTTGCGCAAAAAGTAACGGGTGCGCCGCTCGATCGTCTCGATCCTGAAATCGAGAAAGACCTGCAGCATCTTGCGCAGCGTCAGCAGCACCGGCTCCCCATTGACCAGAGCCAGCATGTAGGCGCTGAAGTTGTTCTGCAGCGGTGTCAGCTTGAAGAGGTTGTTGAGCACAACCTGGGGGTAGGCATCGCGCCGCAGCTCGATCACGATGCGCATGCCATCGCGATCCGATTCGTCGCGGATGTCGGCGATTCCCTCGAGCTTTTTGTCGTTGACCATCTCGGCGATGCGCTCGATCAGCGCCGCCTTGTTGGTCTGATAGGGAAGTTGGGTGATGATCACCGCATCGCGGTCGGGGCGACCCGTGGCCTCGATCGTCTCAATCGCCGCCACGCCGCGCATGGTCACCGAGCCGCGACCGGTGGTGTAGGTCTCGCGGATGCCCCGCCTGCCCAGGATCTGCCCGCCCGTGGGGAAGTCAGGCCCGGGAATGATGGCCATCAGCTCGCGCTCCGACAGGTCCGGGTTGGCGATTAGGGCCAACAGACCGTCAATCAGCTCGCCCAGGTTGTGGGGCGGGATGTTGGTGGCCATGCCCACGGCGATGCCCGACGAGCCGTTGAGCAGCAACTG
>JBJOHB010000149.1:0-5519 GCA_046047915.1 Cyanobacteriota bacterium
CCCAGGGTCTGCAGTTGGTCGATCGCGGCGGGCCGGTAGACGTCGGCGGCCACCAGCAGGGTTTTGCGGCCCTGATCCTTGAGGTGCAGGCCCAACTTGGCGGTGGCGGTGGTCTTGCCGGCCCCCTGCAGGCCTGCCATCAGCACCACCGACGGTTCGCCGGGCTTGCCACCGGCAGCCAGGGGCGCGTTCTCGCCGCCCATGGTTTCGACCAGTTGGTCGTGAACGACCTGGATGAACTTCTGATCGGGGCTGATGCCCCGCACCACCTCGGTGCCGACGGCCTTGCGGCGCACCTCGTCGACGAACTCGCGCACCACCGGCAGGCTGACGTCCGCTTCGAGCAGGGCCCGACGCACGTCCTTGAGGGCTCCCTCGACGTTGGTCTCGCTGATGGTGGCCTGGCCTCTGAGGCTTTTGACCGCCTCTTCAAACCGTGCTGAGAGTTCGTCGAACATCGCTGGTGTGGTCAGGCGCGTGGAGCGATCGTAGAAATTGATGGCTCCTGCGTCGTGGTTGGCTCCATGCAACGGGTCGTCTCGACTGGATCTCGCTTGGCTGCAGTCCTGGCCCTGGGCTTGTTGGGGATGGCGGACTGCGCCTTGGCACTGGCAGGGGGGCCACCGTTTGGCGGGCCCGGCGACGCGTTGCTGGTGATTGACGTGCAGCGCTGCTTTCTGCCGGGCGGTTCGCTACCTGTGCCCGACGGACAGGCCGTTGTCCCGGTGATCAATCGTCTTGCTCCGCATTTCAAGCATGTGGTGCTCACCCAGGATTGGCATCCGGCAGACCACGTGTCCTTTGCCTCCAGCCATCCCGGGCGCCCCTTGTTTGGCGTTGTGACCATGCCCTATGGAGCGCAGATGCTCTGGCCGGATCACTGCCTGCAGGGGTCGGCCGATGCCGAGCTGGCTCCAGGGTTAGCTGTACCCAATGCCACGTTGATTCTGCGCAAAGGCTCCACGCCAACGATGGACAGTTATTCGGCGTTGTTTGAGGCGGACGGAACGACGCCCACCGGGCTCCATGCATGGCTCGAAGCCAAACAGATCAAGCGTCTGGTGTTGGTTGGTCTGGCCATCGACTACTGCGTGCTGGCCACAGCGCTTGATGCCCGCAAGCTTGGCTATGCGGTGGTTGTCGTTGAGGACGCGACCCGCGGCATCGACCAGGCGGGCTCTGTGCTGCGGGCATGGTCAGCGATGCGGAACCAGGGTGTGCAAAGCCTGAGCTCCATGCAGATGGGTTTTGCGGCCGGCGCCACTCAGTTGGCCCGGCCAAAGGCCACCAGCCTCCAGATCTCGCCGTCCCGGGCAAACACGTACTGATTGCTGAGGCTGGTGGCAGGGGTGCGATCGATCACCGCCCCGCCGCGGCCCAGGCGGGTGTCGGCGTACTGGAGGGTGGCCCTGACGGCGATGCGGCTGGGGCTGCGTTCGAGCACGTCGAGCCCGGTGATGCGGACCGCGACCGTCTGGCTCTCGCCGCGGGCCGCGTCGGCGTTCCGTTCGGCTTCGAGCCGCTCCACCTGGTTGTCACGCGCCAGTTCCGCCAGCGGCAGGCTGCTGCTGCGGCCTGCCAGCACGGCGGCCTTGGCGGCCAGCCAGGCGTCGAGCAGGGCCTTGAGCTCGGTGTCCGTCGGCGCGGCCGCCGTCAGCGGCAGGCTGACACCGGCGGGCGCCGGTGGAGCTGCCGCTGGGCTGGTAGGTCTGGCGGGTTTGGCGGGTTGGACCGCGGCCGGTTCGATGGCGATCGGCTCGGGGCTGCGCCAGGGCTGGCGGATCAGCAGTGCGGCCGCCACCACCACCGCCCCGCCGCCGGCAGCAGCCAGGGCCAGGCGCCGGCGGGGCCACACCTGGGGCCAGTGGAGATCGGGCCAGTGGATGGGGGGCCATGGCAGCTCCGGCCAGTGCAGGCGCGGCAGTCGCCAGGGTTCAGGCCGGTCCTCCAGACCGTCGTCCTGGGCATGGGGGTCGGCCCAGGCATCGCCGTCCTCCTCGTCGTCGTCAAGGGCTTCGGGCGGCGGTGTCTGCAACGGGGTGTGCAGGGCCGTGCCGCGGGCGAATTCACCGAGCGACGCCGAGGACCTCCAGTCCACCGGCTCGGCGGCTGGCGGCTTCGGCGACGGGTCGTGCTGCTCGATGTAGGCCTGGACATCGCGATCGGCGAAGTAGGCGTCCAGATCCGGGTCGGCTTCCAGGTCCCGGTAGCCGGCCAGCACATCGCGCTGCAGCCAATCGCGGCAATAGGCGCACAGCTGGGCCAGGGGGTCTGCGCCCTGCTGGCGTGCCCAGAGCAGCAGTTCGGGGCTGGCCCCCTGGGCAAAACACTGTTGGGCCTGCTCGACCTTGCCCAGCAGCAGCAACAGGCAGGCCCTAAGGGTTTCGGTGCCGGTCTGGGGGCTGGCCTCCAGCCGTGCCAGGGCGGCGGCAATGCGCTCGGGTTTGCGCTGGGCGAACCCCGAGGCGGTCAGGGCCGTCGTCGCCAGAAAATCCGCTGCCGCCGACTGGGCCGCCCAGGCACTGAACAGGTCCACCTGTTCCTGCACGGTCAGAAAGGCGCGGATCTGCCGAAAGAACGCCTGGAAGGCCTCGTTGCTCAGGCGTGGGTCAGCGCTGCCCTCCAGGCCGCCCCGGCGTTCGACCAGGGTGCCGAGCAGCTGCAATCCTTCGCTGCGTTCGGCCGTCGCGGTCAGGGGGCGGCTGAGCAGATCGAGAACCCGGTAGGGGGTCAGGGCCTCGAGGGCATCACCGAGCTGCTGGCGCTGGTGCGGCAGCAGGCCCATGCGCTGCAGCAGTTGCTGGCCCTGCAGCAGCAGCTGGGCGGCCGCTTCGTAGCGGCGCTGATCCTCCAGTTCGCCTGCGCCCGCCAGACAGGCGAGCGCTGCCACCAGGGTCAGGTCAGCTTCGCGGCTGCTGCCCAGGGCCGGGGCCCGCGGGGGCTGCAGGCTGCGGCTGGCCAGTTCAAAGCAGTCGAGGGGCTGGCCGGCCTCCAGCAGCAGCACCAGGCCACCGACCTCGAGGCTCGAGGGCACATCGAGAGCTGCGATGACAGAGCCGCTGCCACTGCTGAGAGCGGTCAGGTCGGCCTCGTACCGGCCTCGCCTGGCGCTGTCGCTGAGCAGATCGGCACTGCTGCGCAGCAGTTCGGCCCGGGCATCGAGCGTCTCGAGGCTGTAGCCGTCGGTGGGAACCCGGTCCAGTCGCTGCTGGAGCATCTGCAGCGCCCCCTGGGCATCGGCCGTCGGTGCGACCCCGAGCAACCGGAAATGATCGATCGGCAGTTCCAACCCGGATCGCTCTCTGGTGGCCGACTGTAGGCAGGGTCACGGGTTTTGGCTCGTCTCATGCAAGAAGTCGGGGACAGACCCCGTACAGTTGCCCGATGACCAAGGCAGACATGAGCCGAGATCTCGCCGCCGCCTCAGGAGCCCCCAGCTGTTCGGCAGATGCCACCCATGTGGCCGGCCCCCACGCTGAGCGGCTCGAGAACCTTTATCCGGCGACTCCTGCCGTCGTGACCCGCGCCGAGGGCCTCGAGCTCTACCGCGACATGGTGCTGGGGCGGCGGTTTGAGGACAAATGCGCCGAGATGTACTACCGCGGCAAGATGTTCGGGTTCGTGCATCTGTACAACGGTCAGGAAGCGGTCAGCACCGGCGTCATCAAGGCGATGAAGCCCCAATACGACTGGTACTGCAGCACCTATCGCGATCACGTCCACGCCCTCAGCTGTGGTGTACCCGCCCGCGAGGTGATGAGCGAGCTGTTCGGCAAAGAAACAGGCTGTAGCAAGGGCCGAGGTGGCTCCATGCACCTGTTTTCCAAAGAGCACCACCTGCTGGGTGGTTATGCCTTCATCGGCGAGGGCATCCCTGTAGCCCTGGGGGCAGCGTTCACCAGCCGTTACAAGCGTGATGCCCTGGGTGATGCCAGCAGTGATGCGGTCACGGCAGCGTTCTTTGGTGACGGCACCTGCAACATCGGGCAGTTTTATGAGTGCCTGAACATGGCAGCGCTGTGGAAGTTGCCGATTCTGTTCGTGGTGGAGAACAACAAGTGGGCCATCGGCATGGACCACAACCGGGCCACCAGCGATCCCGAGATCTGGCGTAAGGCCTCTGCTTTCGGCATGGCGGGTGAAGAGGTGGACGGCATGGATGTGCTGGCCGTGCGTGCCGCAGCCCAGCGCGCCATCGAACGGGCCCGGGCCGGCGAAGGCCCGACCGTGCTCGAGTGCCTCACCTATCGCTACCGGGGCCATTCCCTGGCTGACCCCGATGAGTTGCGGGCCGCCGAAGAAAAGGAGTTCTGGGCCAAGCGGGATCCCATCAAGCGACTGGCTGGTCAGTTGATCGAGCAGGCTCTGGCCACGGCCGAGGAGCTGCAGGCGATCGACAAGGAGATCGACGCCCACATCACCGATTGCGTCGACTTCGCTCTGGCTGCGCCCGAGCCCAAGCCCGAAGAGCTGACCCGCTACATCTGGGCTGAGGACTGAGCCTCAGCCTGCCCCGCCGCCCCGCTCAGAGGCTGCTGGGCATGCGTCGGGTCAGGTTGCGCAGTTTGCGCAGGGCCTTGAGCTCGACCTGACGTACCCGTTCGCGTGACACCTCAAGCTGCCGTCCGATTTCGGCCAGGGTGTGGCGCTCCTGGCCGTCAAGCCCAAAACGCAGTCCCAGCACCTGCCGCTCCTGGTCGCTGAGGTGGCTCAGCCAGCGTCCCAGCTGCTCCTGGTGGATGCCCCGTTCGACCCGATCGAGCGGCTCTTCGTCGGGGTTGTCGGCGATCAGGTCCCCGAGGAAGCTGCGGCCCTCCTCGCCGTTGACCGGCGCGTCAAGGCTTGAGGTGGTCAGGGCCTGGCGCAGCACGCTGTCGAGTTCCTCCATGGGAATGTTCATCGCCTCGGCGATCTCGCGGCGGCTCGGCATGGCACCCAGCTTGTGGGCCAGATCCAGGCTCACCTTGCGGATGACGCTCAGCCGCTCGCCCAGATGCACCGGCAGGCGGATCGTGCGCGACTGGCAGGCGATCGCCCGGGTCATGCTCTGGCGGATCCACCAGAAGGCGTAGGTAGAGAATTTGTAGCCACGGGTGGGGTCGAACTTCTCGACCGCGCGCTCGAGCCCCAGGGACCCCTCCTGGATCAGGTCGAGCAACTCCAGGCCCTTGCCCTGGTACTTCTTGGCGACACTGACCACCAGCCGCAGGTTGGCCCGCATCATCCGCTGCTTGGAGCGGCGGCCGATGCGCAGGACCTTCTGCTCCTTGTCGGTGTAGCTGGTCTCGCCCCGCTCCAGGAGCTGCATCATCGCCTGCACCTGATTGCCCAGCTCGATCTCCTCGGCGGGGGTCAGCAGCGGTTCACGCCCGATGGTGCCGAGGTACCAACTGATCGGATCACTGCTGCGCCGGCGTGTTCCGTCGCTCTCGCGCAGCGTTGAGGCACCCATCGCCACTCACTCTTTGGACGATGACTATCCCGCTGAAAGTGGGCTGGGCATGGTGATTTCAGCAACG
>JBJOHB010000150.1:0-14621 GCA_046047915.1 Cyanobacteriota bacterium
GCGCTGATCCCCGCCGGCAGCTGCGCCAGGAGCTGGCCCGCCAGGCTGCCTCGTCCTCCCCATTGCCTGACGAGCCCCAGGCAGGCATCGCCGCGGCGGCGCAGCAGGTGTTGGACTGTGAGCTGGCGGCCCCGGGCGCGCCCTGTGCCGTGCCCCCAGCCGTGGCCCGTCAGGCGTTGCTGCGGTTGCTGCTGATCACCCTGGCGCCGGCGCTGTTGATGCTGCTGGGCGCCCTGCTGCTGCTGCGCCAGCTGTGGCTGCTGGCCCGTCGCCGCCTCAGTGGCCCCGCCGTGCTGCAGGGTCCACCGCTGTCGCTGGTCGACGTGACCCTGCTGGTGGCCGGTGGCTTTGTGGTGCTCGGCGAATTGCTGACGCCGCTGCTGGTGGCTCCTGTTTTGAAGCGGGTGCTGGATCCGCTGGCGGGTGATCCCGCCCTGCAGCAGGCGGCTTCGGTGCCGTTGTTGTACCTGGCGTTGATGGTGGGTCCGTTGGTCCTCCTGGCCTGGTTGCTGGCGGGTGTGGGCCCGGCGCCCGCCTCGGGCTGGCTGCAGTGGCGCTGGCAGCCCTGGTTTCAGAGCCTGCGTCTGGCGCTGCTGCAGTTGTTGATGGTGCTGCCAGTGGTGGCGCTGTCGGGTTGGCTGCTCGAGCGCATCTGGTCAGACCCGTCGGGCAGCAATCCCCTGCTTGAAATGGTGCTGACGACCCCCAGCCAAGGGGCCCTGCTGCTGCTGGGTCTAACGGCCCTGGTGCTGGCCCCCCTGTTTGAGGAGACCTTGTTTCGCGGCGTGTTGCTGCCGGTGCTGGCCCGGCGCTGGGGAGGCGGTTGGGGGGTGCTGCTTAGCGCTGCTGCCTTTGCCCTGGCCCACCTCAGCCTGGGCGAGTTGTTGCCCCTGTTCGTGCTGGGCCTGGGGCTGGGTTGGTTGCGCTTGCAGAGTGGACGGTTGGGGGCCAGTGTGTTGATGCACGGCCTCTGGAACGGCCTCACCGTTGCCAACCTGTTGCTGCTCGCCGGCTGAGCCCTTGCCGAGCCTGGGGTCGGGTGGTTCACTTGCGCAGAGCAACAGATCCCTTTTGGTCGCCACCCCGCTGCAGCAGTCCGAAGCGCGTCCCCAGCGGGGTTCAGCCAAACGCCGTCGCTCGGTCGCGCCGCGATTCGAGCGGCCGCTGTCCCTGATCGAAGGGTCATTGTCGGCGCGCAAGGTGGTGCGCCAGGCCCCCTGGCTCGCCGGCCTGCACCGCGTCAGCGATGGCGCCCTGGTGGGCCTGGGTGTGTCGATGCTGGGGCTGAGCGGCCTCACCTTGCACTGGCAGAACCAATGGGGCAGCAGTTACCGCGCGCTTGAAGCCACCCAGGTGCTCGAGCACCGGCTGCAGGAGTCGGCGGCCCTGCTTGAGCAGCACCATCTTGGTGCGGCGCGCAAGCCCGGTTGGCTGGTGCCCACCAGCAGCGACCAGCTGGTGCATCTGCCGCCGCCGGCTCCCCGCACCAAACCGGGTGCCTTGGCAGCGGTGACCCAGGGGCTGCAATGGCGCCTGGTCGCCTCTGGCTACTGAGATGGTCGCTCCGACGCAGCGGTCCCCACGTCCGCGGCGTGTGGTGAGCCTGCAACCGGTTCCGGTGGGCCGGTTGATGGCGGTCTACGCAATCTTGGCGGCAGGTCTGCTGGGGTTGGGACTGCGTCTGGCCTGGCTGCAGATCGTTGAACGGGGAACGCTGCAGGCCCGGGCCCGGGCGATCCAGACCCAGTCGATCGCACCGATCGGCAAGCGCCGCACCATCGTTGACCGCAATGGTCGCCTGGTGGCCCTCGATGAGCAGCGGTTCACCCTCTGGGCCCATCCGCGCTACTTCAACTTTCCTGGCGACGCGCCCCAGCAGCTGCGCAAGCCAGATGAGGTCGCCGCCCGGTTGGCCTCGGTGATGGCGCGGCCCAAAGAGCAGCTGCTGGCGGTGATGGCCGGCCGCAACAGCGGCATTCGCCTGGCCACTGACCTGGACCCCGAGACGGCCCAACGGGTTCGGCAGCTTGGCATCAGCGGTCTGGATCTGGAGGCCTATCCCCACCGCATCTATCCCCAGGGGACCTTGTTTGCCAATGTGGTGGGTTTCCTGAACCTCGAGCGCGTGCCCCAGGCCGGTCTCGAGCAGAGCCGGGACCGCGATCTCAAGCGCCACGAGGACACCCTGCGCATGCGCAGGGGCGCCGATGGCACCCCCCTGCCCGAGGGGTTGACGGCCGGTTCGCTGTATGGCGATGACCTGCGTCTGCAACTCACCCTCGATGCCCGGTTGCAGCAGGTGGCCCAGCAGGCCCTGGCCCGCCAGATCAAGAAATGGAACGCCAAACGGGGCGCGGCCCTGGTGATGGACGTGCGCAATGGCGAAATGCTGGCCCTCGCCTCATCGCCCACGTACGACCCCAACCGCTTCTGGGCTTTCAAGCCCGGGTTGTTTCGCGAGTGGTCGGTTCAGGATCTCTATGAACCCGGCTCGACGTTCAAACCGATCAACCTGGCCCTGGCTCTGCAGGAAAAGGCCATCCGCCCCACCGACAAGGTGGCCGATACCGGCTCTTTGACCATTGGCGGTTGGCCGATCTTCAACCACGACCGCAAGGCCAACGGCGTGATCGATTTCGCCACGGTCCTGCAGGTCTCCAGCAACGTCGCCATGGTGCAGGCGATGTCCCAGGTGAAACGGGATCGCTTCTGGCAGTGGTTGCACACCCTGGGCATCGATGGCCGGCCTGACACGGACCTGCCTGGGGCGGTTGCCGGTCAACTCAAAGACCGGCAGGCTTTCATCAGCCAACCGATCGAGCCGGCGGTGGCGGCCTTTGGCCAGGGCTTTTCCCTGACCCCACTCAAGCTGGTGCAGCTGCACGCCATGCTGGCTAACGGTGGTCGCTTGGTGAGCCCCCACATCACCCGCGGCCTGCGGTCGGGTGAGGCCCTGGCCTCGACGGCCCCCGCCAACGGCCTGCAGCTGTTGGATCCAGCGGTCACCAAGACGGTGATGGGCTGGATGGAGAGCGTGGTCGAGCGGGGCACCCTGCCGGTCAAGACCCCGGGATACCGCATCGGTGGCAAGACCGGTACCGCCCAGAAAGCCGAAAACGGTGTCTACATTCCCGGAGCTCTGATCACCAGTTTTGTCGGCCATCTGCCGATGAACGATCCCCGCTATGTGGTGTTGGTCGTCGTCGACGAGCCCAAAGGGGGCCAGGTCTTTGGCTCGACGGTGGCTGCCCCCGTCGCCAAAGAAATCATCGATGCCCTGCTGGTGCTCGAGAAGATTGCGCCATCGAAGCCGCCCGGACCGCAGCCGGGGCTTCGCCGCCTTGGCTGAGCCCGGGCAACCGGGGTTCTCCGGGTTGTGTGCCAGCGCACACACGGGGAATCACCCCTGGGCATTGCGGCAGAGCTGGCTAGCCTGAGCCCATCAGGGACCTTCAACCTCCCATCTGCATGGCCAACCTGCTCGATCAACTTGCCGCCATGACGGTGGTGGTCGCCGACACCGGCGACATCGATGCGATCCGTCAGTTCACTCCCCGGGACGCAACCACCAATCCCTCGTTGATCCTGGCGGCCACCCAGATCGCCACGTACCAGGATCTGATCGATCGCTCCCTGCGCGAGTCCCGTGAGGTGATGGGTGCCGAGGCCTCCGCCGAGTCGGTCGTGCTCGAGGCGCTTGACGAAATCTGTGTGACTTTCGGCAAAGAGATCCTCAAGATCGTTCCTGGACGGGTCTCGACAGAGGTCGACGCCCGCCTGAGCTTTGACACCGAAGCCACGATCGCCAAGGCCCGCAAGCTGATCGGCTTGTACAACAAAGCAGGGATTGGCAACGAGCGGGTGCTGATCAAGATTGCCTCCACCTGGGAGGGCATCCGCGCCGCCGAGCAACTCGAAAAGGAGGGCATCCATTGCAATCTGACCCTGCTGTTTGGCTTTGCCCAGGCGGTCGCCTGCGCCGAGGCCGGCGTCACCCTGATTTCTCCGTTTGTCGGCAGAATTCTCGATTGGTACAAGAAGTCGACTGGCCGTGATCATTACCCGGGACCAGAGGACCCCGGTGTGATCTCGGTCAGCCAAATCTTCAACTACTTCAAGACCTACGGCTACAAGACCGAGGTCATGGGGGCCAGCTTCCGCAACATCGAGGAGATCATTGAGTTGGCTGGCTGTGATCTGCTCACCATTTCCCCGGTGCTGCTCGATCAGTTGCGCTCCAGCGACGGCGATCTCGTGCGCAAACTCAATCCGTTTGACCCAGCCGCCACCCAGGCCCAGATTCACCTCGATGAGGCCGGCTTCCGTCAGATGCTGGCGGCCGATCCAATGGCCACTGAAAAACTCGATGAAGGCATCCGCGGCTTCTGCAAGGCGATTGAAACCCTGGAAGCGCAGTTGACCCACCGGCTGGTGGTGTTGGAGGGCGGCTCGGCCCTGAACCATGCTGCCCACGAGATCTTTCTGTTGAATGATCTCGATGGCGACGGTTGCATCACCCGTGAGGAATGGTTGGGTAGCGACGCGGTGTTTGCCGCCCTCGACACCGACAACGACGGCCGACTTGTGGCCGATGACGTGCGCGGCGGCCTTGGGGCCCCGCTGTCCCTGGCCGCCAGGAGCTGATCCATGGTCAAGCCGACCATTAATGCACTCGACACCATGCGGGCGATGGCCAGCAAGGGCGAGGTGATTGATGTTCCAGCAGGCGCGCTGATCTTTCGCTCGGGTGAATCGGGCGATTGCATGTTCGGCCTGCTCGAGGGTCAGGTTCAGCTCAGCTGGAATGGCGACAGCGGTCATGAGGACATCAAGGCCGGTGACGTGTTCGGCGCCGGTGCCTTGGTGATGGCTGACCATCGCCGTTATGGCAACGCCACCGCCATCACCGACTGCAAGGTGCTGGTGATGAACCGCGAAAAGTTTCTGTTCGCTGTGCAGGAGTCACCGATGTTTGCGATCGAGCTGTTGGGATCGATCGATCAACGGCTCCGCCAGCTCAAGGACAGCAGCCGCTTCGTTTGAACCCGCTCAGGAGCCCTGAAACAGCAACCGACGAATCACCCGTTGGGCGATGTCGCCGTAGCCCATCTCGCCCGAGAGGATCTGGGCGATGCGCTGGGGTGCGGTGGGGCGCTTAACCCCCAGCTGATAGCCGATCTTCGGCACCCGGTAAAAGACCTGGGCGATGCGCTTGCCCCAGGCCATCGCGTCACCCCACTGCTGGCGCATCTGCTGGCTGTATGCCCCCAGGGCTGCTGGCTCGCCCCGCAGCCAGCGGTCGAGCGCCTGGGCGGCCAGGGTGCCGCTCAGCAGCGCCGGCCGGATGCCCTCGGCCAAAAACGGGTCACACAGCGACGCGGCATCGCCGACCACCAGCACGCCATCGCCGTGCAGCCGGTGATGGCCATCCCAGATGCGCAGGGCACTGGCCTGCCGTATGCCGGCATGGGCCTCAAACCCAAGGCTGGGCAGCAGGCGTCCCAGCACCGCGTCGGCATCGGCGGCTTCCCGGCCGATGAAGGTGCCCAGACCGATGCTGGTGCCCCCCTGGCGGGGAAAGGCCCAGCAGAACCCATGCTGCACAAGCCCGAAGTCAAACCGGGCCGTGTCGGGGGCCAGCACCGGGCCCTCGAGCTCGACCGCCACCGTGCTGGCATAGCGCGGCCGGGCGGATCCGAGCCCCAGGGGGGCTCCCAGTGTTGAGCGGCTGCCATCGGCGATCACCACCGCTCGGGCGTCGAGGCAGCCCGCTGGCCCTCGCACTTGCCAGTGCTCCCCCTGACGGTTAAGGGCCTCGACGGGCCAGTTGCAGCGCAGTTCAGCCCCGGCAGCGCAAGCCTGCTCCAGCAGAAACGCATCCAGCTTGGCGCGACGCACGATCCAAAACGGTGCCTCGCCGGGAAGCTCAGCAACCACCGGATCCTCGAGGCACCAGCTGAACTGAACGCGGCGGATTACCTGGTCGACCGCCGGGCTCAGGTCAAACGGAAACCAGCGTTGGACCGAGGCGGCCATGCCACCGCCGCAGGGCTTGGGCCGGGGCACGTCGCCCGTTTCGAGCACCACAACCCGCTGGCCGGCCCGGGCTAGGTGAACGGCTGTGCTGGCGCCGGCGGCGCCGCCGCCCACCACAGCCACATCGACAGGGTTGCTCACACTTTGAGGATGTCAGCTTCCTTGTCGGCCAGCTGCTTGTCGAGTTCCGCGATGAACTTGTCGGTCAGCTTCTGGATCTTGTCCTGTTCGTCACGGCTCTGGTCCTCCGAGAGCTCACCCTCCTTTTCCTGTTTCTTGACCTTGTCGATCGCGTCGCGGCGAATGTTGCGCAGGGCGACCTTGCCCTCTTCGGCGTACTTGGACGCCAGCTTGCACAGGTCTTTGCGCCGGTCTTCGGTGAGCGGCGGAATGTTGATGCGGATCACCTTGCCGTCGTTGTTGCAGGTGAGCCCCAGGTCGCTGGTGGCGATCGCCTTTTCGATCACGGCCATGGCCGAGGTGTCGAAGGGCTGGATCTGAATCGTCTGCGAATCGGGGGTCGACAGGTTGGCCAACGCCTTGAGTGGCGTGTCACTGCCGTAGTACTCGACCTGGATCTTGTCCAGCAACGAGGGGTTGGCCCGGCCGGTGCGGATCGTGTTGAACGTGCGCTGGGTGGCGTCCAGCGACTTGCGCATGCTGGCTTCGAGGTCCATGGCTCAGGGGGTGATGCGGGTGCCGATCGGTTCGCCGGCCACGGCCCGGCCGATGTTGCCGGGACCGAACAGATCAAACACCACGATCGGGATGGCGTTGTCCTTGCACAGGGCGATGGCGGTGCTGTCCATCACCTCGAGCTCGCTGCTCAGCACCTCGAGGAAGGTCAGTGTCTCGTAGCGCACGGCGCCGGGGTGGCGGGCTGGGTCCTTGTCATAGACCCCATCCACCTTGGTCGCCTTGAACACCACATCGGCGCCGATCTCGGCGGCCCGCAGGGCCGCCGTGGTGTCGGTGGTGAAGAAGGGGTTGCCGGTGCCGGCGGCAAAGATCACCACCCGACCCTTTTCCATGTGGCGAATGGCCCGCCGCCGGATGTAGGGCTCGGCCACCTCCTGCATCGAGATCGCGCTCTGGACGCGGGTGGGGATGCCGGCCCGCTCCAGCCCGTCCTGCAGGGTGATTGCGTTCATCACGGTGGCCAGCATGCCGACGTAGTCGGCGGTGGCCCTGTCCATGCCGGCTGCTGACCCCTTCAGGCCGCGGAAGATGTTGCCGCCGCCAACCACAATGGCCAGCTGGGTGCCGGTGGCCACGCAGGCGGCCACATCCCGGGCGATCGACTGGACGATGGCGGGGTCGATGCCGTAGCCCTGCTCCCCCATCAGCGCCTCGCCGCTGAGCTTGAGCAGAACGCGCTTGTAACCCATTGACAGCCTTGATTTGCTGGAGCGTAGCAACGGCCCTGCGCCCTGTCCGTTGCCAGGTGATCGGGGCTAAGCCGCGGCGAAGCGCCGATTCACCTCCTTCCAGTTGACCAGATCCCACCAGGCGTTGATGTAGTCAGGCCGGCGGTTCTGGTACTTGAGGTAGTAGGCATGCTCCCACACATCCAGGCCCAGCAAGGGCGTGCCCCGCTCGATGCCGCTCAGGTTCATCAGCGGGTTGTCCTGGTTGGCGGTGCTGGTGATCGCCAAGGTGCCATCAGGCTTACGGATCAGCCACGCCCAGCCCGAGCCGAACCGTCCTGCCGCCGCCTTGTTGAACTGGGTCTGCATGGCTTCAAGGGAGCCGAAGCTGGTGTTGATCGCGTTCAGCAACGGGCCCGAGGGCCGACCGCCCTGGCCCACAGGTGCCAACACCGTCCAGAACTGGCTGTGGTTCCAGTGGCCGCCCCCGTTGTTGCGCACCGCGACCGGAAAATCAGCGATCTGGCCCTGCAGGTCCTCGAGGCTCAACTCCGCCAGCCTGGGGTTGGCCGGGATCTGGGCGTTGAGGTTGGCGACGTAGGCGGCGTGATGGCGGTCGTGGTGGATCGTCATCGTCGTGGCGTCGATCGCAGGCTCCAGCGCCTTGGCCGGATAGGGCAATGGCGGCAGGGTGAAGTCGGCCCACGCCGGCGATGCCCCAGCTATCAGCAGCACCAGGGACGCCAGGCCCGCCAGCAGCGGCCTTGTGAACCAGCGAGAGAGCAGGGATCGGGTCATCGGTCGAGCTCGCGCGGCACAGCTGCGCCCAGCCTGGCGGATGGGTGGGTGGCTTGGCGACGACAGGGATGGGGCGGAGCGGTGATGGTGCTGATCCCGTTTGATCATCTCTAAAAGTTGTCCTATTGAGTCATCCCTTGGAGGATGGGCCATGCATGCGGTCAGCGTGAGTGGGCTCAAGCACAACCCGGCGGATGCCCTGCGCCAGGCCAAGACGGCACCGGTGGTGGTGCTCAACCGTGACAATCCCGATGCCCTGCTCATCGGCTTGGAACAGGGCGGCATGCTGCAGGCCCCGGGTGTGCGCGCTGCTCTGGCGACGGCCCTGTTCCGCGACGGTGAGCTGTCCCTGGTGCGGGCCGCCCATGTGGCCGAGATGGATGTGGCGAGCTTCATCGCGCACCTGTCCAGGCTCGGCATCCCGGCCATTCGGCTGACGGCCGCCGAAACCAGCGCCGATCTCGACACCCTGGAGCAGTGGTTGCAATCGTCATCGCCGACGCCAGCCCGCTGATCGCCCTGGCGCGCGTCAACGGGATCGTCTGGCTTCAGGACCTGTTTGGTGAGGTGGTGGTCACCACGGTGGTGCTGCGTGAGGTGCTGACGGGTCGGTGAGGTGGAGATGGCCGCCCCGGCTTTGCCCGATCTCGATGAAGGGGAGGCCGCCAGCATCCGCCCGGCACTGGCCCGTGGGCCTGGCTCGCTCCTGTTGATCGATGAGCGAGCCGGGCGGGCTGTGGCACAGAGCTTCGGGATCCGCCTAGCCGGCACCGCTGCCGTGATCGGAATGGCCCGTCAGCGAGGTCTGATCCCGTCAGCCAAGGCCGTCTTTGCCCAGCTGCACACCAACGATTTCCGCATCGCCCCGGCCGGCATCCACGCCGTGCTCGATCGCTGCGGTGAGAGCGTGAAAAGGTGAAGACATCTTGATCGGTGGCTTCAGAACTCGATCCCCTTCTGGGCCTTGACCCCCTGCTCCCTGAAGGGGTGGCGCACCAGTTTCATCTCGGTGACCAGGTCGGCCCGCTCCAGCAGGGCGGGCGGGGCACCGCGGCCGGTCAGAGCCACGTGGGTCAGGGGCGGGCGCAGGGCCAGGCCCTCCAGCAGTTGATCCACCTCCAGATAGCCCAACTTCAGGGCCACGTTGACCTCATCGAGCACGACCAGCTTGCGGCTGGCGTCGGCCAGGTAGGTGAGCGAGCGCTCCCAGGCGGCCTGCACGAGCGCCCGGTCGCGGTCGCGGTCCTGGGTCTCCCAGGTGAAGCCCTCGCCTAGGGCGTGCCAGTGCAGCGCCTCGCCGAACAGCTCGAGCGCCTTGGCCTCGCCGGGTTGCCAACCCCCTTTGATGAACTGCAGCACCGCCACCGACTCGCCGTGGCCCAAGGTGCGCAGCACCAGCCCCAGGGCCGCGGTGGTCTTGCCCTTGCCATCGCCGGTGAACACCAGCACCAGGCCCTTTTCGAGGGTGCGCTCACCGACCCGCTGACGCTGCACCTGTTGGCGGCGCTGCATGCGGGCCTGGTAGGCCTGCTGCTCGCGCTCGGGGGCCAGCGCTCCCCCTGGGCCGATCTCGGCTGCCAGGGCGTCGAGATCAACCGCGCTCACGGGGGCATCGGCAGGGCTGCTCATCGGGTGCAACGGTGGGGCAGATCAGACTCACTCTGCCCGCGGCAAACCCGCTGCGGCCGGTTTCTGGGCCAGCAGGCGTTGCAGGGCCCCTGAGGCCAGCAGGTCGCGCCGGCGCAGCGCGAACCCGGCTGCGGTGACCTCGGCAGCGAGGTCGCCCGCGAGAAAGTCAACGGCCGTCTCGGTTTCAAACAGGGCGCAGAACAGCTGTTGGCCGGCGGCCATGACCCCTGTGGCCGGGTGCAGATCGACCACCGCCAGCCAGCCCCCCGGTTGCAGCAGGCGGTGGCAGGCGCGCAGCACGGCAGCCCGTTCGCTGGCGCTGAATTCGTGCAGGGCCAGCGCGATCTGCACCCCCGCTTGGCTGCCCGCCGGCAGGGGCGGATCCTCGGCCAGGGCCTCGATCCAGGTGATGGCCAGGCCCAGCCGGCGCGACCGTTCGCGGGCCTGGTCGAGGGCCCGTGGCGCCACATCGAGCCCGCTGACGGCCAGGCCCCGCCGGGCCAGGGCCAGGGCTGCCTCGCCGCCGCCACAGCACAGGTCGAGCACGGCCGCGCCGGCGGGCAGCTGTTCGGCCAGCCAGTTGGCCCCGAGCCCCCGCAACCGCGACGGCCCGCCCACGCTCAGGGAACTGACGGTCGTCACCGCCTCGTAGAACCAGCGGTGCCGGTAAGCCAGGGTGCGCAGCGGACGGTTCATGAGGCCAGCCTGGCCAGGGCCGCATCGACCGCCTGTTGTTGGTCGCGGCGGGTGATCCAGTGGTGGTAGGTGCGGGTGTGAATCGCCACCGAGTGGCCCATCATCCGCGCGGCCACCGTGTCGGGCAGGCCGATGTGAATCGTGCGCACGGCCCAGGCATGGCGCAGGTCGTATGGCGTCATCGGCAGGTTGTAGCGCCGGAACTGCTCGGCCACACGGCGCCCAACCTGTTGCAGGGTGGTGCGGCGCAGGTCGGTGCTGACCTGCGGCAGCGCCTCGCCCCTTGTAGCCAGGGCCTCCAGCCCGAACTGATCGACCCATCCGGGTTGAAACGGCCAGACCTGGTGCTCGCCGGTCTTGCTGGTGGGCAGCACCCGAATCACGCGGTCTCCGCCTGGGGCCAGGGCCGACAGGTCGCAGAAGAAGGCCTCGTGGTTGCGCAGGCCATAGGTGGCCATCAGCCCATAGACCAGACGCCAGCGGGGATTGGGGATCAGGGCCTGCAGCTGCAGGATCTGCTCGTCGCTGGGCAGTTGGCGGTACTGGGCCCGGTGCAGGCCGTAGCCGGCGCCCCGCTCCCCCCAATCGGCTGGCAGCTCCAGGCCGCAGTGGCGGGCCAGGGCGGCCAGGGCGGTGGTGCATTGCTGGCGGCTACGGCTCGCCAGGGCGTAGCTCTCGAGAACGTCCAGCAGCAACTGGGGGCTCAGCTCGGCGCCCTGGGTTTCGGCGTGGCGGGCCAGGCGCCGCAGATAGGGCAGATAGGCACTGGTCCAGGTCGTGCGGCTGCCGGCCGGGTTGCGGCGTCGGCGCGGGTCGTTGAAGAAGCTCTGCTCAAAGCGCTCCAGTTCGGTGTTGAGAGCGCTGCGGCTGGGCGGCGCGTGCTGCCCGGCCGTCCCGGCCTGTGGGACAGCCTTGTCCTGCCAGTGCTGCCAGTCAAAGCAGCCCTGCTCGAGCTGCTGGTGCACCCGCAGCAACAGTTGCTGGGCTTGTTGCAGGCCGGCGGGGTCGGCCATGCAGCCCAGGCTCAGCCGCTGCACCCGCAGCTGCCTGCCCCCTTGGCGGCAGGGCAACGGTCCGCGCAGGTTGAGGCGATCGCCGCGCCGTTCGAGCCGCAAGCGGATGCCGGCCGCAGCCGCCAGCTGGTTCTGTTGCTGCAGCTTGAGCGCCAGGCTGGCATCGGCAGACATCGGGCGCCGGCAAGGGTGACGTACGTTCCCGCAGAAGGTATCGGCCGGTTGATCCGGCGGCCAGCCGATCGGTGGCAGCGTTACGCTCTGCGGTTTCTGACGGCGCGAGCACGGGCATGGCCAAAGTGGGCGTGCTGTTGTTGAACCTGGGGGGGCCCGAGCGGATTCAGGACGTCGGCCCGTTTCTGTACAACCTCTTCTCCGACCCCGAAATCATCCGGCTGCCCAATCCAGCCCTGCAGAAGCCGCTGGCCTGGTTGATCAGCAGCCTGCGGGCGGGCAAGTCCCAGGAGGCCTACCGCTCGATCGGCGGCGGTTCGCCCCTGCGCCGCATCACCGAGCAACAGGCCCGCGAACTGCAGAGCACCCTGCGCAGCCGCGGCATCGAGGCCACCAGTTACGTGGCGATGCGCTACTGGCATCCGTTCACCGAATCGGCCGTGGCCGACATCAAGGCTGACGGCATCGACGAGGTGGTGGTTCTTCCCCTCTATCCCCATTTTTCGATCAGCACCAGCGGTTCCAGCTTTCGCGAGCTGCAGCGCCTGCGCCAGGCCGATCCCGCCTTTGCCAAGCTGCCGCTGCGGTGCATTCGCAGCTACTTTGACGATGGGGGCTACGTCGACGCCATGGCCCGCCTGATCGCCGATCAGGTACGGGCCTGCCCCGACCCCGCCCAGGCCCATGTCTTTTTCAGCGCCCACGGCGTTCCCCGCAGTTATGTCGAGGAGGCCGGCGACCCTTACCAGGCCGAGATCGAGGCCTGCAGCCGCCTGATCATGGAGCGTCTGGCGGCCGTGTTGGGTCACGCCAACCCCTACACCCTGGCTTATCAGAGCCGCGTCGGTCCGGTCGAATGGCTGCGTCCCTACACCGACGATGCCCTCAACGACCTGGGGGCGGCCGGGGTCAAGGATCTGGTGGTGGTGCCGATCAGCTTTGTCAGCGAGCACATCGAGACACTTGAAGAGATCGACATCGAGTACCGCGAGATCGCGCACGAAGCGGGGATCACCAATTTCAGACGGGTGCCGGCGCTCGACACCGATCCCGTGTTCATCGACGCCCTGGCTGCCCTGGTGCAGCAGTCTCTGGCCGGGCCTGAGGTCAACCTCGACCAGGCGGCCGCCCTGCCGACCAAGGTCAAGCTTTACCCCCAGGACAAATGGGCCTGGGGTTGGAACAACAGCTCAGAGGTGTGGAACGGGCGCTTGGCGATGCTCGGTTTTTCCGCTTTTCTGCTGGAGCTGATCAGCGGTCGAGGACCGCTCCATGCCCTGGGCCTGCTCTGACTTTTCTCGGCCAGCGGCCTGCCGCTCAGCGCTGCTGGTGGCAGGGCTCGCGCTTGTGCTGCAGCGTCCGGTCCAGGCCAACGGCCGCTGGCGCTTTGGGGTGTTTCCGGTGGCCAGCTTCGCCGGGTACACCAGCCATTACGGCACCCGCTGGGGGCCCGGCGGCAGCGTCGAACCGCACAGGGGTCTCGACATCGCGGCACCGTTGGGATCCCCGATCCAGAGCTGGTGGGGCGGGGTGGTGCAGGACCTGGTCAGCGATGGCGCCTGCGGCGTCGGCCTGGTGATTCGCTCAGGCGACTACGAGCACATCTATTGCCACCTGGCCGGCACGGCGCAGGACGGCACTTACCGCAGCGGTCCCGTCAGGCTGCGCCAGGGCCAGCGGGTGGCCACTGGGCAGCTGATCGGCCACGTGGGGCTGTCCGGACGCACCACAGGCCCGCACCTGCACTGGGGCGTTCGCTACGGGGGCCAGTGGCTCGATCCGGCCCGGGTGCTGCGGGCCATGGCTGCCGCCCGCTCGGCAAAACGCCTGCCGCCCACTAGGGTTGGGGGCATTAGACCTGCGCCGCTGCAGCCGTGACGCTGACGCCTCTCACCCCTGCGACCACCGCAGGCTTTACGGCCGATCTGAGCCCTAACGCTCCCCAACGGGTCAACGGCGCCCATGCGCTGATGGATGCCCTCCATCGCCATGGGGTCGATGTGATCTTCGGCTACCCGGGTGGGGCGATCCTGCCGATCTACGACGCGCTGCACATCGCCGAATCCCGCGGCTGGCTGCGCCACATCCTGGTGCGTCACGAGCAGGGGGGCGCCCATGCCGCCGACGCCTATGCACGCTCCACCGGCAAGGTCGGCGTCTGTTTTGGAACCTCGGGTCCCGGGGCGACCAATCTGGTCACCGGCATTGCCACCGCCCAGATGGATTCGGTGCCGATGGTGGTGATCACCGGTCAGGTGCCGCGGGCGGCGATCGGCACCGATGCCTTTCAGGAGACCGATATCTTCGGCATCACCTTGCCGATCGTGAAGCACTCCTGGGTGGTGCGCGATCCTGCCGACATCGGTCGGATCGTGGCTGAGGCCTTTTTGATCGCCGCCAGCGGCCGTCCCGGCCCCGTGCTGATCGACGTGCCCAAGGATGTGGGCACCGAGGTGTTCGACTACGTGCCCGTGGAGCCGGGGTCGGTCATTCCGGCCGGTTTTCACCTGCCCCCGGCGCCCCAGCCCACGGCGATTGAAGCGGCTCTGCAGCTGATGCGTCAGTCGCGCCGTCCTCTGCTGTATGTCGGTGGCGGCGCAATCAGCAGCAATGCCCACGACCAGGTGCACCAGCTGGCCGAGCGTTTCAGGCTGCCGGTCACCACAACCCTGATGGGCAAGGGAGCCTTTGACGAAAACCACCCGTTGTCGGTCGGCATGCTGGGCATGCACGGCACCGCCTATGCCAATTTTGCGGTGACCGAATGCGACCTGCTGATCGCCGTCGGCGCCCGCTTTGATGACCGGGTCACTGGACGGCTCGACGGGTTTGCGCCCCGGGCCCAGGTGATTCACATCGACATCGATGCCGCCGAGATGGGCAAGACCCGCCTGCCCGATGTGGCGGT
>JBJOHB010000151.1:0-3005 GCA_046047915.1 Cyanobacteriota bacterium
ATCGGAATCAACAGCTGGGCCAGCACCACCAAGGGGTAGGCCACGGCCTGGTTGCCGACATGCAGCAACAGGGCAATGAACAACAGGCTGGCCACTTTCCAGTACAGGCCCAGCAGGCGCAGCAGGGCCCCCTCGCGCCGCACGGCGGCCCAGGCCAGCAGCACCAGGGGCAAGCCCACCGCAAACAACAGCCCCAGCCGCACATCCAGCCAGATCAAGGTGCGGACCAGGGTTTCACTCACGGCAGAGGGAACGGCGGCGGTTCGGGAAGACGCCATTATCCGTGGCTGTCCGGCCAGGGGGGCCGGCGTTAGGGTCCGACCCATGGCTGCTTTTTCACTGCTCGAGCGGCTGGGACGCCGCCCCGCAGGCGCCTGGTGCCGCACCGCCCTGGCCCGCGGCACCGGCCTGCAGGAGGTGGTCGAGACCATCGGCCGCCAGCTGGGACGCTGCGGGCCGGCCGACCTGGCCCTGGTGTTTGCCTCGGCCAGCTTTGCCAGCGACCTGCCCCGCCTGCTGCCGTTGCTTCAGCAGCGCCTGCGGGCCGAGCACTGGCTGGGCTGCCTGGGGGGCGGCGTCGTCGGCACCGGCAGCGACGCCATCCCCCATGAGCTGGAGCAGGAACCGGCCCTGAGCGTGACCCTGTTGCACCTGCCCGGGGCCCACGTCCACCCATTTGTGCTGGACGGCACCAACCTGCCCGATCTCGATGGCCCGGCCGACCCCTGGCAACTGCAGGTGGGCGCCGCGGGGGGCAGTTTTCACAGCATGCTGCTGCTGGTCGACCCCACCTGCCAGGCGATCAACGACCTGATCAACGGGCTCGATTACGCCTACCCCGATGCCGTCAAGGTCGGGGGGCTGGCCGCGTCCCACAGCGCTCCCCACGGCTCGCTGCTGTTCGGCAGTGAGGTGCGCCAGGGAGCGGTGGGCTGCCTGCTGAGCGGCGCCTGGGGTCTCGATGCGGTCGTCGCCCAGGGCTGCAAACCGATCGGCCCGATCCTCGAGGTCGAACAGGCCCAGCGCAATGTGGTGCTGCAGGTCAGTGAGGGGCAGCGGCGCAGTTCGCCGGTAGCGGCCCTGCAGGCGATCCTGAGCGGCCTGAGCCCCGAAGAACGGGAACAGGTGCGGCACTCACTGTTTCTGGGGGTGGGGCAGAGCAGCTTCAGCCTCGAGCGCAGCGACGCCGAACCAGCCTTTCTGGTGCGCAACCTGATCGGCGTCGACCCGCGCAACGGCGCCGTCGCCGTCGGCGAGCGCATGCGGGTCGGCCAGCAGGTGCAGTTTCAGCTGCGCGACGGTCCGTCGAGCCAGGCCGAGCTCTGCCAGTTGCTCGACGCCCAGGCCGGGCGCCAGAGCGAGCCCCTGGCGGCCCTGCTGTTCGCCTGTCTGGGCCGGGGCGAGGGCCTGCATGGGCATGCCGACGGCGACGTGACCCCCTGCCGCGAGCGCTTTGACCAGGTGCCGATCGCCGGAGCCTTCTGCCAGGGCGAGATCGGCCCGGTGGCGGGCAGCACCCACCTGCACGGCTACACCGCCAGCTGGGGCTTTGTGGTGCCGCGCAGCTGAGCCATGGTCCGCCAGCACGTCAATCCGCTGAGCCGCTTGTACCAGCTGCCGCGGCCCCTGCCACCGCCCGCCGCGCTGTTTGAGCGTGCCGCGCTGCCGCTGCACCTCGACATCGGCGCGGCGCGGGGGCGCTTTTTGCTGGCCATGGCCCAGGGCGAACCCGACTGGAACCACCTAGGGGTCGAGATCCGCCGGCCGCTGGTTGACGCGGCCGAAGCCGACCGTCAGGCCCTGCAGCTGCAGAATCTGCACTACCTGTTCTGCAACGCCAACATCAGCCTGGAAGGCTGGCTGGCCGCGCTGCCACCCGGGCTGCTGCAGCGGGTGACGATCCAGTTCCCGGACCCCTGGTTCAAAAAGAAACACCACAAGCGGCGCGTGCTGCAGCCGGAGCTGCTGCTGGCGATCGCAGCAGCCCTGGCCGAAGGCACAGCGCTGTTCGTGCAGAGCGATGTGCTGGCCGTGATCGAGCCGATGGTGGCGGTGATCGAGGCCAGCGGCTGTTTCGAGCGGCCCAGCGGCGACGCCCGCCCCTGGCGTGCCGCCAACCCCCTGCCGGTGCCCACCGAGCGCGAGCGGCATGTGCTGGCCCAGGGCCTGCCGGTGTATCGGGTTCTTTACGCGCGCAACGGCCAGCCGCCCCCACCGGTGGCCCTGCTGCAACAACGGATGGACGCAACCCTGGAGCAAAGCCCCGAAGCCGCGGATAATCCAGCCAACTGACAGGTCCTGCCCTGAACGCCACCGACACCGCCCCTGTCCCTGTGCTGCTGCGCTGGCAGGGACTGCTGCAGACCCAGGGCGACGGTCCCCTGGGCCGCCGGCTGCCTCAGATCGCCGGCTTCGTTGTCTGCGCCCTGATGGCGGGCCTACCGCTGCTCACCCGGGGCGGCGTGGGCCTGCTGATCACTGCCAGCGGCCTGCTGTGGATCCTGTGGGCCCTGCGCACGCCCCCCGGCCGCCTGGGGGCGATCAACCTCTGGATCCTGGCGATCCTGGCGGTGGCCCTGCTGGCCACCGGCTTCTCGCCGGTGCCGGTGGCGGCGGTCAAGGGGCTGGCCAAGCTGGTCAGCTACCTGGGGGTCTACGCCCTGTTGCGCCAGCTGCTGGCCCACAGCCCGCTGTGGTGGGACCGGATCGTCGCCGCCCTGCTGGCCGGCGAGCTGGTGACCGCCGTGCTCGGCATTCGCCAGCTCTATGGCAACACCGAGGAGCTGGCCCGCTGGGCCGACCCCAACTCGGTGGCCAGCGGCACAATCCGCATTTACGGAACGCTCGAGAACCCCAACCTGTTCGCCGGGTTTCTGCTGCCGATCCTGCCGCTGGCCGCGGTGGCGCTGCTGCGCTGGCAGACGCCGCTGCGGCGGCTCTATGCCGCCGCCGGCCTGGGGGTCGGCCTGGTCGCCCTGGTGCTCAGCTACAGCCGCGGCGCCTGG
>JBJOHB010000152.1:0-10979 GCA_046047915.1 Cyanobacteriota bacterium
GCACATCGCGCTCGCGCGGGCTCAAGGTGGCCAGCACACCTTCGAGGTCCTCGCGCAACAGGTTCTTGGCGACGTCCTGCTCGGGGTTCTCGATGTCGGCCTCAATGAAATCGCCCAGGCGGGAGTCCTCCTCCTTGCCAATCGGGGTCTCGAGCGAGATCGGCAGCTGGGCGCTCTTGGCGATGAAGCGCAGCTTTTCGATGGTCATTTCCATCGATTCGGCGATTTCCTCTTCGGTGGGTTTGCGGCCGAACTCCTGGCTGAGCGTCTTGGTGGTCTTCTTGATGCGCGAGATGGTCTCGTACAGGTGAACCGGCAGGCGGATCGTGCGCGACTGGTCGGCGATGGCGCGGGTGATCGCCTGGCGGATCCACCAGGTGGCGTAGGTCGAGAACTTGTAGCCCTTTTCGTGGTCGAACTTTTCGGCGGCGCGAATCAGGCCCAGGGAACCCTCCTGAATCAGGTCCTGGAAGCTCAGGCCCCGGTTCATGTATTTCTTGGCGATCGAAACCACAAGGCGCAGGTTCGACTGCACCATCTTTTCCTTGGCCCGGCGGCCCAGCATCAGGCGACGGCGGAACTTGATCAGGGGCATCTCGACCAGAGCGGCCCACTCCTTGGTGTCGGGGTAGTGGCCGTGATCGGCTTCAAATTGGGCGGCCAGCTCTTCGAGCTGCAGCAGATCGGCAATCTTGCGCGCGAGCTCGATCTCTTCGTCGGGGCGCAGCAGGCGGATCCGACCGATCTCCTGCAGATACACGCGGATCGAATCTTCGGTGTAGACCCCCTTGGGACCGACCTTGATGCTGGCCAGAGCCTTGGCGTTCTTGTCGTCTTTGGATTCGTCGGCCGAACCGGCCGATGCGATCAGCGCATCGGCGCTGGCCTCGAGATCGACGGTGCCTTTGGCCGTAACACCCGTGTCAGCCACTGTTTTGGACGTGGCCTTGGCGGTGCTCTTGGCCTTGGGTTTGGCGGTGCCCTTGGCCGCGGTCTTGCCGGCCGTCTTGGTGGCGGTGGTTTTGCTGGCTGCGGCTGCCGGTTTGGCAGCCTTGCTGCTCTTGGCCTTGGCAGCGGGTGTGCTCAGGCGGCTGGCACCGGTCCCAGCCGCCGTGATGTCAAGAATGCGTGGGGCTTCAGCGGCGGCGGCAGGACTCATGGGAAGACTGGTGTGCGGAACGGAAGCGGGTCAGGTGGGAAGAATCAGCTCAAAAGCGACTGGGGCCAAAAGCAATCGGTCAACCCGGGGGGGCGAGGCGAGAGGCCTGGGCTCTGGACACAGAAACGCAGGGAGGCAGCGGGCCTGACTCGTGTCGCGGTACCAGCCGAAAGAACCCTCCTGGAAGGGTTACTGGAGCGTCCTGGTGAAGGCGACAGATGGGAACGGTGCCGGAGGGTGATGAGGGGGCCGAAGCCTGTGGAGCGCTGTCAGGGGAGGTCGCAGACCGGGAGGCCAGGTGGAAGGTCTTCCAGGAGGAAGGACGGTTTCCGGCGCTCTCTTCGGGTCTTCCCTCTGGACGGAACTCTTCCGCGTTCCGACGGCAGCCCATGGACTGCCCAACACCGCCATCTTAAGAATGGCGAGACGGGTTTGCAAGTTCGGTGGGCACGGATCCAGGCGCAGGCCCTCCGAACTGGCTCCAGGTGTGGGTTGAGGCTGGCCGTGACGGTCAGATCTTCACCTACGCCAACCCCCGGGGACTGACGCTTGCCGTCGGCGATCTGGTGCAGGTGCGGCTGCGGGGCAGGCGCCAGTCCGGATTGGTGGTGGCGCTGTTGGCGGCAGCACCAGCCGATCTCGATCCCGCCAGCCTCAGGCCGATCGAGTTGCTGCTGCAGGCCGCCGCCGTCACCCCCCAGTGGCAGGCCCTGATCGAACAGGTGGCTCGCAGCTGCCACACCAGCACCTTTCAGACCCTCAAAAGCGCTTTGCCGTCGGCCTGGCTGGGCCAGCGGCGTCAGCAACCGGTGCGGGCACCCAGGCCCCAGTGGCAGATCGAAGGTCCCCTGGCCGACCTGGTCGACCAGCGCTTGACCAGCCGTCAGGCGGCCCTGCTCGAGGCCGTGGCGGCCGCTGGCGGCACCGTTCCCCTGGCGGAGCTCTGCGGTCAAGGGGGGCACAGCCGTGCCGTGCTGGCCGGCCTTGAGCAGCGGCAGCTGCTGCGCCGCACTCCCCTGGCCGCTGGGTCCCGCGCCCTCGAGCTGCCGCGTCAGCTCAGCCACGACCAGGCCAGGGCCCTGGCGGCGATCAGCGCCGCGTCAGCCGGCAGCAGCCTGCTGCTGTGGGGAGTCACCGGTTCGGGCAAGACCGAGGTCTACCTGCAGGCGGCCCAGCAGGTGTTGCAGCAGGGCCGCAGCGTGCTGCTGCTCAGCCCCGAGATCGGCTTGATCCCCCAGTTGCTGGATCGGGCCAGGGCCCGCTTTGGGGCCGCGGTGCTCGAATACCACAGCGGCTTGGCCGACGGCGACCGCGTCGCCAGTTGGCGCGCCGCCCTGGCCAGTGCAGCACCCCAGGTGGTGGTCGGGACCCGGTCGGCGGTGTTTCTGCCGTTGCGGCAGCTGGGGCTGATCGTGCTGGATGAGGAGCACGACAGCTCCTACAAGCAGGAGAGTCCGATGCCCTGCTACCACGCCCGTGACGTGGCCCGGCTGCGGGCTGCCCAGGACGGAGCGGTGCTGCTGCTGGGCACGGCGACCCCTTCGCTCGAGACCTGGCTCGCCTGCCGTCAGGGCCAGACCACCTTGTTGGAGCTGCCAGAACGGATCGGGGCGCGGCCGCTGCCGCCCGTGCGGTTGGTCGACATGCGCCTCGAACTGGCTTCGGGCCACCGTCGTCTGCTGAGCCGCCCGCTGCTCGAACGCCTGGAGGGGGTCAAGCAGCGGGGTGAGCAGGCGGTGGTCCTGGTTCCCCGTCGGGGCTACCGCTCCTTTTTGAGTTGCCGCAGCTGCGGCAATGCGGTGCTTTGTCCCAACTGTGATGTGGCCCTGACCGTGCACCGCAGCAGCGGTGGTCAGGAGTGGTTGCGCTGCCATTGGTGCGATCACCGCCAGGGCTGCGCCGACCGCTGCGGCGTCTGTGGTTCGACTGCGTTCAAGCCTTTTGGCGCCGGCACCCAGCGGGTGATGGAACAACTTGCCGAGGATCTGGGCGACCTGCGGCTGCTGCGCTTCGATCGCGACAGCACCCGCGGTCGCGACGGCCACCGCCAGCTGCTCGATCGCTTTGCAGCCGGCGAGGCCGATGTGCTGGTGGGGACCCAGATGCTGGCCAAGGGCATGGATCTGCCGCGGGTGACCCTGGCGGCGGTTCTGGCGGCCGACGGCTTGCTGCACCGCCCCGACCTGCGCGCCGGTGAGCAGTGTCTGCAGCTGTTGCTGCAACTGGCGGGACGGGCGGGCCGCGGTGCCCTGCCCGGCGAGGTGCTGGTCCAGACCTACAGCCCCGAGCATCCGGTGATCCAGCACCTGGTGACCGGCCGTTATGGGGCCTTTTTGGCCGAGGAACTGGAGCTCAGGCGCCGGGCCTGTTTGGTGCCGTTCGCCCGGGCCTGCCTGCTGCGGCTCGCTGGCTCGGCAGCCAGCGCCACAGCCACGGCAGCGGCTGCCCTGGCGGCAAGGCTGCAACCCCAGGTTGACGCGGCCGGTTGGTGCCTGATTGGTCCGGCACCGGCGCCGGTGGCCCGGGTGGCGGGGCGCAGCCGCTGGCAGCTGCTGCTGCACGGCCCGGCCGGCAGTCAGATCCCCCTGCCCCTGGAGACTGAGCTGCGTGCCTGCCTGCCCGCCGGCGTCGGTCTGGCGATCGACCCGGATCCGTTGGCGCTGTGATCAGCCCGGCAGCTCAGGCAGACCGAACCCCAACAGCCGGCGCAGATGCTGGAGCCCCAGGCTCAGCAGCAGCACCAGAGCGACCAGCACGGCCCCCAGGCCCAGGGGGTTCCAGCGCCACAGGTGCACCACCAGCCGGTTGCTGCTGCCGGCCTGCAGCGGCCACAGCAGTGCCGGCCCTTGGCGCTGCTGCTGCACCGGCTGGGGAGCGGCCAGCTGCACCGCCCGTGGGCGTAGACCTTCGAGCTCCAGGGCCAGATCAAGTGATCCCCAGGGGCCCAGGCGGCGCAGGTCAAACTCGAGCTCGTAGCGCTCTTCGAGGGCCAGCAACCAGTTGCGGCTGCGCAGCTCCAGCTGCGGCGGCGGCAGGGGCAGGTTGGCCTGGGCGGCGGCCTGGTTGAACGCCAGGCCCAATTGCTCCAGGGCCTGGCGGCTGGGCAGCACGGGGCCGCGCAGCACCAGCTCGGGGCCTTGCTGGCTCGGGTTGAACCCCAGACGTTGCAGGTTGGCGCTCAAACGCCGTTGCCACGGCGCCGGTGCCGGACCCACCAGCTGCAGATGTTCGCTCAATTGCAGCCGGCCGGGGCCGGCAAAACGCAGCCCGGTGTGAGCCGCGCCGCAGCCTCCCAGCAACAACCCGAGCACGATCAGCACCAGCACCACCACGGCAAACCCCACCGGCGCGCGGGTCGGCCCGACCGGGGGCGGCGGCGGCCCGGCGGGCCGCTTGCGGTTGGGACGGCGCAGCGCCCCCAACTGGGAGCCCATGGCGACGTCGCTGCCGGCCAGATCCGGCAGGGTCAAGGACCACTCGCGGGGCCGCTGCAGCGCGGGGGCTTCGAGCACCCGTTGCAGTTCGCGGGCCTGGGACTTGAGGGTGGCATCGCCGCAGGCCCTGAGCCGGCGACAGCAGGCCAGGGCCGCGTCGTTGCGCCCCTGGCCCATCCAGGCGGTGGCCAGCAGCAGCAGCAGCTCTGGATCGCGCAGCTCGCCCGGTCCGCCAAGACGGACCTGCTCGGGTGAGAGCAGCAAGCGCACCACCTGGGCGTAATCGCCGCGCTCCAGGGCCGCACGGGCCTGGCTGACCGCAGGATCGACTTCAGCGGACACCGGCTGCAGCGGGGGCCAGGTGGCGGTCGCTGCCCACCACCATCGTGCCGATGCCGATGTCGGTGAACACCTCGAGCAACAGGGCGTGGGGCACGCGGCCATCGAGGATGTGAGCGGCTGATACGCCCTGGGCCAGGGCGCGGATGCAGCATTCGGTCTTGGGTGTCATGCCGCCCTGCACCACGCCGTTGGCCATCAGCTCGCGGGCAGCGGCCAGGCTGAGTTGACCGATCAGTGAGCTGGGGTCATGGCGATCCCGCAGGATGCCCGGGGTGTCGGTCAGCAGGATTAACTTTTCGGCCTGCAGGGCTGCTGCCAGCTCGCCGGCGACCGTGTCGGCATTGATGTTGTGGGCCTGACCCAGGCTGTCGGCGGCCACGCTCGAGATCACGGGGATGTAGCCCGCCTCGAGCAGGGGGGTGAGGACGGCTGGGTTGACGGCGGCCACATCCCCCACCAGCCCCCGCGATCCATCGCCATAGGGGCGGGCCGTGACCAGGGTGCCGTCGCTGCCGCACAGCCCGACGGCGCGGCCACCAACCCGGTGCAGGCCATTGACAATCTGTTTGTTGACCCGCCCGACCAGCACCATCTCGACCACGTCCATGGTGGCTGGATCGGTCACCCGCAGGCCATCTTCGAAGCGGGGCTCGATCGCCAGCCTGCTCAGCCAGTGGTTGATCTCGGGACCACCACCATGGACCACGATCGGCTGCACGCCCACGCTGCGCAGCAGCACCAGATCGCGGAAGACCGCCTCTTGCAGCTCGGCCTGCACCATGGCGGCTCCGCCGTACTTGATCACCATGCGGCGGCCGGCAAAGCGCTGGATGTAGGGCAGGGCTTCGCTGAGAACTGAGACCCGCTGGGCGTCGTCGCGGCTGATGCTGGCTTCGGAGCTCACGGCTGGGGCGTCAGGGTTGGGGCGTCAGAGTGGGGGGCGCTGATGGTGCGCAGGGTCAGTTGCAGCCGATCGGTGTCGAGCGGCTCCACCCGGGCACAGAGGCCCGGGCCGAAGAAGCGGCCCAGACGCTCGTTCTGATCCTGCCAGCGCCCGATCGGCACGGCGCCGCACTGAAAGGTCAGTTCGAGGCCATAACAGCCCTCCTCAGTCGATTCTGCCAAGCTGAGCAACTGGGGTGGCGCGTCCTCGTCCCACAGCTTGAGGGTCTCCAGGGAGCTCTCCAGGTGGGCCTTCTGGCCATAGCGCCAGCGCAGCAGATCGCTGCGCAACCGCTTGAGGTCGGCGTTGGCCGCTTGCTCGCGCTCCTGAGCGAACTGGGCCGGCGGGGTCAGCTGTTGGGGCGGGGGCAGCTCGGAGGACTTGAGGGCGAGTCCCCCCAGCAGGATCGGGATTCCGTAGAAGATCGTCGGCAGGCTGAGATTGGCGTTATCGCCCAGGTAGGCGATCGAACCGATCACCGTCAGCGCCGCACCGGCGAGGGTGATCAGGCTTCCGGGGGAGAGCAGAGCATTCATCGCGCCATCTTCGGCCAGCAGGCTGCAGGATGGTGGCCATTCCCCCCAGCGCCATGGTTTCTGCTTCGGACACGACGACTGCCGAGCCGAGCACGGCTGAACTGGTTGCCCAGCTCAGCGAGGACCGTCTGTGGCTGTTGCGTCAGCTCGATGCCGGCTGCTGGCCCCAGTGGCGCCTCGACCTGGCCGCCCTCGAGCGGGAGCTGGGACAGCTGCTCGACCAGGCCCGCGACCGCCTGAACCGCTGAATCCGCCCAACGGAGTCAGCGGACCGTGCTTCAGAACGGAATGTCGTCGTCGCCCAACTCCGGCACCAGGGGTGAGGCATTCCAGGTCGGTGCTGTGGGGGCAGCCGGTGCTGGCGCTGCTGCTGCCACGGGGACTGCTGCAGGCTGAACCGCCTGGGCGGGTGCGGTTCGGGCCGGCTGGGAGGCCGTCCCTGGGGCCAGAGGGTGAAGGCGTGAGAGGGTGAACTCAGCCTTCTTTTCTTTGACGCCGTCCTGGCGGGTCACCGTGTTCATGCGCAGGCGGCCCTCGATCAGCAGCCGCTGGCCGATCTGCACGCGGCTCGGTAGCTCCTGGGCGAGGTTGCCCCAGCCCACCACCTTGAGCTGGCCCGGGGGATCATCGGGTCGGAGCCCTTCCAGACTGACCAGCATTTCGGCGATCGGGGTCTGGTTGTCCTGGGTGTAACGCACCTGGGGTGCTTCCAGCACCTCCACCTCCAGCAGACAGTGATTCACGCCCGTATGTACCCGCGGTGGCGACCATCCTGAACCACGGACCCCGATTGCACCAGAGCCCGCGCCTGTGGATGTTTGCCGGCACCGGTGAGGGTCCCCAATTGGCCGCCCTGCTGTTGCAGCGCGGCTGGTCGTTGCGGGTGTCCGTGGTCAGTGCCGCCGCCGCGCGCCCCTATCGGCCGCTGCTGGCCGGCGCCCCGCTCGAGCTGCAGGTCGGGGCCCTGGCCGGCGCTGACGCCCTGGCGGCCCAGCTGCAGCTGGCCGCGTCGCAGGGCCTGCCCTTTGCCGCCCTGATCGATGCCACCCACCCCTTTGCCAGCCAGGTCAGCCGGTCGTTGCGGCGGGCCTGCCGGCAGCAGGGACTGCTGCTGCTGCCGCTGCAGCGGGAGTCCCTTTCCACGTCTGGGGCCACTGTGCTGGCCGACCTCACCGCCCTGCGGCAGCTGGATCTGACCGGCGAGCGGTTGCTGCTCGCCATCGGCGGCCGCCACCTGGCTCAGGCCGTTGCCTGCAGCCCAGGGGCCCTGCACCACGCCAGGGTCTTGCCGGCAGCGGCGGGGCTGCAGTGGGCCCATGGAGCCGGTCTGAGCGCTGAGCGAATCGCTTGTCTGCGTCCAAGACCCGATTTTGCCGTTGAGCAGGCTCTGCTGCGCCGCTGGCGCATCACCACCATTCTGTGCCGCCAGTCGGGTGGCCTGACCGAGGCGGGCTGGCGCCATGTCGCCGCCCGGCAGGGCTGCCGGCTGCTGGTGCTCGCCAGGCCCGTCCCCGAGCCGGGCCCCGACCCCGACCAGGTCCCCTTGTCGATGCAGGCCTTGCTGGCCAGGCTGGAGAGCCTTGGTTCGGCGCCCGGTGACGGCAGGAGTGATGGTGGCCCTGACCACAGAGGCTGATCAACAGCGAGCCGAAGCCCTGGCCCAGCTGCTGCTGGATCGCGGCCTGGTGGCCTGCGTCAGCCTGCAGCCAGTGACCTCGCTCTACCACTGGAACGGCAGGATCGAGCGCTCCCAGGAGGTGCAGCTGCTGTGCAAGACCAGCGCCTCAAGCCTGCCGGCCCTGGAGGCAGCGGTGCGTGCGCTCCACAGTTACGACACGCCCGAATGGCTGGCCTGGCCGGCGACGGCCTCGGCCGATTACGCCGCCTGGCTGGCAGGCGTGGTGGCTCCCGGCGCCGAAACGCTCAACCCAGGTGCTGGGCCTGAAGTGCTCGGAGATCGGCCTGGGGGCGGGGGCCCAGCTGGGTGACCACCTGACCGGCACACAGCGAACCGAGCCGGCCACAGGCTTCGATTGCCTGACCCTGGCAATAGGCATGCAGGAAGCCGGCGGCGTAGAGATCACCAGCCCCTGTGGTGTCCACCAGCTGCCCCAGTTGGAACGGTGCAATTTGGTGTGTTCCCGATCCATTGAGGATCAGCGAGCCCTGTTCGCTGCGGGTCAGGGCCGCCACCTTGCAGCGACCCCGCACCTGCTCGGCCGCCTCGTCAAAGCTGTTGGCTTTGTAAAGGGAGGTGATCTCCATTTCGTTGGCGAACAGGATGTCGACGTGGCCGTCCACCAGCTCCTGAAAGCTGTCGCGGTGTCGCTCGACGCAGAAGGCATCGGAGAGGGACAGGGCAACCTCGCCGCCATGGGCGCGAGCCACCTCGGCGGCGGCGATGAAGGCCGCCTTGGCCTCGTCGCTGTCCCACAGGTAGCCCTCGAGGTAGAGAACCTTGGCCTGGGCCACCATCTCCAGATCCAGGTCGTCCGGGTGCAGCAGTACCGACGCACCCAGATAGGTGCACATGGTGCGCTGGGCATCCGGGGTCACCAGGATTAGGCAGCGGGCTGTCGACGGTCCGCTGGTGGCCGGTGGCGTCTGGTAGCGGGCACCCACAGCCTTGATGTCATGGCTGAAAATCGCCCCCAGTTGGTCATCCCTGACCCGGCCGATGAACCCTGCCCTGCCACCCAGCTGGGCGATCCCGGCCAGGGTGTTGGCCGCTGAACCACCCGAGGTCTCCAGGCCCGGGCCCAGGCTGGCGTAGAGCGCTTCGGCCTGCTGCTCATCGATCAGGGCCATGGTGCCCTTGGTCAGCTGGTGGTTGTCGATCGTGTCGTCATCGGTGCGCACCAGCACATCGACGATGGCGTTGCCGATGCCGACGACATCGAGGGATTTGGGGGACATCAGCTCAGGCGCTCAGCAGGGCCCGTTTGGGCCCGTGGATGGGATCCTCAACCACGATCGTCTGGTCGCGGCTGGCGCCGAGGGAGACGATCGCGATCGGCACTTCCATCAGTTCGGCCAGGAAGCGCAGGTAGGCCATGGCCGCTGGTGGCAGGTCCTCAAGCCTGCGGCAGTCGGCGGTGGAGGTCTGCCAACCCGGCAGGCTTTTGTAGATGGGCCGGCAGCGGGCGAAATCCTCTGAGCTGCTGGGGAAGTGTTCGATGCGTTCACCCTCGAGCTCATAGGCGACGCAGACCTGGATTTCGTCCAGTTCGTCGAGCACATCGAGCTTGGTGATCGCCAGGCAGTCGAGGCCGTTGACCTCGACGGCGTAGCGACCGATCACCCCATCAAACCAACCGCAGCGGCGCCGGCGCCCTGTGGTGGTGCCGAATTCGTGGCCCCGGTCGCACAGATGGTCGTTGAGGCTGCCTTCGAGCTCGGTGGGGAACGGACCCTCGCCAACGCGCGTGGTGTAGGCCTTGGCCACACCGATCACCCGGTCGATCAGGGTCGGGCCGACGCCGGCGCCGATGCAGGCACCGCCGCTGACCGGGTTCGACGAGGTCACATAGGGATAGGTGCCATGGTCCAGGTCCAGCAGCGTGCCCTGGGCCCCCTCGAACAAGATGTTTTTGCGGTTGCGCGCAGCCTGGTGGATGGCGCGGGTGCAGTCCACGACGTGGGGGGCCAGCCGTTCGCCGTAGGAGGCGTATTCGGCGATCACCGCCTCGGGGTCCAGGGGCTCAAGGCCGTAGATGGTCTGCAACAGCTCGTTCTTCTGGGCCAGCGGGCCCTCGAGCCGTTCGCTCAGGCGATCGCGATCGAGCAGGTCGATCACGCGAATGCCGTTGCGCTCTGACTTGTCGGCATAGGTGGGGCCGATGCCCCGGCCGGTGGTGCCGATGCGGCGATCACCGCGCCGCTGCTCCATCGCCTGATCCAGCAGGCGGTGGTAGGGCATGGTCACGTGGGCAGTGGAGGCCAGCTTCAGGCCACTGACATCAATGCCCAGCTCGAGCAGCATGTCGAGCTCGCCGAGCATCACCTTGGGGTCCACCACCGTGCCGGAGCCGATCAGGCAGATGGTGTCGGGATAGAGGATGCCCGAAGGAATCAGGTGCAGCTTCAGCACCTGACCATCCACGACGATCGTGTGGCCGGCGTTGACACCGCCCTGATAGCGCACCACAACGTCGGCGGAGCGGCTCAGCAGATCGGTGATCTTGCCCTTCCCTTCGTCGCCCCACTGCGCACCGATGACGACAACGTTGGCCAAGGACACAGCGGCCCGAAGCCGCTTCTAAGCACAAACAGAGAGCTTCTCAGATGGCCTGCCATTTCGTCAAAGGCAGGCCACAGGTTGTTGCTTTAGGAGCCGCGAACCACCGTCGATTCGGCTTTCTTGAGCTCTTTGCTGAGCCGGGCCTGCAGGGCCTCGGGCAGCGGTCGGTTGGGGTAGTTGGCGTAGTGGCCGGCCAGGGAATTGAGCGCGGTCTGCATGGTTGTGAACGAGCTCAGGCCGTTGACAGCCGGGCGCGGCCGGTAGCGGGCCATGTAGTCGTTCATCAGGGACCGGGCCTGCAGCTCGGCCGCAGGGCGCTCGGGGT
>JBJOHB010000153.1:0-9409 GCA_046047915.1 Cyanobacteriota bacterium
CACGACCATGGCGGTCAGGTGTACCTCGATGGCGCCAACCTCAACGCCCAGGTGGGGCTGTGCAAGCCCGGCCTCTACGGCGCCGATGTCTGCCACCTCAACCTGCACAAGACCTTCTGCATTCCCCATGGGGGCGGTGGTCCCGGTGTGGGGCCGATCGGCGTGGCGGCCCACCTGGCGCCCTTCCTGCCGGGGGGCAAGCAAGGCATCGGCCCGGTGTCGGCGGCCCCCTGGGGCAGCGCTGGCATTTTGCCGATCAGTTGGATGTACATCCGCATGATGGGCGGCAGCGGCCTGCGGGTCGCCAGTCAGGTGGCCCTGCTGGCCGCCAACCTGATCGCCCGGCGCCTGGAACCCCACTATCCGGTCCTGTTCAAGGGGCCCGGGGGTTGGGTGGCCCACGAGTGCATTCTTGATCTGCGGCCGCTGCAGCGCAGTGCCGGTTTGGTGGTCGACGATCTGGCCAAGCGGCTCATGGATTACGGCTTCCATGCCCCCACCGTCAGCTGGCCGGTGGCCGGCACGGTGATGGTCGAGCCCACCGAGAGCGAGGCGTTGCCCGAGCTGGACCGCTTCTGTGCGGCGATGACGGCGATCCGGGCCGAGGCGGCAGCGATCGAAGACGGCAGCAGTGACCCGGCCGACAACCCGCTTAAACGGGCGCCGCACACCCTGGCGGCAGTGACAGCCGAGGTCTGGGACCGGGCCTACAGCCGCCGCCAGGCGGCCTTTCCGGCGGGCGATCTGCAGCAGGCCAGCAAGGTCTGGCCCGCCGTGGCCCGCATCGACAACGCCTATGGCGATCGCAACCTGGTTTGCACCTGCCCCTCGGTCGAGGAGCTGGCCCAGCCACTACCGCTAGCGTCCTGAGGCGCCTTAGGGGTTGCCAAGACGGCAGCAGTGCCGCATCATGGCGCATCCCACCTGGGAACCATGGGAAGCAACAACGGATCCGGACCCAGTCATCCGGTCTCGCGGGTCGAGGGAACGAATGTGGTGCGCGTCCCCTTTGGTGTGCGCCGTGCCCGCCGGGTGAGGCCTGAGCGTCCCGACCACTGGGCCACCCTGGTCCTGCCCTTTGTGATCGGCGGTGGCTCAGGCCCTCAGCCACCTCAGGCAGCCTGACTCAGGCAGCCTGACCGAGTTTCCAGTCCACCAGCGCTTTGACGTCCTCGACCGAACTGGCCGGGGCGCGAAACGGCAGCAGCTCCAGCGGACTGCGCTCGGGCCTGACCACCCAGGTCAGATCGGCCTGCGGGATCAACACAAAGCCGCGATAGCGCACGGGCACGCCGAGTTTGACCTGGGAGGCCGCCGATCCCATGGGTTCGGTACAACGGATGGGTTTCTATTGGAGCCGGCCTGAGGCTGGGAGCGGTCAACTTCACAATTCCTTCCTGCTGGCTTTACAGCCTGCAAGATCTAGCTGACAGGAGCCCATGGGGCCCCGTCTCGCCATCGATCTGCTGGTGTTGTTGGGCACAGCTTGGGCCTCGCTGCTACCGATCTGTGTATAGCGGACTACCGAATCATCAGTAATTGGCGCCGCTGCGCCGCTGGTGCACGGCCGTGGTTCCGTCGGCATCCAGCACACCACCGGCCTGCACCTCGGCATAGAGCAGCCAGTGGTCGCCGCATTCCATGCGGGCGCTGACCTCGGCCTCGAGCCAGGCCAAGGCGTCGGGCAGGATCGGCTGGCCCGCGGGGCTGCTGTCCAGCGCCAGACCGGCCAGGCGATCGGCCCCCGGGGCAAACGGCTGCAGAAACTGCTTCATCAGTGCCGTTTCACGGCCGGCGGCCAGCACGTTGAGGCAGCAGCGGTCCCCAGTGTGCAGCAGGCTGGCGGCGGCCCGGTCCTTGGCAATGGCCACGGTGAATCCCGGCGGGCTAAAGCTGGCCTGGCTGACCCAGCTGGCCACCAGGGCACCGCTCAGGCTGTTGGGGCCTTCACCTTTGCGGGTGGTGAGCACGCACAGGGAGCCCACCACCCGTCCCAGGGCCTGCACGGCGGGGTTGCTGCGGCTTTCGGCCAGGCCGCCGGCGGCCTGGCGGCGCTGCTGGCGGCGTTGCTCGCTCAGCAGCTGGCGCCCCAGGGCGGTGCCGGTCTCTTCGATCGTTTTGATCGTCGCCGCATCGGGGCTGAACTTGACCTTGATCGGCTCAAAGGCAAAGCTGAAGCCACCGTCGCGCAGCTTGCTTTCGAGCAGGTCGAGGGCCTCGCCGCTCCAGCCAAAGCTGCCGAACACGCCCACCGGTTTGCTGCGGTCGCCTTCGGCCAGCACCGTGCCCAGGGCCGACACGATCGGCGTGGGGGCGTGGCCCCCCAGGGTGGGTGAGCCGATCAGCAGGGCATCGCTGTGGCGGATCGCCGCCAGCAGCTGCTCAGGCGGGCTGAATTCACAGTTGATGCTCTCGACCCGCACGCCGGTGCGGGCCACCCCCTGGGCCAGGGCATCGGCGATCGCCGCTGTGTTGCCATAGGCGCTGGCGAACAGCAGTGCCACCGAGAGGGTGCTGCGGCTGTTGGTCTCGCCCCAGCGCCGGTAGTCGGCCAGCAGGCTGCGCCAGCTTTCGCTGATCGCCGGGCCGTGGCCGGGGGCAATGGTGCGGATGTCGAGCGCCTCAAAGCGCTCCACCACCGACTCAACCTGGCGGGCCATCGGCGCCATCAGGCAGTCGTAGAAGTAGCGCCGGTCCTCTGCGCTGGCCGAACGGTTGGCCTCGGCGTAGCTCTCGCTGCACAGGTGGGCGGCGAAGAACTTGCCACTCATCAGCAGGCCGCTGCGCTCTTCGAAGGCCACCAGGCCACCAGGCCAGCGCGGCGTCGGCACCGGGATCAGGTGCAGCACATGGCCGTGGCTCAGGGGCCGGCTGGCCTCCTGCTTGATCACATCGATCGGTGGCAGCGGCGGGATCACCGGCGCTGGCTCGGTCGGATCGCCGGGCGCCCCGGGCTTGGCCGGCTTCTGTTGGCTCCAGAGCTCGCTGAGCAGCTTGGCGCCGGCGTTCGAGGCCACCAACATCAGTTGGGGCCAGTCGGCGGCCAGTTGGCGCAGCAACGCCACCCGGTTGGGGTTGACGTGGCCGACCACCACCTTGAGCGGGGCATCGGCCGGCACCAGTCGGGCCAGCGCCGCCCGAAAGGGTTCGGCGAACGAGGCGCCGGGGGGGTGCACCAGCACCGGCGGCACGCTCTTGCCGTCGGCGTTGGTCCCGGCTTCGAACAGGAAGCTGTTGGCGGTGGTGCCGCGCTCGAGTCCGTATTCGATCTCGAAGCGCAGACGCCTGGGGCTGAGGCCCCGCAGGCACAGCAGCCCTGGCTCAAGAGGCAGCACAAGGACGCGGCGGTCGCTGCTCACCGCTGTGGTGTTGGTCATCAGTGGTGGGTCTGCACTTCCTTGTGTATGAGTTAAGGGGTGCCCTCCCATTATCGGCTGGGGCATTGGGCGAATTGGTGGGTGCCTTCGGGTTTCTTGGCGTCGCTCACGATCCTTGCACTCGGCAGGCTTTTGAAAATCTTTTGTCTAGTGATTTCGGTTGATCAACTAGAGCTGAGTCAAAAAGATTTGTCCTTGCTTCGATGCGTTGCCATTCAAGATAGGCGTGCTGCGTACTTCCGCGGCACGCATTCTGTCTGATTCGGTCAGGCTTGGATTTGGTATCTTGTTAATGGCGCGTGTTCTCGTTGGTGCGTTATGCCTGTGCCCATGCTCAGTTTTGGGCGAATAATAGTAGATGTCTTTTAGTTTTTGCAAGTGACGCGAGTTCGCGTTATGGCGGCGGGCGATCCAGTCGTTTCGGTCGGGGCTGTTTGGTTTGCCGGATTCACGAAGTATCCCGTGGTTTTTCTCCTTTCAGAAGGGTTCACTGCATTGTGTGTATTTGTCGAAGCGGCCAGGGTGTTAATTCGAGTTGCCTTCAGTGAGGCATTGCATGGGGATTCAAAGACAATGTGGGCAAGGGAATGGCTAAGAGAGGGCAAGAGAGCGGGCTGTTCATCGTTGCCATTGGCGATCGAGTTGTCTTTGTTGATTCGCGTCTTTGGTGTCACGGCTAGCGTGTCCGGCTGTTGAGATGCGCGTTCAGTGGACCCTGTTGGCCATTTCTGCTCGGCCATCTCTGCAAGCAGCGGGCCGTCTGCGCAGTGATTACATGTAACCGCTTGTAAGGGCAGGACAGGGCAGGGACAGTCAGGGTTGGGAATGTCAGAGCTGGGAAGGTCAGAGCTGGGAAGGTCAGGGTTGGGAATGCCAGTCGTCTGAAGGCCAGGGTTGATGGACGGCAAGCGGCTTGGCTTGGCTGGCGATGGCCAGCCTGAGCAGGTCTATTAATAGTGGTTGCCTACTTTGCGGTGGTGCACTGCGGTGGCGGCCTCGGTGTCGGAGACGTTGCCCTCCTCCACCTCGGCATAGATGATCCAGTGGTCGGGCCCCTCGAGCCGTTGGGCCACACGGCAGCCTAAAAACGCCAGGGCATTGGCCAGCACCGGGCCGCCGCTGGCCGCCCCCTCGAGCACGTTGACCCCGGCGAAGCGATCGGCCCCCGGGGGGAACCGCTTGAGGAAATGGCGCAGCAGCTCTTGGTGGTTGCCCTCGCGCAGCACGTTGAGCACAAAGCGATCGCCCACCTGCAGCAGGGCTTCGATCGCCCGGTCCTTGGCCACGGCCACGGTCAGGCCGGGCGGCTCGAAGCTGGCCTGGCTGACCCAGCTGGCCACCATGGCGCCGCTGCGGCTGCCCCCTGCCGGGTCGCTCTGGCGTGCGGTCACCACATAGAGGCCGCCCGACAGGCGCCCCAGGGCTTTGTCGAGGTCGCCATCGAGCGATTTCATCGCTGCGATCGCTTTGGCTTTGGTCAGCAGCTGGCCCAGGTCGGTGCCGGCCTCTTCGCAGCGCTGGTAGTCCTCGGCGGTGGGCACCTGGCGAATGCGCAGGGGCTCAAAGCCCGAGGGCTGCCCCAGGGAGCGCAGCTGGCCGGCGACAGTGTCGATGGGCTCGTCGTCGCCGCTGAAGGCGTCGTAGCAGCCCACCCACTGCTTGGGCTTGAGCGCGGCCAGCAGGGTGCCCACCGCCGCCTGCAGCTCGGCATCGGCGCCGGCCGGCCAGGTGGGCACCACCACGGCAGCCGCATCGCCCACCAGGGCGCTGAGCTCCTGCGGGTCGGTGGCGCGTAGGTCCACCAGCTGCACGGCGGCGCCGGCCTTGCCGATGCCGCGGGCGATCGCCTGGCTGAGCCGGTCGCAAAAGCCCACTTGGCTCAAATAGCAGACCGCGGCATAGGCCTCGCCGGTGCTGCGCTCCGAGCTCCAGCTGCGGTAGTCGTCGATCCAGGTGGACAGGTGGTGGCGCAGCAGCGGCCCATGGCCCACGGCGATGGTGGTGACCTCGGGCAGGCCATCCATGCGCTTGAGGGCCTGCAGCACGCTGCGGGCGTTGGGGCCCATCAGGCACTCGTAATAGAAGCGAAAGTCCGGGGCGATGGCGCCGGGGTTGACGTCGAAAACGTCCTCGCTGCAGTAGTGCAACCCGAAGGCATCGCAGGTGTAGAGGATGCCGGTGCCGTGGTCGAACGAGAAGATCGTGTCGGGCCAGTGCAGATTGGGCGCGCTCAGAAACTCGAACCGATGGGCCACGCCACTGGTGGGGTTGGTGCCCAGGTCGAGTTCGTCGCCGCTTTTGACGGCGCGGCTCTTGAACGGCCGGTGCACCTGGTTCTCCAGAAACTGGATCGCCACCTTGGAGCCGACGATCTCCAGGTCGGGATTCAGGTCGATCAGGTGGCCGATCAGGCCCGAGTGGTCGGGCTCGGTGTGGCTGACGATCAGGTGGTCGATCGCCTTCGGGTCGATCTGCCCCTGCAGCAGCGGCAGCCAGGTGTTCTCGAACTTGAGGTGGCTGCTGTCGATCAGGGCGGTGCGCTCCCCCCGCACCACAAAGCTGTTGTAGGTGGTGCCGTTGCGCAGGCCGAACTCGATGTCGAAGCGGCTGCGGTCCCAGTCGAGCGAACGGATCGTGGTCGTGTCCGGCCCGATCGCCTCGCACTGCAGGCTTAGGCGGGGGGCTGTTTTCACGCCGGCAGAGGCTCCTGTGATCGCTGTGGAAGCGGCCATCGGCAGTCTGGGCATCTAACCCAACTGTAGGTACGGCCGCGAAGGCTCTGGTCAGAGGGCTCGCAGGGAGGCCGCCAGATCGCTGGCACCGATCGCTTCCACACCTTCCAGTATTGGAAAGCGCTCGTCGCCCGAATAAACCACAAAGCACCGGTGGGGATGGAGGTCGGCACGGGCCTGGTGGAAGCCCTTGCTGAGCTTGGGGGCACTGCTGCGCTTGATCTCGATCGCCCAGCGTTCGCCGCCGGGCAGATCCAACACAAGATCCATCTCAGCGCCGGCGGCCGTGCGGTAAAACCAGGCCTGACTGCGCTCGGGCGCGCAGAGCAGAAGGTTTTCCAGCACGAAGCCTTCCCAGCTGGCGGCAGCCACCGGGTGCCCCAGCACGGCCTCCCAATCATCGAGGCCCAGCAGCGTATGGACCAGGCCGCTGTCGCGCACGTAGACCTTCGGTGCCTTGACCAGCCGCTTGCCCACATTGGCGTGCAGGGGCTGCAGCCGCCGCACCAGCAGCAGGTCGACCAACAGGTCCAGGTAACTGTTCACTGTTTTGCCGCTCACTCCCAGACTGCGGCCCAGGGCGGCAGCGTTGAGCAGGCTGCCCTGGCTGTGGGCCAGCATCGTCCAGAAGCGGCGCAGGGTTTCAGCCGGGATGCGCGGCCCCAGCTGGGGAATGTCGCGCTCCAGGTATGTGCGCAGGAACGCTTCCCTCCAGAAGCTGCTGGCCGCACGATCCACTGCAAGGAGGCTGTCGGGGAATCCGCCGCGAATCCAGAGGTCATCGCGTTGCTGGGGATCCACCTCCAGCAGGCTGAGGCCGCCCAGCTCCAGATAGCTGATTCGCCCGGCCAGACTTTCGCTGGTTTGGCGGATCAGGGCGACGGAGGCCGAGCCGAGCAACAGGAAACGACCTGCGCTCTGGCCTCTGCGCCGACCCGCATCGATGAGGCCCCGCAGGCTGCGGAACAGCTCCGGTAGGCGTTGCACTTCATCGAGCACGACCAGCTTGTCGGCCTGGCTCGCCAGATAGAGGGTGGGATCGCTGAGGCGCGCTTGGTCCCCTGGAGCCTCCAGATCCAGATACACGCTGGACCTGGAGGCTGCCAGCTGCAGGGCCAGGGTGGTCTTGCCCACCTGGCGCGGCCCCAGCAGCGCCACGGCGGGAAAAAGGGCCAGCCGCCTTTCCAGTTCGGCCAGGGCCAGACGGCTGATCAGCCCCGTCTTCGGGGAGGTCCCTTCTGCCGCCCCAGCAGCCATGGCACGGATCGCTTTCCTTGCAATTTTAGAGCGCTGCTTCCGATTTGCAAGGAAGTTGACGCAGTTCGGGCTGTCTGGCTCACAGCCACCACCAGCTGCTGAATGCTGCCGCCTGGCCGCAGGGCTGGCCGCCGCAGTCGCGCAGCGTCCAGATGCGGGCAGCGGCGATGGCAAAGCGCCGGCCGGTGCTGTCGATGCGGATGCCGCTGTAGTTCGTGATCGCCTGTTGCTGCTGGGCGCTGGCCAGGGCCTGCTGGCGGCTGGCCCGCTGCTCGGGCTCGGCGGTCCGGCTGGAGGGCAGGCCCACCATGGCCGCCCAGTCGCGCCGCCACAACCGCAGAGCGGCCCGGTTGGCGTAGATCAGCCGGGGTCCCTCGCCCTGATCGAGCGGTGCCCCGTCATGGGCCAGCACCACCGTGTCGATCGCAAACAGCTCCTGGGCCAGCAGGCGTGCATCTGCGCCGGGGCCGCCGGGGATCGGGCCCGCGAGTAATGGCCGCCCCATGGCCTTGTGGTGGCTGCCGACGATGCAGCGAGCGATGGCGATGGATGGGACCCGAAGCCACGGCGCTTCATCCATGGCAGCCACGGGGCTCAGGTCGGGGTGTCCTCGACGGCCTTGCCGTTGTCCATGGCGGTGGCCATGGCGGCTGTGGCCAGCTGCTGGGCCTGCTCCCTGAGTTGCTCGAGGAACAGTCGGTTGGCGCCGGCAAAGCGGGGTTCTTCGGCCAGGGGCAGGGGGCCGGCCGCATCCAGACCGGTGTCGCCTTCAAGCGCGGGGGTGATCACCACCAGATTCGAATCGAGCGCCGCGTCGTAGCGCCACCAGCGGTTCGGATCGGCGATGGCTGGATGGGCGGGCCTCAGAGGGCCGCTGGCGTCCGGTTGCGCGGGTCCGTTGGCGGCAGCCCTGCCAGCTGCCGCCTTGGCCAGCAGCTGCCGGCGCCGTTTGGCCAGATCGCTCAGCAACTGGGGCCGGGTGCGGCCCCGCAGCTGGAACAGCACGAACGGGTCCTCGCTGAAGCGATCGCCCATGAGATAAAAGACCGCGCTGACGTGCTTGCAGGGGTTCGCCTTGTCGGGGCAGCTGCACTCGCTGCGCACCTCCTGCAACTTGAACGGGAACAGCCGTTTGCCGCTGGCGGCAAACGCCCGCTCGATGTCGGCGGGCATCACCCCGGCCAGCAGCTGGGCCGACCAGCGCGCTTTTTGGCTGAGGGCTTCGAGCACGTAGCCCCAGTCGTCGTCGCTGAGCACATCGAGCCACAGCTTGACCTTGTAGGGGTCGGCCTCGCTGCCCTGGACCCGGGCATGCACACGGCGCCCTTCAAACCGGATCGAGAGCACGTTGCCCGAGCGGGCGTAGTCCCAGGCCCGCTCCAATCGCTTTTTGAAGCGGTAGCCGTTGATCAGCTCCATCCATTGCTCGACCCACCAGGGCTGTTGGGTGATGGCCTGGGCGCCGAGCTGGGTGGTGAGGGTCGATGGGGTGTTCATGGGAAGGGCACGCCGACGCGCTCGATGTGCTCGCGCAGGGGGGCGTAACGCAACGACTCCCAGTGGGTCACATCAAACAGGTAGGGGGTAGGCAGAAGGTCGAGGGCTGCGTGCAGGGCAGCGCTGCAATCGCTGTCACTGCTGAAGGCCAGGTCGATGTCCGAGCCTCTCCAATGGGTGCCCATGGCGCGGCTGCCGTAAAGCTTGACCCAATGGATCTGGGGGAACCCCTGCAGGCAGCTGCGAATCGCGGCCACGGTGCGCTCGCTGAGGCCGTGGTTCGTTGTGGTTGCGGTGGGGGTCATGGCATCTCCTCGTGCCTGGCGGCCAGCAACTCCTGCAGTTGTCTGAGTCCGGCCATATAGCGGCTCTGGATCTGGGTGACCGCCGCTTTGGCCTTGGTGTCGTCGTAGGTGTGGGCCATTAGGTTGCGTTCTTCGAGCATGGCGATCCACAGTTCGCCGTCGGCCAGCAGCCCTGTGGCAAAGGCCTGCTTGATCACCTCGCGGGGCAGGCGGGCGTCGATGCCGTTGTAGGCCAGATAGT
>JBJOHB010000154.1:0-16679 GCA_046047915.1 Cyanobacteriota bacterium
CAGCTGGTGCAGCTGGCCGACCTGCACTCAGAGATGCGGGCCCACCAGGGCGAAGGGGGGCTCGATGGCATCGAGATCTACACCGGTGAAGGCAAGGGCAAGAGCACCAGTGCCCTGGGCAAGGCCCTGCAGGCGATCGGCAAGGGCATCTCCCAGGACAAGAGCCACCGGGTGCTGATCCTGCAATGGCTCAAGGGGGGCAACGGCTACACCGAAGACGCGGCAATCGCCGCCCTGCGCGAGAGCTACCCCCACCTGGTGGACCACCTGCGCTCGGGCCGCGACGCGATTGTCTGGCGCGGCCAACAGCAGCCGATCGACTATGTCGAAGCCGAGCGCGCCTGGGAGATTGCCCGGGCCGCCATCGCCAGCGGGCTCTACAAGACGGTGATCCTTGATGAGATCAACCCCACGGTCGACCTCGAGCTGTTGCCGGTCGAGCCGATCGTGCAGACCCTGCTGCGCAAACCGGCCGAGACCGAGGTGATCCTCACCGGTCGCTGCAAGCAGCGACCCGCCTATTTCGACCTGGCCAGCGTCCACTCAGAAATGGTTTGCCACAAGCACTACGCCGAGCGGGGGGTCGACCTCAAGCGCGGGGTCGACTATTGACATCAACAATCGACTGACGTCAGTGACGCGAACGGGCTTCGTGCAGGGCGTCTTCTAACTCTTGCGGGGTCAAGGTGCCGGGTTCGGGAGGCGCAACAAAACGGCCCAACAACAGGGCAACCAGCAGCGACACATACATGGTGCTGCTGATACCAAGCAACACCACAAACCGCTCTCCATAGACATTGGTCGGCAACACATCGCCATAGCCCAGAGTGGACACGGTGATGTACGAGAAATAGACGAGCCGCTCCAGGAGGCTCTCGTGATCCATCATGTGCCCCAGATTGAACGTGGTGGGGTTGTGGTGCTGCATCATCGTGGCGATCACCCCACCGGTCAGGCCAAGGTGCACATAGCCACCGGCGGCCCCGGCCAACACCTGCAGATTGACCCGCGGCACCCGCGCCAACATCTGCACCAGCCGCACCGCTGAAAAGGTCAGAAAGGCAGCCAGCAGGGCCATCACCAGCAGATGGATCCGTGGCAATCCCCACAGGGATGGCACCAACAGCAACCAGCAGCCCACAGCCGAGAGCACACCGAGCAGCTGAAACACCTGGGTGACCCGTCCGGCGATAGGGCGGTTGTCAAACCGCGGCAGGGTGCGGATCGACTGCACCACCAGCAGGGTCATCACCACCGGCACCACCAGCTTCTCGAGCAGGGTGCCATCACCCTTGGCCCAGGGCAGCACCAGCACCGGCAGCAGGGAGGCGACCATAAACAGCACCAGCTGGTGCTCCGCCGCCGCGATGTTGAGCTGGTGCTGGCGCCTGATCGCCTGGCGCTGCTGACGCAGCTCGGCTGGGTGGGGCCTGGGACGCCTCTGCCAGGGCAATGGTCTCATCGGCCTCAGTAGCGGGGGATGCTGGCGTCGACCTCCTGGCTCCAGGCGTCGATGCCGCCGGCCACGTTGATGCCCTCGATGCCGTGGCGCTTGAGGGCGATCAAGGCCTTGGCACTGCGGCCACCGAGCTTGCAATGCACATACAGCTGCTTGCCGGCAGCCAGCTGGCGCACCCGCTCGATCGCGGTGCCGTTCTCGATCTGATCCAAGGGAATCAGCTCGGCACCCGCGATCACGGCGATCTCGGCCTCGGGCGGGTTGCGCACATCAACCAACACCAAGCCGCTGGTATCGCCAGCCAGCAGGGTCTGGAGCTCAAGGACGCTGATGCTCGCGACCGCACCGGCCTCCTCCTGGCCGGGGGCGCTGCCACCGACGCCGCAGAACTCCTGGTAATCGATGAGCGTCTCGATCACCGGCCGCTCGGGATTGGGGCGCAACTTGAGCTCGCGAAAGCTCATCTTGAGGGCATCAAACAACAGCAGCCGCCCGCTCAAGGTGGTGCCGATGCCGGTGATGATCTTCACGGCCTCGGTGGCCTGGATCACGCCGATGATCCCGGGCAGCACACCCACGACGCCGCCTTCGGCGCAGGAGGGCACCATGCCCGGCGGCGGCGGCTCGGGGAACAGGTCGCGGTAATTGGGGCTTTCGGCGTCCAGGTTGAACACCGTCGCCTGCCCCTCAAAGCGGAAGATCGAGCCATAGACGTTGGGCTTGCCCAGCAGCACGCAGGCGTCGTTGACCAGGTAGCGGGTCGGGAAGTTGTCGGTGCCGTCGCAGACCAGGTCGTAGGGGCGCACGATCTCGAGCGCGTTCTCGCTGGTGAGCGCCGTTTCATAGAGATCCACCTGGCAGTGGGGGTTGATCTCAAGAATGCGGGCCTTGGCCGACTCGATCTTGGGCTTGCCGACCCAGCTGGTGCCGTGAATCACCTGGCGCTGCAGGTTGCTGTGATCGACGACATCGAAGTCGACGATGCCGATGCGACCCACACCGGCAGCCGCCAGGTACAGCAGCAGGGGAGACCCCAGACCGCCGGTGCCGACGCACAGCACCGAGGCGGCCTTGAGGCGCTTCTGCCCCTCCATGCCCACCTCCGGCAGGATCAGGTGGCGGGCAAAGCGGGCCACCTCGTCCGGGCTGAGCTGAATGCCGCTGGTGTCAGGAGGAAGCATTGGCTGCGGGAGGCTGCGGGATGCCATGACCCAGGGTCACGACAACAAATTCAAGCGTCCATTGTCCATGGCAACCGCTGCGGTTCAGCCGGCGGATTCCCGGGCTCTGACGCCGGCAGCCACCAGCTGTCCCAACGCCAACCACTGCTGGCCTTGGCCCCTGGGCCGGCGATCAACAGCAACGCCGGCGCCAGGGTGAGCGCACGATCGACAACCGAGGGAATCGGGGCGCTGCGCGGATGGCTGTGGGCAGCACCGAGCACCACCAGCCCTCGCTGCCGGGCCCAGCGCTGGGCGAGCAACTGTTCGCGTGGGTCAAGGCTGAACCGACGCAGCCGCTCAGCCGGCCTGGGCCAGACGTTGAGACAGGGCCAGACCTGGCGCAGATGCCAGCTGGGGCCGGTGGTTCCTAGCAACAGGGCACAGCCCTCGGCCGGTCGAGCCGCATCAAACACCCGGCCCAGAACGGTGAGCGCATGCCGATCAACGGTCAGCCGAACTGGCGTGATGGCAGCCATACCGATACGTTATGAGCCATCTTCATTGCCGCGGCCGACCGGTTCCATGAGCGACATCACCCCCGACACGGTTGAGCAGAGCCAGGACACCGCTGCCACCGCAGGCGATGCCGCCCCCGCTGCCGAAGCCACCACCAGCTTCAGCGAGCGCTACGGCGAGATTCTGAGCAAGGTCAACCAGACCCTGGATTCGGTCGACTGGAACCAGATGGGTCGGATTGGCAAGGCCAGCGGCATCATCCTGGCGGTGATCGTCGCCCAGATCCTGATCAAGGGGGTGCTGGACACGATCAACCTGATCCCGATCGTGCCGGGGCTGCTCGAGCTGCTGGGCCTGGTGGTGGTCGGCCAATGGAGCTGGAAGAACCTCACCACCAGCGACAAGCGCAACGCCGTGATCAACCGGATCCAGACCCTGCGCCAGGAGTACCTGGGCTGAGCAGGCCATCGATGCACTGCTGGGCCTGATGGCGATAGCCACCGCCAAACAGCAGGGCATGGTTGAGCAGGTGATACAGGTTGTACAGATCCAGGCGGCTGTGGGCGTCGGCCGGCAGCGGCCACTCGGCCTCATAGCCGCCAAAGAAGGCTGACGGGAATCCCCCGAACAGCCGGGCCATCGCCAGGTCCACCTCCCGGTCGCCGCGATAGACCGCCGGGTCGAACACCGCAGCGCCGCCCCCGCTGACCAGGGCTGCGTTGCCGCTCCACAGGTCACCGTGCACCAGCACGGCCTGGCAGGGATGCCGTTGCAGGCGATCCATCGCCAGGGCCAACAACCGCTCGCTACCGCGGTACGGCTGACCACGATCGGCCGCCAGCCGCAATTGATGGCCCAACCGCTGCTGGCAGAAGAACGGTCCCCAGCCCTGCCACCAGCCATTGGGTTGGGGTGTGGCACCGATGGCGTTGCCATGGCTCCAGCCAAAACGCCCCTGCCCGAGACCTGTGCCCAGGCTGGCGCGATGCAGACGGGCCAGCGCACGGCCCAGCTGCTGCCAGGCCCGACTGTCGCCCGCACCCGTCAGCTCGAGCCAGGGCAGCAGCAGCAGCGCCTGATCCCCCGCGCGGCCCACCGCCAGGGGCCTGGGGACCTGCAGATCGGCAGGGGCCACCGACGCCAGGGCCCACAGCCCATTGGCCTCGGCCTGCAGCAAGGGCAGCGCCGAGGCCCGGTTGGTCTTGAGGAACAGGGCGCGGCCATCGGCCAACACCAGCCGCCAGGCGTCATGAATGCACCCACCCGAGACGCGCTGGCGGCTGAGCACCGCCTGGCCCAGCTGCTGCTGCAACCACCGTTCTGCACCCTGCTGGATCACGGCTTCCCCGCTGCCGCTGCCAGCATGACCCGATGCAGGAGTCGCACGAAACGGTCGATGTCGCCGTGGTCGGAGCAGGGATCGCCGGCTTGACCGCCGCCGCCCTGCTCGCCGATGCCGGCCTGCAGGTGGTGCTGCTGGAGAGCCACCATCAAAGCGGCGGTTGCGCCGGCACGTTCAAGCGGGGGCCCTGGACGTTTGATGTGGGCGCCACCCAGGTGGCCGGTCTCGAGCCCGGGGGCATTCACCGACGCCTGTTTCAGCACTTTGGGCTGCCGTGCCCCAAGGCCAGCCCCCTGGACCCGGGCTGCGTGGTCGATCTGCACGATGGCCGGCCAGCGGTGCAGCTGTGGCGCGATCCCGAGCGCTGGCAGGCCGAGCGGCAGCGCCAGTTCCCGGGCAGTGAGCGGTTCTGGCAATGGTGTGCGGCCCTGCACCGCGCCAACTGGGCCTTTGCCGGCCGCGACCCGGTGCTGCCGCCCCGCAACGCCTGGGATCTGCGCCAGCTGCTGGGCGCCCTGGGGCCGGCCAACCTGGCCAGCGGGCTGCTGAGCACGGCCACGATCGGCGACCTGCAGCGTTGGAGCGGCTGTGGCGACGACCGGCGGCTGCGGCGCTTTCTCGACCTGCAGTTGCGGCTTTACTCGCAAGAAACCGCCGACCGCACCGCCGCGCTCTATGGCGCCACCGTGCTGGCCATGGTCCAGGAGCCGCTAGGGCTGTGGCACCTGGACGGCTCGATGCAAAGCCTCAGCACCGCCCTGGAAGCGGCGCTGCAGCAAGCCGGCGGCCAACTGCGCCTGCGCCACCGCGTGCAGCGGCTGCGGCGCCAGCAGGACCATTGGCTGGTCAGCGGCGACGCAGCGGGCGGCAGCCTGGACCTGCGGGCCCGCGACGTGGTGGTGACCGTGCCGCCCCAGGGGCTCACAACGCTGCTGGCCGAGGCCTTGCCGCCGGGGTACCGCCGGCGCCTGCAGCACCTGCCTGAACCCTCAGGGGCGCTGGTCTTCTATGGGGCCATCGAACGGGAGCGACTGCCCCAGGGCTGTCCCAGCCACCTGCAGAGCGACTGGGACGATCCAGGCTCCCTGTTCGTTTCGGTCAGCCAGGAGGGCGACGGCCGGGCCCCGGCCGGCCAGGCGACCGTGATCGCCAGTGTGTTCACCCCAGCCAGAGCCTGGTTTGACCCCGCCCTGGACGACCGCGAGGCCCGCAACGCCCGCAAGGCACCCCTGCTGAACGGAATCCAGCGGGGTCTGGAACACCTGCTCGACGTCCCCCCTGAGGCCTGGCTGCACGCCGAGCTGGCCACGCCACGGGCCTTTGCCCATTGGTGCGGCCGCCCCTGGGGGTTTGTGGGTGGGTTGGGCCAGCACCCCAGCTGGTTTGGTCCGTTTGGCCTGGCCAGCCGCACCCCGCTGCAGGGGCTGTGGCTGTGCGGCGATGCGATCTACCCCGGCGAGGGGACCGCCGGGGTCAGCCTGTCGGCCCTGATGGCCAGCCGCCAGCTGCTGATCGGCCGCGGCCAGAGCCTCAGCCTGCGCTGCGATCCGGCGGCACAAACCCCGGCCTGAGCTGCTGGGCATCAGAGAGCGCGGCCTGCAAGCCCGACCACTCGCCCTGTTGCACCAGCTGCTCCAAAGCGGCCAGGCTGTGCTGGTAGCCCTGCAGGGCCTGCAGCAGGGCGGTGCGGTTGGTGCGCGCCATCAGCGTGCCCAATTCGGGATTGCCGCCCCCGACCCGGGTGGTGTCGGCAAACCCCGAGGACGCCAGTGACCGCACCAGCGCACTGAGCGCGTCGCCACCGGCTGCGGCCGAGCGGTCGGCGGCCTGCAGCAGGGCGGCCGAGACCAGCACGGGCAGGTGGGAAATCAGCGCCACCGCCTGGTCGTGGGCGGCGGCGGGGCAGCACAGCCAGCGTGCCCCCAGCAAGGTGGCCAGATCCTGCACGCTGGCCAGCGCCGCCGCGTCGGTGCCCGCCGCGGGGGTGGCCACCCAGGGGCGACCGCTGAACAGGCCGGCCTGGCCCGCCTCGACGCCGGCCTGGGCCGTCCCGGCCATCGGATGGCTGGGCACGAACCGGGGGTGCAGCCCCTGCCAGCGGTCGAGCACGGGCTGCTTGACCGAGCCGACATCGGTGACAACCGCCTGCGACGGCAGCGCCGCCAGCAGCGCGGGGTCGGGGTCCAGCAGCCGGTCGAGCGGCAGGGCCAGCACCACCAGCCCGCAACCCCGCAGCACGGCCGGATCGGTGCTGACCCGGTCGACCAGATCCCGCTGACGGGCCCGCTCGGCGGTGGCACCGCGGTGGACCAGGCCATGCACCACCAGCCCCCGCTGACGCAGATCGAGGGCGATCGAGCCACCGATCAGACCAAGCCCGACCACGCCGACGGGCAGCTGCCGCCAGGGCATCGGCATCGACGCAGCAACCATCAGGGTTCGGGCTGAACAACGTGCAGACCCCAGCTTCCTACGATTCGCCGATGTTGGAAGCGCGCGCCCACCAGCAGCTCAAGGCCCTGCTGCAGCAGGAGGGGGGCGATGGCTGGCCCCACCATCTGAGCCTCAGCAGACTGGTGGCGCGCAGCCTCAGACGGCGGGACCACAGCCTGATCCGCCTGGCGATTGGCAGCAGCCCCAGCTGGTGGATCAGCCTGCTGGTGCCCCTGGCCCTGAGCGACAGCAGCCTCGCCCTGGTGCTGAGCGACAACCTGCGCCAACGGCTGCTGCAGGTCGAACTGCCCCGGCTGGCCCGGGCCGGGCTGCCCCTGCCCTGTGCTGAAGGCCCGTTGCCACCCCCACCTGGGGTGGTGTGGCTGCTCAGCCACCGCGAACTGGTGACCGCCTGGCGGGAGCAGCACTTGGGGGACCGTCAGTTGATCCTGCCCGAGGCCGAACAGCTGGATCGGCTGCTGGGCGAGGCTCTGGCCGTGGCCATCGCCCCACACCACTGGGACCAGCTGCGGCGCGCCCTGCCCCGGGCCGAGCACCCCCTGCTGGGACTGCATGAGCGGCTCAACCGCCGCATATTGGAAGCCCCGCGCCATCCCCAAGGACTGGTGGCCCTGCGCGCTGAGGACGAGGCTGCGCTGCGCCAGCTGCTGGGCCTGCTGGGCCCCCTGCCCGGCCCCTGGCCGGCCTGGCTGCAGACCGGTGGCAGCACCTGGACCAGCTGGGCCCGGCTCGATCCAGAGTTGCTGCAGTGGACCCTGTTGCGCCAACCACTGGAGCCCTTGGGCGCCCTCTCCGGCCTGCTGCACGACCGCGGTGCCGTCGTCATCGGCCAGCTCAATGAGGCGCGCGCTGGCGATGGGTTGACGGCACCCGCCCTGTCCCTTGGCCTCAGGCCACAGGTGGATGTGGTGCTCGGGGATCTGCCGCTGGCCGACCCCCTGCCGCTGTACGCCCCCCTGCGCCAGCCGCTGCCCAACAGCCCGGTGTATGGCGACCATCTGCTGGAGCAGAGCCGGCGCCTGGTCCTGGGACAGGACCGCCTGACCCTGGTGCTGGTCGACGATGCCCAGCTGCGCCTGCAGCTGACCAGCGGGCTGGCGGCCGACTTTGGCTCCAGGGTGGTGCACGAATGCACCAGCCCCGAGGGCCATGGTGTGGTGTGTGCCAGCTGGAGCTGGTGGTTGCGCCATCAGGAGCAGCTGCCCGTGCCCTCTCAGGTGGTGGTGGCGCTGCTGCCGATCGCCAGCCTCGAGGATCCCCTGACCGCCGCACGGGTGAGCGCGCTGCGCAGCCAGGGCCGAGACTGGTTCCGGGAGCTGCTGCTGCCCGATGCGCTACTGCGCCTGCAACTGGGGGTGGCTCCGCTGCGCAGAACCCCCGGCGGGCGGCTGGCGATTCTCGACGGCCGCCTGCGCAGCCGCAGCTGGGGGCAGCGGGTGCTGCAGTCCCTCGAACCCTGGGTCAGCCTGACTCGCCTGCTTCCGACCTAACCTGCGAACCAGCCGAGCACCTGTCGCCATGGGGGAAGCCCGACGCCGCAGCGCCCAGGGACTGCCACCGCGCGCCCCCAAGCCGCGCAGCAACGCCCAGACCAGCACTGACAAACCCTGGTGGTCACTGGATCGCAGCCAGACCAACCGTTTTGTCAGCTGGACCACCCGCGGCGCCTGGATCGGCATCGGCGGCTTGGTGCTGTTCTGGGTCACCGTCCGCTTCATCGGCCCGGCGGCCGGCTGGTGGACCCTGGCCGACGGCTGAGACCGAGCCGCGGGCGCGGCCATTCGCACAAATCGAAAGAAAGCCTTAAGGTGCAAGAGCACCCTGGGGAGGCTCAATGTTTGGTCGTCTGGCTGAGCAGTACCGCTCAGTTGTCGAAGATTTGGTGCTGAGCCTGCAGGCCCTTTCCAGCAGCCTCCAAGCTGCGGGCCACACGGCCTCCTGCTATGTGTGCGGCGACGGTCGTGATGGTCACGGCGCCTCCTTCGTGGCCAATTTGTCGGCCACCGCATCGGACAACCACATCGTGCGGTTCCTGGTGTCCGATTTCGGCATCAGCTGGGTTGAATCCCGCGATGGCCACGAGCTCGTCAAGCTCGAGGGTGCAGAAGCGATTCAGGAATTGCAGCGCATCGCTGAACGCTTCCACAAGCCCGTTGCGACCAAGGCCAGCGCAGAAACCCTCAAGTCTCTGCGCTGACGCTGACTTCAGGCCCAGAGCCCCTCAGCTGGCCTGAGGGAGCTCATCCTGGGCAGATGCCGCCGCGGCTTTGGCGGCCGCCGCCAACGGCTTCATCGAATTCGCTGTCACTTCAGAGCCCTCGGTCAGCTTTTGACGGGTGAGCTGCTCGATCCGCTCGCACGGCTCGGGATTCTGCTCCAGCCAGACGATTGTGTTGTCCCGGCCCTGGCCGATGTTGTCGCCGTCATAGCTGTACCAGGCGCCTTTGCGGCAGACCACGCCGGTTTCCTCAGCGAGGTCCAGCAGGCAACCCAGGGTGCTGATGCCGCGGCCAAACAGGATGTCGAATTCGGCAATGCGGAATGGGGGAGCCACCTTGTTCTTGGCCACCTTCACCTTGGCGCGGATGCCGTATTCCTCGGTCCCACGCTTCAGGGTCTGGATCCGCCGGATGTCCAAGCGCACCGAGGCATAGAACTTGAGCGCGTTGCCACCCGTGGTGGTTTCAGGGTTGCCGTAGGTGACACCGATCTTCTGGCGCAACTGGTTGAGGAAGATCACCGTGCAACCCGATTTGCCGATGTTGCCAGTGATCTTGCGCATGGCCTGGCTCATCAGCCTGGCCTGGCTACCCACGGCCAGATCGCCCATCTCGCCCTCGATCTCAGCGCGGGGGGTCAGGGCTGCCACCGAGTCGACCACAACGATGTCGACCGCTGCAGAACGCACCAGCTGATCGACAATCTCCAGCGCCATTTCGCCGGTGTCCGGCTGGGAGACGAGCAGATTCTCGATGTCGACGCCCAGGGCGGCGGCATACACCGGATCGAGAGCATGCTCGGCATCAACGAAAGCGGCCACACCGCCACGGCGCTGCACCTCGGCGATGGCATGCAGTGTCAGCGTGGTCTTACCGGAACTCTCAGGCCCGTAAACCTCCACCACCCGACCCTTGGGGTAGCCCCCACCCAGGGCCAGATCGAGGGTCAGGGCACCGGTGGAGATGGTCTCGACCCGCATGCGCGAGGCATCCCCGAGGCGCATGATCGAGCCCTTGCCAAAATTGCGCTCGATCTGGTTAAGCACCAGACCCAGCGCCTTGTCCCGCTCGGTGGCGGCGGCGGAACCCTGGGCAGAGGACGGGGAAGCAGGCACGGAGGCAGCGGCGGTGTGAGAGGTGGAGCGGGTGGTGGACCGGGAGGGAGCCACAGGGCCCGAGGCCAAGGCCGGGGGCGGGGGTGAAACCGGTGGCGGAACAGCTGGCGATGCAGCGTCAGAGGACGGAGCAGCAGAGGACGGAGCGGCAGTGCTCGCCAACGCGTCCGAAGCGGCCTTCGAATCAGCAGGCATGGATGGAAACAGCGAAGGGGAAGGCCGCAGCGTCATCCTGCGACCAGCAGAAGGGAAGTGCCACCAAAACCAGCCAGCGTTTCAAGCGGCGCCCGAAACCACACAGTACAAGCGTACTCTAGCGTTCAGCGCCAGCCTGCCAAGGGTCCGGCAAAGGCGTCGGCGCTCAGCAGCGTGATCCGCTCCGGCAGATCCAGGGAGTCCGACGGGCCGAGGTAACCCCAGGACACCAGAAAACAACGCACCGGATCAAGCTCGGGCTGGGCTCGGACCGCCTCGAGCGTGGCGCGACGGTCTTCGACAAACCAGATCGGGGCCTGGTGCTGCAGCACCAGCCGCGCCAGCACAGCGGGCTTGCTGCCGGCTTCGTGGCCAAACAGCGCCAGCGGCTCTAACCCGGCCGCCTGCAGCAGCTCCCGGGCAAAGGCGGCACCCTTGGTGGTCAGCACCATCCAACCGCTGGCCTCACCGTCGAGCGCCTGCAGGCGCTCGACCACGCCAGGAAAAAAGCGATGGCGAGCCAGCCAGCCGCTGCGGTCGCGGACGATGCCCTCGGCGCGCACGGTTTCGAGCACCTGCTGCAACCGCGGTGGACTCCAGCCCCGAGCCGCCAGGGCCTGCGTTAACGCCTGGTCGTAGTCGGACAGCCAAGCCGGCAGATCAAAGCCTGGACGGACCAGCTCTGCCGCCACAAGCACCATCTCCCAACCCTTGTGAATCAGGGGGCGCAGCCGACCAAAGCCCTCAGGCGCATGGTCAGGCAGATCGAGGGATGGGTCCAGCTCCAACACAGCCGCACGAGCAGCCCACCAGTACTCGGGCATGCCATCCACCAGCACACCGTCGAAGTCGAAAACGAGAAGAGGAGTGTCCAAAACTGGGCCGCTAGGATTCGAACCTAGGAATGTCGGGACCAAAACCCGATGCCTTACCGCTTGGCGACGGCCCACTGATCGCCAGCTCTGCCGGCGTACAGATAGTTACCCACAGCGCCCGGTCCTTCGTCAACAGCCCCCAGCGCCTGAACGCCGCAGCCAAGGGTGCACCAGGGCCCGGGCATGCTCCAGCGCCGTGGGCCACAGCGCTGGGCAGTCCAGCAGCCGCAGCCCCTGGGCGTGGGCGGCCTGCAGCCACGGTTGCAGGCGCCGCCTGGCCTCGCCGCCAAAAGCCACCCCAGCCACCTGGGCCCCAGGCTCCAACAGCGACAGGGTGTGCGCATTGGTGCCGCCGGCCAGCTGCAGGGGCCCCGGGGGGGCCAGCGTCCTGACCTGCGCCAGCAAGCCGACAGCCACCCGTGCGGCCACACGGCCCAGATCACCGCTCATGGGCCGGCCGTCGAGCTGCCACAGAAGGCGAAACCCCGCCGATCGCAAGTGGACAAACCGCTGCCACAGCTGATCGGCCAGGGCTTGGGCGCCACCGGTCTCAGCCCCCATGCTGACAGCCACACGCTGCAGCGGAACGCCACTGGCAGCCAACTGGGCAAGCCGATCGGCGAACGCGCGGACCCGGCCAGCCTGACAATGCAATTCGACGGCATCGGGACGCAGGGCCGCCAACAGGGCTGGAACAGCCTCGGCGGCCAACACCTGGGAGCGCTCTTCGATCAACCCAAGTGGACACGCCGGCAGGCACCGCCCACAGCCGTAGCAACGGTCCGACAGCACGCCTGGAGCCCCGGTCGCCGTCACGCCGATGGCCAACGCCGGACAGGCCTGCTCACAGGGGCGCCTGCAGTCGGCAGGACAGCGGCCTGGATCGAACCAGGCCTTGCGAAAGTGGGGATCAGGCCCGTCGCTGAGGCTGACCATCAACCAGGGGGTTGCACTGCCATGCTCGGCGGCCCACGCCATGCCACGCCGCACCGCCGCCACCACCCCGGAATCGGCAGCAGCATCGATGCAGTGGACACCCGCCAGGGTGTACAGCCCAACCAGATCTTCGATCGCGGCGAGATCCTGATTGCTGGCCCCGCAGATCAACTTGACCCAGCGGCCCTCGGCCAGGGCCTGCTCAGGCGGCGACAAGCTGCTCGAGCGGGCGCCAGCGCAGAGCCCGGGCACCGCCCATCTCGACCACCAAGCGCAACCGGGGCTCGCGTCGGGTCAACGACACCAGCGAAGCCAGCTCTGCGTTGGAGAGAACCTGCCCCTCAAGAAGCCAGAGGACAACGGGTGCATCACCATCAAGCAGCGCTCCGAGTTGGGGCATGACCCGCTGCACCTCGCCAAGGGCAGCTCCACGGCCAACGCTCTGATGGCCAAGATGGGGAGGTCGCACCCCGTGCAGTTCCATCAAATAGGCCTCCGGGTCGCCCAGTCCCCGTGCCGAGCTGATCTGGGCCCGGTACCCGGCAGCCCTGAGCCGTCGCAGCAGGCGCGTCTCGGCACCGCCCTCGAGGGGCGCATAAAAAGCTAGGGCTCCAGCGCGCTCCAGGTCCTGCCTGAATCCACGACCTGAGAGCAGCAGGGGCATTGCCGGCTAACGCTGTGCTGTGACGCAGTCTGGCAGCTGGCGGCCTAGCTCGGTCAGCCGCAATCGAACGCGACGCGTCGGCTCAGGTCAAAGGACGCCATGCCGTGTTGTATTCTCGTTGGCTGTGCTGTGAATCTGTGCCCGTCCGCTAGCCGGGCCTCCGGAACACTGCACACGGTCACCAATGGTGGTGGCCGTCCACGGCCAGCACGGTTTCAGCACCTTCGGGTGATTCGAAACCGTCGGGAAACTATCTGAACGCCTCCGCACTGCTTGAACCCTGGGTTCATGGCCGCGCAGACCCGGTTCAGACAAGTCTCAGCCGCGCTGATCGGACCCGTTCTGATCGGTCTTGCTAGCCCCTTGGCATTGCCTCATCACGGTCGAGTCTCCGCGCTCAACTGCGACCAACAGTCCAACGGTGCAGGCCTCCGGCCACGCAAGACCACAGGTACGGAATCGGATCAGCACTTCGGTCATCCACAGATGACCGCCTGTTCAGCTGGCGTCGTTCACCGTCTTATGTCTATCGGCATCCTCGGGAAGAAGCTGGGCATGTCCCAGTTCTTCGATGAAGAAGGCAGATCCATCCCGGTCACGTTGATCGAGGCTGGCCCCTGCCGCATCACCCAACTCAAGACCACCAGCACCGACGGCTACAACGCCGTGCAGCTCGGTTTTGGCGACATTCGCGACAAGCTCGTCAACAAGCCGGCCAAGGGCCACCTCGCCAAGTCAGGCGCTGAGGTGCTTCGCCACCTCAAGGAATACCGCGTCGACAGCGTCGATGGCCTGGAGCTCGGCAGCGATGTCACCGTGTCGTCCTTCGAACCTGGTCAAAAGGTCGACGTCAGCGGCGACACCATGGGTCGGGGATTTGCCGGCTACCAGAAGCGTCATGGCTTCAGCCGCGGTCCGATGACCCACGGTTCCAAAAATCACCGCGAACCCGGTTCGACCGGTGCCGGCACCACCCCCGGTCGCGTCTACCCCGGCAAGCGCATGGCCGGTCGCTACGGCGGCAAACAGACCACGACCCGTGCGTTGACGGTGCTCAAGGTGGATGTCGAACGCAACCTGCTGGTGGTGAAGGGTTCTGTGCCCGGCAAGCCCGGCGCCCTGCTCAACATCCGCCCGGCCAAGCGGGTTGGCGACAAATCCGGTAGCTGAGGAGAGAACAGAACATGGCTGACTGTGTGATTCGCGACTGGCAGGGTAAAGAGGCCGGCAAGGCCACCCTCGACCTCAAAGTCGCCAAGGAAACATCGGCAAACGACCTGGTGCACCGCGCCGTCGTGCGCCAACTGGCCCACGCCCGTCAGGGCACCGCCAGCACCCTCACCCGCGCCGAGGTGGCCGGTGGTGGGCGCAAGCCTTACAAGCAGAAGGGCACCGGTCGGGCTCGACAGGGTTCGATCCGCACCCCACTGCGTCCCGGTGGTGGTGTGGTCTTCGGACCCAAGCCTCGCAGCTACAACCTGGCGATGAACCGCAAGGAGCGTCGCCTGGCGCTGCGCACGGCCCTGATGAGCCGCATCGACGACATCGTCGTGGTGAAGGATTTCGGCGCTGATCTCAAAGCTCCGAAAACCAAGGAGATCACCGCAGCCCTGGGTCGCTTCGGAATCGAAGCCGGCGTCAAGGTGCTGGTGATCCTTGACAACGCCTCAGAGGCGGTGCGCCTGTCGGTGCGCAACCTCCAGGCCGTCAAGCTGATCGCCGCCGATCAGCTCAATGTCTTCGATCTGCTCAATGCGCGCAAGCTCGTGCTGAGCGAGGAAGCACTTGCAAAGATTCAGGAGGTCTACGGCGATGGCTGAACGTTTCGCAGGGAGGTTGGCGGATGTGATCCGCAAACCCCTGATCACCGAGAAGGCCACCCGTGCCCTCGAACTGAACCAATACACCTTTGAGGTCGACCACCGCGCCGCCAAGCCCGACATCAAGGCTGCGGTCGAAGCGATGTTCGATGTCAAGGTGGTCGGCGTCAGCACCATGAATCCGCCACGCCGCAGTCGGCGGGTCGGACGCTTCGCCGGCAAGCGCGCCCAGATCAAGAAAGCTGTGGTGCGCCTGGCCGAGGGCAGCGCCATCCAGCTGTTCCCTGAGTCCTGAGGGGTCTGAAACGACATGGCAATCCGCAATTACCGTCCCATCACCCCCGGCACCCGCACCCGTGTCGCCAGTGACTTCTCCGAAGTCACTGGACGCGGTCGCGAACGGGGACTGGTGGTCGCCAAACACCGTCGCAAGGGCCGCAACAACCGCGGTGTGATCACCTGCCGCCACCGCGGTGGCGGTCATAAGCGGCTCTACCGCATCGTCGACTTCCGCCGCGACAAGCACGGTGTCGTCGCCAAGGTGGCCGCGATCCACTACGACCCGCATCGCAACGCCCGCCTGGCACTGCTCTTCTATGCCGATGGCGAGAAGCGCTACATCCTGGCTCCGGCTGGGATCGAAATCGGCCAGCAGGTCGTGTCAGGCCCCGATTCGCCGATCGAGACCGGCAACGCCCTGCCTCTGCACGCCATTCCTCTGGGCTCCAACGTCCACAACGTCGAGCTCTACGCCGGTCGTGGCGGCCAGATGGTGCGCACCGCCGGCGCCAGCGCCCAGGTCATGGCCAAGGAAGGCGATTACGTCGCCCTCAAGCTGCCTTCCACCGAGGTGCGCCTGGTGCGCCGCGAGTGCTACGCCACCCTCGGTGAGGTTGGCAACAGCGAGGTGCGCAACACCAGCCTTGGCAAAGCCGGACGCAAGCGTTGGCTCGGCCGCCGTCCCGAGGTGCGCGGTTCAGTGATGAACCCCTGCGATCACCCCCACGGTGGTGGCGAGGGTCGCGCGCCGATCGGCCGCAGTGGCCCTGTCACCCCCTGGGGCAAACCGGCCCTGGGCCTCAAGACCCGCAAGCGGAACAAGCCCAGCAATCGGTTTGTGCTGCGGAAACGTCGCCGCACCTCCAAGCGGAGCCGTGGCGGACGCGATTCCTGATGAACCACACCGCTTTGCTCACCGCCTGAACCGCCATGGGACGTTCACTTAAAAAAGGCCCCTTCGTCGCTGACAGCCTGCTTCGCAAGGTTGAAAAGCAAAACGCCGCCGACGACAAGTCGGTGATCAAGACCTGGTCGCGGGCCTCGACCATCCTGCCGATGATGATCGGCCACACCATCGCCGTCCACAACGGCAAGAGCCACGTGCCTGTGTACGTGACCGAACAGATGGTGGGTCACAAGCTGGGCGAGTTTGCGCCCACTCGCACCTTCAAGGGCCACATCAAGGACAAGAAAGGAGGACGCTGAAGCAATGGCCAACAGCTCTACCAACCAGGCCCTCGCGCACGGCCGCTTCATTCGCGGTTCAGCCTCCAAGGTGCGCCGTGTTCTCGACCAGATCCGCGGCCGCAGTTATCGCGAGGCGCTGATCATGCTCGAATTCATGCCCTACCGCTCGACCGGGCCGATCACCAAGGTGCTGCGCAGCGCCGTCGCCAATGCCGAACACAACCTCGGCATGGACCCGGGCTCTCTGGTGATCAGCCAGGCCTGGGCCGACATGGGCCCTTCGATGAAGCGGTTCAGGCCCCGGGCCCAGGGCCGGGCCTACGCGATCAAGAAACAGACCTGCCACATCAGCATTGCTGTGGCTCCTTCCACCTGATCCCCGAGGACACCGACTGATGGGACACAAGATCCATCCAACCGGCCTGCGCCTGGGGATCACCCAGGACCACCGCTC
>JBJOHB010000155.1:0-2979 GCA_046047915.1 Cyanobacteriota bacterium
GCACCGGGCGCTTGAGCTCGCTCTCGGCCTTGAGGTGCTGCAAAAAGGCCAGCAGCTGGATCGTCTTGCCCAGGCCCATGTCGTCGGCCAGGCAGGCGCCCTGGTCAAAGCGGTGCAGAAACGCCAGCCAACCCAGGCCTCGCTCCTGGTACGGGCGCAGCTGGCCGGCAAACCCCTCGGGCGCCGGCAGCGGGTCCGGGGCCTTCTGCTGGTGGTACTGCTCGAGCACCGCCTGCAGGCGGGGGCCCGCCTCGAAGCGGTGCACGGGCAGGCGCATCAGCGTCTCGCCCTCGTTGGCGGTCAGCCGCAGGGCGTCGTCGAGGCTGAGGCCCGGATCGGCCGCGCAGAACCGTTCGGCGTTGCGCAGGTCGCTGGGCCGCAGCTCGATCCAGGCGCCCTTGTGCTGCACCAGGGGGCTGCGTTTGGCCTGCAGCCGCTCGAGGTCCTTGAGCGTCAGGGTGACGCCGCCGATCATCAGCTCCCAGTGCCAGTCGAGACTCTCGCCCAGGGTGAAGCCCCGGGATTTGGGCGGCAGTTCGGCCGTGATCGCCAGGCCCAGCCGGCTGGCCAGACCCCCCGACAGGCTGGGGGGTAGTAGCACGCCGACGCCGACATCGCGCAGCTGGTTGGCGGCGGTGCGCACCAGCACAAAGGCTTCGGCCGGGGTCAGCTGCATGCGTTCGGGGGTGGCCGAATCGAGCCCCCGCTCGATCGGTTCAAACACGGTCAAGGCCCGACCCAGGCCCTCGAGCAGCAGCTGGCTCGGCTGGGGCACAGCGATTTCGCCCAGGTAGATGTCGCGGTCACCCAGGGCCCAGACCTCGGCAGCCGGCAGCCTCAGGCTGGGATCGGCCTCGGCCTGCAGGGCGAAGCTCAGGCTCCAGAGCTCGTCACCGTCCTCGGGGGTGGCCAGCTCCAGGCAGGTGCGGGCCGGGGCCACCCGGCCGGCCACTGCTTCGCGCCAGTGCTGGGTGGCCACCTCGAGGCGCTCGGTTCCCTCCTCGTCGAGCCTGAGCCGGCCATCGCCTGTGCCCAGGCCCTGCTGCCAAGCCTGCAGCAACGGGTCGAGCCCCTCGCTGTCGGGCTTGAAGCCAGCCCGCAGCTGGCCGTCGAGCAGGGTCTCCAGAAAGCCGGCCACCCGCAGACGGCCGCTGCCGGGGCGCCGGCAGGCCTGGGCTAGTTCGGCCTCGCTGCCCTCGGCGGTGGCGCAGGTGGCGACCTGGGGCAGGCGAATGGCGAAGTCCTCGAGCCGGTGGCGGTCGTCTTCGCGGTTGAGCAGCGGCAGCCAGCGGGCGCGGCCCTCCTCCACCAGGGGCAGGTAGCGGCCGCGGGCGATCAGGCTCAAGGTCCAGCGTTGCAGGTGGCTCCACCAGCGCAGGTCGTCGGCCAGTTCGGGGTTGCCGCCTGACAGGGGCAGGCGGCTCAGCCATTCGGCCGCGGCGGCGGGCTTGAGCGCCAGGCCCTCGACCCGCCAGGGCCACCAGTCGACCGTCTTGGGCAGGGGCTGGCCCGCCTGCAACGGCAGCCCGCTCCAGGGCGCTGCTGAGCTGGCTTTTTTGCCTTTGGCGGCCTGGCTGCGGCTGGGCAGGGTCAGGGTTCCGGCTGCGGGTCGCAGCGCTTCGGACCACAGGTCGTTGTCATCGAGCCATTCGGCCAGATCGTCCACACCCAGGCTGAACGGGTGTTCGGCCACCTCGCGGCCGGGGCTGACCGGCTCGGCCACGCGCCAGGTGTCGGCCCACAGCAGCAGGCGACCACCCGAGCCTTCGGGCGGAAACAGCCAGGTGGCATGCAGCAGGCTCATGAACCAATGGGTTCGGCCTCAGTCAAGGCCGAAGGGCAGGCAGCAGGCGGTGCACTCCGCGGAGCAGCAGGGCACTGCCAACCAGGGGGAGCCAGAGCGGCAGCCACCCGCGAAGTACTTCCATCATCGCTGTTGACAGGCCCCCTGTCACCTGCAATGGGCTGATCAGGCTGCAAATGCCGCAGACAGCCCCCACCAGACCGGCCTGCAGATGGCCATCGTCAGGGTCGACCCGTTGCAGGTGAAAGGCGAGCAATCCGTAAAAGAAGCCGCAACCCCCGCTGCGCAGCGCTGGCTCCAGCCAGGTGGCCTTGGCCGTGGTGAGGGTCAGCAACAGGGCGACACCAGCGGCCATCACGGCCGCCGCCAGCGCCCAGCTCAGCGACTGGAGACGCAGGCGGGCACGGGATTGGCCGGCATCCGGGCTGAACGGCACCACAACGCAGCGGATCGGCGCGATCATGATCGCCTGAGCGGGCCAGGCGCTGGGCGATCATGCCTGGTTGAGGATGTTGTCGCTCTGTCATGGCCGCCACCCCCCGCACCGGCGCCGAGATCCGTCAGTCGTTCCTCAGTTTTTACGAGCAGCGCGGTCACACGCCCATGGCCAGCGCCTCGCTGGTGCCCGACGACCCCACGGTGCTGCTGACCATCGCCGGCATGCTGCCGTTCAAGCCGGTGTTCCTGGGCCAGCAGCAGCGGCCGGCGCCGCGGGCCACCAGCTCCCAGAAGTGCATTCGCACCAACGACATCGAGAACGTGGGCCGCACCGCTCGGCACCACACGTTCTTCGAGATGCTCGGCAACTTCTCCTTTGGTGATTACTTCAAGGAGCAGGCGATCCAGTGGGCCTGGGAGCTGAGCACCGGCGTGTTCGGCCTCTCGCCCAACAACCTGGTGGTCAGCGTCTTCCGGGAAGACGACGAGGCTGAAGTGATCTGGCGCGATGTCGTGGGGGTCAACCCCAAGCGCATCATTCGCATGGATGAGGCCGACAACTTCTGGGCGTCAGGCCCCACCGGTCCCTGCGGCCCCTGCTCGGAGATCTATTACGACTTCAAGCCCGAGCTTGGCGACGACGGCATCGATCTCGAGGACGACAGCCGTTTCATCGAGTTCTACAACCTGGTGTTCATGCAGTACAACCGCGACGCAGAGGGCAACCTCACACCGCT
>JBJOHB010000156.1:0-15082 GCA_046047915.1 Cyanobacteriota bacterium
TGGCCTCGATTCCCCCCGGCAGCCGTCAACGCTGCAGCCTGTGCCAGGTGGAGATTCAGGGCATGGCCGGCGGCCAGGACCTGGTGTATTTCAGCCATGGCGGTCCGGGCAGCCGGGCCAAACTCTGGGCCCGCGTCTGCCAGTACCTGCGCAGCGACGAGCAGCAGCGGCAGTGCCTCAACCAGGACCCCAGCCAACGCGGGACGGTGCAGGCCTCCGATTACTTCGCCGAAGCGCCGATCATCGACCTGCCGCCCGCCCCCGGTGCGGGCCCGGGCCAACCGGCATGACGACAGCCTCACCCCTGCCCGAGCTCGAACAGCTCGCCGCTGCAGCGGCCACCGCTTCAGGTTTTCGCGTGGTCGGTCTGCACCTGTTGAGCCATCGCCTGCCGATGACCCTGCAGGTGATGGTGCAACGGGCCGACGGCAGCGATGTCTCGCTGGATGACTGTGCCGCTCTGAGCGCCCCCCTGGGCGACGCGATCGAAGCCTCCGGACTGCTGACGGGCGCGTATGTTCTGGAGATCAGCAGCCCAGGCATCGGTGAGGTGCTGCACAGCGATCGGGACTTCCGCAGCTTCCGCGGTTTTCCGGTGGCCGTGCTGCATCGCGATGCCAAAGGCGTTGAGCAGCGAAGCGAAGGGCTTCTGCTAGAGCGTGATGAGGTCGCCGTGCATCTCAATCTGCGCGGCCGGCCCAAACGCATCAACCGTTGCGACGTGATCAGCGTCAACCTGATCACACCAAGCTCCGACAACTGAATCACCTCAAAACTGAATCAACCCCGCCATGGCACTGGTCCTACTGCCCGGTCTGAACAACCTGATCGAGGACATCAGCGACGAGAAGAAACTGCCCCCGCAGGTCGTCGAAGCCGCTCTGCGCGAAGCCCTGCTCAAGGGCTACGAGCGCTACCGCCGCACCCTCTATCTGGGGATCAGCGAAGACCCGTTCGATGAGGATTACTTTTCGAACTTTGACGTGGGTCTGGATCTCGACGAAGAGGGATACCGGGTTCTAGCCAGCAAGATCATCGTTGAAGAGGTCGAGAGCGACGACCATCAGATCGCCATCGACGAGGTGCGCCAGGTCGCTGAAGACGCCCAGATCGGTGACACCGTGGTGCTGGATGTCACCCCGGAAAAGGATGATTTCGGCCGCATGGCCGCTGCCACCACCAAACAGGTGCTGGCCCAGAAGCTGCGTGACCAGCAGCGCCGCATGATTCAAGAAGAATTCGCAGACCTCGAGGACCCCGTGCTGACCGCCCGGGTGATCCGCTTCGAGCGCCAGAGCGTGATCATGGCCGTCAGCAGCGGCTTGGGCCGGCCTGAAGTCGAGGCTGAGCTGCCCCGGCGTGACCAGCTGCCCAACGACAACTACCGCGCCAACGCGACCTTCAAGGTGTTCCTCAAGGAGGTCAGCGAAGTGCCCCGTCGTGGTCCCCAGCTGTTTGTCAGCCGGGCCAATGCGGGACTGGTGGTCTACCTGTTCGAGAACGAAGTTCCCGAGATTCAGGAGGGTTCGGTGCGGATCGTGGCCGTGGCCCGCGAGGCCAACCCACCCAGCCGTTCGGTGGGCCCGCGCACCAAGGTGGCTGTCGACAGCGTCGAGCGCGAGGTGGATCCGGTCGGCGCCTGCATCGGCGCCCGCGGCTCCCGCATCCAGCAGGTGGTCAACGAGCTGCGCGGCGAAAAAATCGACGTCATCCGCTGGTCCCAGGATCCCGGCCAGTACATCGCCAACTCGCTGAGCCCGGCCAGGGTCGAGATGGTGCGCCTGGTGGACCCCGAAGGGCAACACGCCCATGTGCTGGTGCCACCCGATCAGCTCAGCCTGGCGATCGGCCGCGAAGGTCAGAACGTGCGCCTGGCCGCCCGGCTGACCGGATGGAAGATCGACATCAAGAACGCCAGCGAGTACGACCAGTCCGCTGAAGATGCCGTGGTTTCCGGCCTGATCGAACAGCGCCGTGAAGAGGAGGCCCTCCAGGCCGAAGCCGAAGCCCGCCTGGCGGCCGAGCAGGCCGCCCGAGCTGAAGAGGATGCCCGCCTGCGCGAGCTCTATCCGCTACCGGAAGACGAAGACGCGTATGGCGACGAGCAGGAGCAGGAGCAGGAAGCTGAGCCTGCCGCCAGCGACGACGGCGGCGAGATCGCGGGCGACGCCGAGGTCGGGGAGCGGTGACGGCGCGCCCGGTGTTGCGGCGCTGCGTCTCCTGCCGGCAGCTGATCGATCGCGATCAGCTCTGGCGGGTGGTGCGCCTCGCCGATGGAGGCGGCATCCAACTGGATCGGGGCCAGGGCAGATCGGCGTATGTGTGCGCAGACGCCACCTGCCTGGAGGACGCCCGTCGCCGCAAGCGGTTGCAACGGTCCCTGCGGGTCCAGATTGCAGATTCCATCCTTGAAAGCCTCGAAAGCCGGTTGACCGGCACCGCCTCAGCCAGCTCTGAGGCAAGATGAACATTGGCCGCAGAGCACGTGCGGCCCGGTAAGCCCCAGGGCCCCATCGCGAGGCCCCAGGCCCCGCCCTTCGGAGACCTGAATGACCAGCAGCGGCAAAGTGAGAATTTATGAGTTGTCCCGGGACCTGGGCCTGGACAACAAGGACGTGCTCGACGCTGCCGAAAAACTCGGGGTTGCCGCCAAGAGCCACAGCAGCTCCATCAGCGACGACGAGGCACTGCGCATCCGCAACCTCATCACCGCCAATGGCGGCGGGGGTGGTTCAAAGCCCGCAACCCCTCCAGCCGCGGCCCCGGCCAAGGCGATCCTGTCGGTGAAAAAGGCCGCCCCCGGAGCGGCTGCCGCTCCATCAGCCCCGCCAGCCGCTCCGGCAGCGCCGGCTAGGCCCGCTGCTGCGGCAGCGCCGGTGGCCAAACCGGCTGCAGCTCCCGCCCGACCAGCCGCGCCGGTCGCGCCCCCGGCCAGGCCCGTGGCGGCTGCACCCCAACCCCCCCAGGCGATCAGCAAGCCCGCACCGGCCCGGCCTGCGGCGACCAAGCCCCAGATCGTCAGCAAACCGGCAGCACCCAGCCGGCCCCTGACGCCGCCAGCTGCCGGCAAACCCGCCCCGGCACGTCCTGGCGCACCCACAACAGCCAGCGCACCCGCCACGGCCAGCGCGCCGAGCCGTCCCCAGAGCCCTGGGCGTCCGCAGCAACCAAGCCGGCCGGCCCAACCGAGCAAGCCGGTTGTGATCGCCAGCAAGCCGGCACGCCCCAGCGCCCCTGGCGCGCCACCGCCACGCAAACCCGAGCAACCGGGACGTCCTGCGCCTGGACGTCCCCAGTTGGTGGGCAAACCGATGAGCGCCCCGACAGCGCCGCCGACCCGCCCGACGGCTCCAGCCCCGACCCGTCCGGGTCAACAGGGAGCCGGCCGCGGCACCCCCGGCGTGACCCGACAGAGCCCGGGGCCAGGTCGGCCTGGCCAACCGCCGCTTGAGCTAGTCGGCAAACCGATCCGGCGCGATGGGCCTGCCGGCAGCGGCACGCGCCCACCCGGTCCAACCCGGCCTGGCATGCCGGCCGGCATGCGCCGACCGGTGGCGCCCGGCGAGCTGATGCAACTGCAAAAGCCCTCGCCTGGCAGACCCACCGCGCCACCGCCACGCCGCCCGGGCGAAATGGCGGCCCCACCGACACGGCCCGAGGGCAGCACGACCCCCGATCTGGTTCGGCCCAACGCCGCGCCAGCACCCGCACCCCGCCGACCGGGCTTCAGAGCGCCCCAACCGGCCGGCGCCGCCGGACGTCCGCGCCGGCCCGACTGGGACGACAGCGCCAAACTCGAAGCCCTACGCAGCCGCTCGCCCCAGAAGCAGCGCACCAAGGTGCACATCATCGGCGAAAACGATGATGCGCTCACCGCCGAAACCGGCGGTTATGCCGGCGAACAGGAAGCGGTGGTGCTGCAGGCCAGCCTGGCCCGCCCCGCCAAACCGCGCAGTGGTGGAGGCGCAGCCGCCAAACCGACGGTTGCCGTCCGCAAGCGCAAGAAGGAAACCACCCGCCAGCGGCAGCGCCGCCGTGCCATGGAATTGCGGGCCTCCCGCGAAGCCAAATCGGTCCGGCCCGAGATGCTGGTGGTGCCCGACGGCAACCTGACCGTTCAGGAACTGGCCGAGAAGCTGGGCGTCGAGAGCTCCGAGATCATCAAGAGCCTGTTCTTCAAGGGGATCATCGCCACGGTCACCCAGAGCCTCGACATGTCGACGATCGAGACCGTCTCCGAGGAATTCGGAGTGCCGGTGCTCGAAGACGACGTGCAAGAGGCCGCCAAGAAGACGGTCGAGATGATCGAGGCCAGCGACCTCGCACACCTGATCCGGCGCCCCCCCGTGGTCACCGTGATGGGCCACGTCGACCATGGCAAGACGAGCCTGCTCGATGCGATCCGCAAGACCCGGGTGGCCGCTGGCGAAGCCGGGGGCATCACCCAGCACATCGGTGCTTACCAGGTGGAGGTACCCCACGCCGGCGAAACCCGCAAGATCACCTTCCTCGACACCCCAGGTCACGAAGCCTTCACGGCCATGCGCGCCCGGGGCACCAAGGTTACCGACGTGGCCGTGCTGGTGGTGGCGGCCGACGACGGTGTGCGGCCCCAGACCCTTGAGGCCATCAGCCACGCCCGGGCCGCCGAGGTGCCGATCGTGGTAGCGATCAACAAGATCGACAAAGAAGGGGCGTCACCGGACCGCGTCAAGCAGGAGCTGTCGGGCCTAGAGCTGGTCGCCGAAGACTGGGGTGGCAACACGGTGATGGTGCCGGTCAGCGCCATCAAGGGCGAAAACGTCGACACGTTGCTCGAAATGATCCTGCTGGTCTCCGAGGTGGAAGACCTGCAGGCCAACCCTGACCGGATGGCCAAAGGCACCGTGATCGAAGCCCACCTCGACAAGGCCAAGGGTCCTGTCGCCACCCTGCTGGTGCAGAACGGCACCCTGCGTGCCGGCGATGTGGTGGCCGCCGGTCCCGTGCTGGGCAAGGTGCGCGCCATGGTCGACGACACCGGCAAGCGGGTCAAGGAGGCCGGTCCTTCGTACGCCGTCGAAGCCCTGGGCTTCAGTGAAGTCCCGACCGCCGGCGACGAGTTCGAGGTCTATCCCGATGAAAAAGCGGCCCGTGCCGTGGTGGGCGACCGCGCCAGCGAAGCCAGGGCCACGCGCCTGGCCCAGCAGATGGCCTCTCGCCGGGTCTCCCTGGCCTCGATGTCGGGCCAGGCCAGCGAAGGCGAACTCAAGGAGCTGAACCTGATCCTCAAGGCCGACGTTCAGGGTTCGGTCGAGGCGATCCTCGGATCGCTCGAACAGCTGCCCCAGGGCGAGGTGCAGGTGCGGGTGCTGCTGTCGGCACCGGGCGAGATCACCGAGACCGATGTCGACCTGGCGGCGGCATCCGGCGCTGTCATCGTCGGCTTCAACACCTCGATGGCGCCCGGGGCCAAACGAGCTGCCGATGCCACAGGGGTGGATGTCCGTGACTACGACGTCATCTACAAGCTGCTCGAGGACATTCAGATGGCCATGGAGGGCCTGCTGGAGCCCGAGCTGGTCGAGGAGTCTCTGGGCGAAGCCGAGGTGCGTGCCGTGTTCACCATTGGCCGCAACGCCGTGGCTGGCTGCTATGTCACCAACGGCAAGTTGCAACGCAACTGCAAGGTGCGCGTCTGGCGCGGCAAGGAGAAGGTCCACGAAGGGGACCTCGACTCGTTGCGGCGCAACAAGGACGACGTCAAAGAGGTCGCTACCGGCTTCGAGTGCGGCATCGGCTGCGATCGCTTCAATGCCTGGCAGGAGGGCGATCGGGTCGAGGCCTTCAAGCTGGTCACCCAGCGCCGCACCCTCAGCACCTGAGCGTCCCGTGAACCCCCGCAGCGAACCCCTGCTCTGGGTCCAGCTGGTCGGCCTGGGGGCACTACCACTGGAGCTGCTGCTGTTGCTGCTCCTGCTGGCGGGTGGGGATCCCGGTCCCCTGCCCCAGCTGGAGCGGCTGCTCACCTGGGGGCTGGGTGCGGCCGCCCCTGCCGTGTGGCTGTGGCGCCGTCCAGCGGACCTGGGCTCACTGCTGCTGATCAAAGCCGCATGGCCCCGGCCAACGGCCCAACAGCTGCGGCTGGCGTCCCTGCAGACCCAGCTGGTGCCTCGCCTGCTCTTTGCCTTGGGGGCTGCAGGACTGCTGCCCCTGCTGAGCTGGCTCGATGGGCGCGCTGCCCTGGCCAGCAACTTCAGTCCAGTGCAGGACGGCGCCCGCCTCAGCAGCCTGCTGCTGGCGGCGATGCTGCTGGCCGTGATGGTCTGGCAATGGCAGCAGCTGGTGCAGTCCGTCTGGCTGCTGAGCCGCAGCCCTGCCCAGTTGGACGCCACAGCGGCACTGGAGCCAGAACGGCTGAACAGCGAGCGCAGCAACCCCGGCCTGCCGCTGCTGCTGCTGGCCCCGCTCTCCCTGGAGGAACAACCCACGACCGCTGCACCTGCAGGCGTCGCCGCAGCAGAAGCCTCACCGGAGCCGGAACCCGAATCTGACCCCGCGCCGGAGCCGGAGATGGAACCTCAGACCGCGCCTGAGGATTCAAGCCTCCCTGTTGCGGTCGAACCAGAGCAGGCCCCCGAAAAGAGCGAAGGCACCGAGTTGGATCAGGAGATCGACTGAAGCGACCTCGCCCCCTGCAGCCGAACGCATGGCCATGGTGGCCAGACCAATCGTTGCCGAAGCCCCCAGGGCCAGCCAAAGGCCGCGGCGCAGCCCGCGCCAGGGTGTGCGCGCTTCTTGCAGCAGGCGCGCCTTCAAGGCGGGATCGAGAGATCTGGGATCCTTGGACAACCGCCACAGCCAGCCGCAGCCAAAATGGTAGGGTCATGGGCCGCGCCGGTGTAGCTCAGCGGTAGAGCAACTGATTCGTAATCAGTAGGTCGCAGGTTCAAATCCAGTCACCGGCTTTTCAACCCGCTCGACGAGCGAGCGGCGATGGCAACAGTGCCGAGAATTCTCGTGCTTTGAGAATCACAATCGCCATCGGGAGAGGGTTCATGGGCCAGAGGACAACAGCGCAGCAACAACAGCGTCGACCTAAAAACCTCGGGGCATCCGTTTCGGAGTCAGTCACCGGCTGCATGGAACAGGTTGCCTCGGATTTGGGATGTCCCAGAACGGTTAGCCCTGCCAGCGCTCCATGGCAGCCACATAACCCTCAGAACACTTGAGCAACTCCCCATAGGTGCCCAGCTCGCGCACAACACCGGCGTCGATCACCGCAATCTGATCGGCCGCCACCAGGGTCGAGAGCCTGTGCGCAATCACAATCCGGGTAATCGGCAGCGCTTCAAGCGTGCGCACCACAGCCGCCTGGGTGGCGGCGTCGAGGGCGCTAGTGGCTTCATCGAGCAGCAACAGCCGCGGCTGACCAATCAGGGCCCGCGCCAGGGTCAAGCGCTGCCGCTGTCCCCCCGAAAAACCACTGGAACCCTCATTCAGAATCGTCTCCAGCTGCATTGGCATCGCAAGCACGTCGTCAGCCAGAGCTGCCTGCTCTAGGGCGTGCCAAACCTCGTCCCGGCTGAACGGTCGACCGGCTGTGACAATCTCGAACACTGATCCGGTCGGCAAGGCAGCGTTCTGCAGCACCACGCCCAACAGACGGCGGTAGGCCCGCACGGGCAGCTCGCGCAGATCGGTGCCATCAATGCTGATCAGACCGGACTCGGGCTCGATCAGGCGCAGCAGGGCACGCAACAGCGTCGATTTGCCGCAGCCTGATGGTCCGGTGATCGCTGTGTAACTACCCTCGGAAATCGTTAGGTTGATGCCGCAGAGCACTGGGGCCTGGGCCCCTGGGTAGCGCACCCGCAGGTCCACCACGGCAACCTGCCCCCGCAGACTGTCAACCGAACCCTGAGCGCCGTAGCCCGGCTCGCGTTCGGCGACCATGACAACGCGACTGCGCTGCCAGAGCACCAGCAGTCTCGCCAGGGTGCCGGCCAGCTGGACCGCCAACGCCGACAGCTGGCTGTTGAAGGCCAGGTAGGCAGCCTGAAAAGCGACAAAAGCGGCCACCAGGGCAGCCGGTGTTTCGGCATTGCCCGTGCGGTTGGCCAACAACACCATCAGCGTCGCAAAGATCAACACCTGAGCCAGTGGATTGAGGGCCCGGGCCAGGATCTCGAGGCTGTCGCTGATCGCTTGGCCCTGCTGCATCACGCTTGCCAAGCCGGCGAGGCGCCGGCTCCACTGGGCAAACACGAACGGCTCGCTCCCACTGACCCGGATTTGGGGCAGACCAACGACGGCCTGCAGCGCCATATCGGCCAGCTCAGCCTGGCGTTGCTGCAGCAGCTGCTCCTGGCGGGCGGCACGAAAGACCAGCAGAGCGATCAACAGGGCGTTCACCAGGGTGAACACCATCGCCACCTGGGCCAGCTTGGCCTGGTAGATCAGCATCAGCATCAGATTGCTGAGCGAGAACACCAGGCTCAGCGCAGCAGTTAGCAGACCACTGCTGATCAGCTGGCGCATCTGACTGATCGCGCCCACCCGCTGCATCAGATCGGCGCTCGAGAGGTTCTGAAAGAACGGCAGCGGCAGCTGCAGCACATGGCTCCAAAGGGCTGACTCGAGCCGCAGGTTCAACAGCGACTCGACCCGGACGGTGGCCAGGCTGCTGAACGCCTGAGAGGCCAGGGTGCTGGCCGCGATCAGCAGCACCATCAAGGCCGTTTCAACGATGAGCTGCAGATCGCCCTGAGGCAGCACGGTCGACACCAAATACGAGGTCAGGACCGGAATGCTGAGGTTGAAGACCGCTACCACCAGGGCGCCCAGCACAACCGTCAACAACGGGGTGATGTTGGTGCTCAAACTGAACCACAGCAAGCTCAAAGGCGAGCTCAAGGGCGACGGCAGGCTGGCGTAGAGCTCATAGGCAAAGGGCTTGAAGCGATCCCCCGACACCAGGGGACGAACCCTGCCCACGCGGCCATCAAACAAAAGGGGACGCAGTCCCGGCTGATGGCAGACCAGCGGGCGGCCATCCTGGCCTGCAAAGACCACCATCAGGTTGCGGGTGCTGACCGCCAGATCAGGCGGAGTTTTGACCTCGCGGTAAGGAATGTTGTTGGCCTCAAGCAGCGCCACGAAGCCCCCTGCAGCGGGTCGCAGCGGGCGCGGATCCCCCAGCTGACGCATGGCCCAGGCCAAACACCGCGCCTCGGGATCCAGATCTGTCAGCTCTTCGCCGCCGGTGACCTGCGGATGTTGATGGATCGTGGCCATGCCGCGCAGCAAGGCCTGGGCACGGAGATCGCTCATCGATCGACCGTCCTGGGCCAGCCCCCATCCTCAGCCTTGAGCATCTGTTGGAAGGGTCCGGGCTGCGCGGCCAGAACGTCCGGAGCCCCGAGCTGCACCGGCTGTCCCTGCTCAAGCACCAGAACCAGGTCACTGAATTTGGCTCCGTGCAACCGATGGGCCACGGTGATCAAGGTTGCTGGGGTCGCCTTGATCGCCGCCATGATCGCCCGCTCGCGGCGCTGATCCAGAGCGCTGGTGGCCTCATCGAGCAGCAACAAAGAAGGCTTTCGCACTAGAGCCCTGGCAATTTCGACCCGCTGGCGCTGTCCGCCGCTGAGGTTGCCACCGCTCTCTCCAACAGTCAGATCCAAGGCGGCCACGCCACCCAGATCCTTTAAGAGTCCGACTTGATCGAGAGCCTGAATCACATCATGGCGACCAAAACGCGGATCCCAAAGGGTCACATTCTCGTGCAAGGTTGCTGGGAACAGAAACACATCTTGGGCAACCAGAGCGATGGAGTGGCGCATGGTGTCGTCATCCCACTTGAGCCAAGGGCGTCCGTCGTAGAGAACGGCTCCCTCACTGACGGGATGCAAGCCAGCGATCAAACGCAGCAGGGTTGACTTGCCGGACCCGCTTCCACCAACGATGGCCAGATGCTCACCAGCGCGCAGACGCAGCGACAGTCCTGCAAACAGAGGCGGGGTCAACGCACTGAACTGAAATCTGAGGTCACGGACCTCCAGATCACCGCGCAGCTGCTTGGTCGCCACGTTGGCCGGGAGTGTCGCAAAACTGCGGACATAAGGATCGGCCCTGCTGTCCAACAGATCATTCAACCGTCCGAGGGCACCGTCCATCTGCTGCAATTGGGCACTGAGCTGGCTCAATTGCTGCAGCGGAGCCTGAATCATGCCAACCAGGAACTGAAAGGCCATCAACTCACCCAGTGTGAGCTGACCAACAATGATCAGAACTCCTCCCAGAAGAATGACCGAGCAGCGCAACAGGAAGCCGGAAGCTTGACCGATCAAACCGATTAGTCCGTTGGCGAGCGATTGCTTCTGCAATTCGCCGAGAGCCTGATTGAAGCCCGCACTCCACTGCATGAAGGCCTGACTTTCAAGCCCACTGGCCTTGACGCTCTCAATCGACTGAATGACGTAAGTGCCGACACCCTGGGATTTGGCCTGCATCATGGCTAGGCGCAGATTGTCCCCCTCTCGTCGGGCCCGCCACCATCCAGTCAGGCCCCCATTCAAGGCCGCAATCAGGACCGTCAAGGCTGCAAGCCAGGGGGAGATGAACACACCGATCAACAGAGCAATCAGGGCTGAAACCAGGGTGAGCAGAAAATCAAGGACACCGGCAATCCCCTGCTCGACGAGGGCATCAGCAAGCAACAGACGATTGGCCAGCTCGCCGCGCAGCCGTTGCAGGATGGCTCGATACGGCAGGCTGAACAGGGTGATGAAGGTCAAACTGCCAACCCGTTTCAGCAGGCGATTGGCCAACAGTCGCAGCAGCTGTTTCTGCAAATGCAACAGCGAAACCAAGCCTGCAGCTGCAATCGCAGAGACCCAGATCACCGGAATGGCGATGTTCTCGCGACCCTCTTCGAGAAACGCATCGATGAACTGGCTGGACGCCCCGGCGATGAACAGCTCGGGTAGGGCCGCCAGCAACGACAGCAGAAGAAGCCACGGCAGCATGGGCCGATACGGCACCAACAGAAGGGGGAGCCAACGGTGGATCGGAGGTTCCCGACCGGCCGGCTGAAAACCCTCCCCCGGCTCAAGGTGAAGAACCACGCCGGTGAAGCTCTGCGTGAACTCCTCCCAGCTGACTCGGCGGCGACCACAGGCGGGATCACTCAGCCAGGCCTGATCCGCCTCGAAGCCCTCAAGCACGAGGAAATGGTTGAAATTCCAGAAGAGGATGCAAGGAAAACGCCCCTTAGAGCGCAACCTGCGCGCACTGACCTGCAGCGCCCGGACCCGCAAGCCCAGATCTTCGGCGGCAGTCATGAGCTGCAAGGCCGTCACACCATCGCGACTGATGCCCAAGCGTTCACGCAGATCCGCCAGGGGCAGGATCAGACCGAAATAGGCCAGCACGATCTTGAGGCTGGCCGCACCGCATTCGACCGCCTCGTACTGCAGCACCGTGGTGGTGCGGACCCGCTGCAGCGACTGCCCTTGCGGCAGCGCGGTGCGCCAACGCCTCATCGGTTGTCGACCACCAACCCCAGGAACCGCCGCAGAGCCGGCATCACGAATTCGATCGGTCGCCGATGAGTCGTGGTGATCTGCACATCTGCCAGTGTGGCCAGCCGTACAGGGTGAGGCGGCAGACGACCGGAACTCCAGCGGAAACAACGGCGCGACAACTCCTGACGGCAATACCGAGGCTCGGCCTGCTCCAACTTGACCCGAACGAGATAAGGCGCGGGAAGCGCCGCCTGAACGGCCTGGGCCAACGAGCGACTGCCCAACACTCCGATCACACCGTCAACGGGGAGGGGCAGACGGGTGACCTCGCTGACGACGCCAGGAATACCACCGTACTGAGCCCTAGAAATACCCCGTGGCGTAAGCAGAACAGACATGCCCTCATCGACCTGCTGGGCATTGACACCGGCCAGGAACACCGGCACCTCAGCAGATAGGGCTGGAGGCCTGGTCGTATAACTGAACACCTCATCTCCCTTTTTGACCAGACTGCCGTTCTTAAACGTGCTGGACAACAGGTAAAGACCCTGCTCAGGAGCGACCAGCCGGGTTGCCGCCAGATAGGCGATCAATTGGTCTTCCAGGGTGTTGCGGGTCTGATCACTGGCGGCAGCAGCACGGCGTGACATCACCAGCTGTTCCTTGCTGCTGATGTGGGTATTGAGCAGATCACGGCGGCTGGTCAACAACTGGTTGCGCAGACTGTTAATGCGGCCGCTTTCATCAAGAAGCGCTACTTCATTGACAGCACCTTGTTGGTTGAGTTTCTGATAACGGGCAAACAACTTCTGACGCGCTTGCAATTCGGATTGAATCTGTTGTTGCTGCTGACGCTGCAGACCCGTGATCGCCGCCAGATCCTTGGCCCGGCGCATGGCCTCGTCAGCGCTGTCGCGTTGCATGCGATCGTTCGGCAGGGCATTGAGCAGCGCCGAATTGAGCTTGAGGTGAGCGGCGGGACTGTCGATCGCTGCGAGCATGGTGCCAGGGGCAAACCACAGTCCCTTGTTGCCCAAAGCCTGGGCGTCGTCAACGTGAAAGCCAAGCTCGGCACTGCCAGCCAGCACGAGGGGCTCAGAGGCCAGGGGCATCAGCGCCGCCAGGATCAACTGCTGCAGGCGTGAACGGTCCTGAACTGAAGTCGTCAGCTCTGACGCTTCCTCAACCCAGTATCGGCCAAGCAGGGCATTGGCCTGACGCTGCGCCAACGGCAAGGTGTCGGGCGCAAGGCCGCTGATCTGAAAATAAAGTGTGCCATCAGTCTCAGCTGTGAGGCTGTTGATCCGGCTGGTCGGCAGGATCACCGCCACGCCTTTGACCTGAACCGGCACCCTGGCCAGCAACGACCACAGCACGGCCGCGATGGCGATGCCGGTCAACACCAGAGCTGACAAACGCAGGGGCAAGGGCAGAAAGGACGCCGGCTGAGTCAGCTCAGCGCCAGCCCGCAGGCGCTCAAGGGCTTCGCGCTCGTAAAGGGCAAAACGCTCGCCCGCACGCTCTGAGGCTGGACGCTGCGCAGGGGGCTGGGACTGTTGGTCTCCGACGTTCAAGCCCTGGCAACCAGCTGCTGGTGCAACCGTAGACAGGGCGCCAGGGTCAAGCAAGGCAACGGTCTTGCCAGAAACGTGCAGACGGTCTAGAGAGAAGGTCAGATGATTTCAACCATGGACCACGATTCGTTCGCAGGACTGAGCGAGCCACTGCTGGCATTGCTCGCAGATGCCTCACTGCCCAACCACTTCAGATTTTGACGGTCACCGAGAGACCGGATCAACCAACGCCAAACACCCCATCGATCCGGACCCGTTCAATGTTGCAATCCCAGATCACCGCCCTGAGCCAGCATCTGCACACCGATACAGCCCTCATGGAGACTCTGCACGTCTGTGGCAATGTCAGCGAACGCGCCGGCCTGACGCGACAGGCTGATGGCGACGCGCTACCCACTGGTTCTACACCTCAGAGTCTTCAACCTCTCGGCACGACAAGGACTTCCGTCGCACCTTAGCTCCCTTCCTGATCGGTTAATCGATCACCGCCAATACAGTTATTCAACTGTGATCACGATGTCCCAATCCCAACTCTCAGCTCTTTTGGCACACCTTGAAAACGATGCCAAACTGATGGCAGCCTTCCGAGCGTGCACGAGTGCCGCTCAGTCTGCAGTTCTTGCCCAACAGGCGGGGTTCAGCATCAGCGAAGAGGAAATTCTTGATTACCTGGATGATCAAGAGGTTGAGCTGACAGCCGATCAACTGGCAAATGTGGCCGGTGGCGTCAACTATGGATTCCCACCTTTATGGAAGCAAACCTACGGTGGGATCTACGGCTGATCCAAAGGCTTGGCGCCTTGTGGGCAGTCTTCCTCCGGCAGGATCAGATCGACCGCTCGCCTTGCTTCGCCCAACACCTCCAGCAGGAGCGTAGGGCTCTTGCGCAGCAGCGCAATCCAGCTGCCCAGGTATGACGCGTGGTTGGCCAGATCGCTGCCGACCTCAAGCCGATCACCGATCAGGACCGACCCCAACTCGGCCACGAGCTCTTCGCGGGCATAGGCAGCGCTGTTGGGACAGCCCGACAAATCGCGGGCCAACCGGCTGGCGTGACCCGTGCTATGCACCGCCTCGTGGGCCCAGGTGGCGTAAAAGGCCGCGGCACTGTGAAAGGCACAGCGCACCGGCAACACGATGCGATCGGCTGCCGGCAGATAACAGGCCCGCTCGCTGCCGTGCACCACGGGAACCGGCCAGCGCTGCAGCACGGCCTCGGCCGCAGCAAGGCGCTCCGGTTCGGGTCGGATCCGTGCGTTGGCCGCTGCGGCCCGCTGCTTCAGCAGGGCCGGCAGAGCATCCCCCACCAGGTCGGCGGCGTTGAACAACGGAACCGGACGAAAACTGACCCAGGTGCTGCCGGCGTCTGCCGGATCGTCCCCATCCCTCATGGGCCTGGCCGCCGGTGAGGCGACAGCACCTCCGCGGCGGTGCACCAGGGGACGCAACACATGAACCGCCCTGCAACCCTGCCGCGGCGAGAGCCCGAGGGCCCTGGCCTCGCCCCAACCACACCAGTAAGGCAGCACAGAACCGCGCAGATGCATCCCCAGGGTCAGCAGGATCGGATTGACCCCGCGGTAACGCCGACCCGAGCGCAGGTTGGCATGGTGCCCGCTGCGGCATGGATCCCACTCACGGCGCCAGGGGCTGGCACCTGCCTCCAGCAGGCTGATCAGTGAGGCCACCAGGGCCTCAGAGCTTTGGTTGTTGTTCATGGAAGAGCAGGCGTGCCGGCAGGCCGGCATCAGATCCATGAACCAGTGCCACCCCCGTAACGCTTCACCCCCCCAGCAACAAAAACCCCCCTGCCGGAGCAGGGGGTTCGAGGGATTCCGTTGGAGGCTGAGGTCAGCTGGACCGGGAGGCCTCAGCCGATGGCCGGAGCGGTCAGTGCCACTTCGCTGGTGCCGGCAGCTGCCAGGTCCAGGGGGAAGTTGTGGGCATTGCGCTCGTGCATCACTTCCATGCCCAGGCCGGCACGGTTGAGCACGTCGGCCC
>JBJOHB010000157.1:0-7808 GCA_046047915.1 Cyanobacteriota bacterium
CAGGGCATGGCTGCGTTGGCTCACCTGCTGACTCCAGCGTCGGGGGGTGCTCAAGGGGCCGGGCAGCGGTCCGCCTGCAGCAGCTGCTCGACCGCGTGGTCGCTGACCTGGCTGAAATCGTTGTAGTACTCGCCGACTGCTCTTAGCCCGCTGACAGTGGCCACGGCGACCAGCGCATCCACCAGGGGGCTCAGGGACCCCACCAGTCGCTGATCGAGCACTGGCACCGCCAGCACCAGCTCGGCTGGTTCGCAGCGGCGCAGGGCCTGCAGAGCCGCCCGCACGGTCATGCCGGTGGCGATGCCGTCGTCCACCACGATCAGGTGCCGGGCGCGCAGCTCGGCGGGGTCCGGATCCCCGAAGCGCTGGCGCCGCCGCTCAAGTTCGGGACGGGCCGCGTCCACCAGGGCCTGCTGCTGCGCCGCGTTGAGCTGGCCTGAACCCCAGGCCCCGGGGTTCCAGACCACCACGTCGGGCGCCGCCAGGGCGCCCAGGGCATACTCGGGGGCCGAGGGCAGCGCCAATTTGCGCACCGACCAACTGGCCAGCGGCAGCTGCAGTTGGTCGGCCACGGCGGCGGCCACGGCCACCCCACCCCGGGGCAGGCCGATCACGGTCGTCGTCTGGGCTTGGTGGGCCCAAGGGCGCAGCCGTTCAGCCAGCTGCAATCCGGCAGCCCTGCGGTCCTTCCACAGCACCGATGTCCTGGTCATGGCCGGACGCTATGGAGCCCCCGGGCTGGTGGCGGCGTCCTGCAGCCGGCGATCGGTGGATCTGCGGCACATTCTCAGAGCGGCCACCAACTGCTGGCTTGCAGATGGTGGGGTAGTCCGGCGCGTGCGAGCAGCCATGTCTCAACCCCCGGCCCTGATCCGTGCCCTGACCGATCGGGCGGATGTCGGATTCCAGGGAGAGCGTCCCTGGGATCTGCAGGTGCACAACCCCCGCTTCTACGGCGATCTGCTGCAGCGGGGCAGCCTTGCCCTGGGGGAGGGGTACGTGAACGGTGACTGGGACTGCGGGGCCCTCGACGTGCTGTTCACGCGCTTGCTCAGCCAGCCGGCCTGCCGTGACGCCGCGATTGGGTTTCAGCCCATGACCCGTGTCCTGGGGCATGTCCAGCAGCTGGCTGAACGCTGGGTCAACTGGCAGTCCCGCAGCAGGGCCTTCATGGTCGGCCAGCAGCACTACGACATCGACGATCGGGTCTATGGCGCCATGCTCGATTCACGGCGCCTGTACAGCTGCGGTTATTGGCAGGATGCGGCTGATCTGGAAGCTGCCCAGCTTCACAAGCTGCAGCGCATCTGTCAGAAGCTGGAGCTACGTCCCGGCCAACGCCTGCTGGACATCGGCTGCGGTTGGGGTGGGCTGGCGCGGCACGCTGCGCGTCATTACGGCGTCGAGGTGGTCGGCATCACGGTTTCGACGCAGCAGGCCAGTTACTGCCGTGAACGATCTCGCGATCTGCCGGTTGAGGTGTTGTTGTGCGATTACCGATCTGAGCTCGTGAAGCAGCAGGGTGTATTTGATCGGGTCGTGTCAATCGGCATGCTCGAGCATGTCGGCCGCCGCAATGATCGAACTTATTTTGAGGGCATCAGCAACCAGCTTGCCGCTGATGGTCTGGCGCTGATCCAGACGATTGGCTCGCACGACACCAACATGGCGTTGGATCCCTGGATCAACACCTACATCTTTCCCAATGGTCGTTTGCCGTCAGCGCAGCAATTGTGTCAAGGCTTTGAGCCATGGTTCCTGCTTGAGGACTGGGAGAACTTTGGTTGCGACTATGACCTGACGTTGCTCGCCTGGTGGCGCAATTTTGAGGGTGCCTGGCCCCAGTTGGTGGATGAGCTGGGCGATCGATTTTTTCGTTTATGGAAATATTATTTGCTCTCTTGTGCAGGTTTTTTCCGTTCAGGCCAGGGTCAGCTTTGGCAGTTGGTGTTGAGCAAGAAGGGGTCGATTAGGTCTTATCGTTCGATTCGCCCAAGACTGTGTGAGTCTACGGATTTGGGCGCTGCGGTGGCGCTGTAAACAGGTCGCAGCCTCCGCATCTGGCTGCTGTCTTGTTCAGGATCTATGTGCAGATTTAGTCTTCTGAATGTCAGACGCTTTTGGTGATTATCTCAAGTCGATTGGTCGGGTTCCCGTGCTCACTCCAGCAGAAGAAGTGCATCTCGGGACGCTCGTTCGTCGATGGCAGGATGATCCTTCGTCGACGCCAATGATTGAACGCCGAGGCCGGCGAGCAATGGAGCGCATGGTCAGCGCCAATCTCAGGCTTGTGGTGGCCGTGGTGATGCGACAGAACCGGCGCATTCAGCATCTCAACCATGATCCGATGGATTTGATTCAGGCTGGTAACCTCGGTTTAATTAGGGCAGTGGAAAAATTTGACCCGAGTCGAGGTTACAAGTTTTCGACCTATGGTTACTGGTGGATCCGTCAGTCCATTAACCGTTACCTGCAGGAAAATAGCAGTGCCATCCGTCTGCCGATCACCGTCATTGATCTGGTTCACAAGGCCCGCCAGTTGCAGGCCGCCCATGATGCGCAGGTGGATTCCCAATTGATTGCTGATCAGCTGGGTCAGACGCCTCGCCGGATTCGTTTTGCAATCGATGCTGTTCAGCGCGGTCAGGTCCAATCGTTGGATCAGCAGATCAGTAGTTCAGATCAGGAATTGACCCTGCTTGATACGGTTCGCGGTCAGAATGAGCCTCGCCTGGAGGACGACTATCAATGGGTTCACGATCAACTCAATCAACTTGATGAGCTCGAGCGCTCCATTCTTGATCTGCGCTATGCCGGCGAACACTGCCATTCGTTTGCCAAGATCTCTGGCCTGACCGGGCTCAGCAAGGATCAGGTTCAGCGCCTTGAAAAGGTGGCCCTGCACAAGTTGCGCAGGCGGCTGGAGCCCCAGCTCAACCCCTGAAAGGACCCTGAGCAGGCCTAAACAAAAAAGCCCGTTGCCGGCTAGACAACGGGCTCGATGCAGCTGGAGCTGGGCTCCAGCGCGTTCAAAAGTTGCCGTGCCGCATCGGACGCATGGTCTTGTTGCCATTGGCGGTGTTGAGCATATTGTTGTTGGCTGGGCCGCTGACAACAAATTGTCTGACGGGTTCTCGCAGGGCGTCTTCCAGCAAGAAGGCGCAAAGATTGGACACGGAGCGCCCCTCCTCTTCAGAGCGGGACAGCAGTGCTTCGTGTACGTGATAACTGAGGGTGATCGAAATGCGTCGGGGCTGCCGTTGCATCACGCGAAATCGTTCGTTCATGGTGCGACTGATCTGGCAAACAGTGTGGAACGGCTTAGGCAAGTGCGGCTCACGGATATGAGCAGAATGCTGCAGAATGCATCCCTTGCCTTCAACCAATGGAAGATTAGATCTTCCTTCTGCAATTGCGTGCTGTTAATTGTGGCGTAATGGGCCTAGTGCTGCGCTGCATCTGCTGCGTTTATGGACAGCATTGATCTGTTTGCAGCGTGAATGTTGAGAGCTGTTGTCAATTCTGCTGATCTGGTGTCGGTTAGCAGCGCCGCTGCCGTTGGAGCGCTGCTGATTGCTGCTGGTTGGCCGCCGCCGCCACGGGCGATGCCGATGCTGCCCAGGTCCGTGTTGTCTGCAGGGTTGCTGCCATGTCGCTGTCGCACCATCCCGGCACCCAACAGGTCGAGCTGGACAGTGGCGGCGTGCAATTGCCTGCCCTGCTGCTGCGGCCGGCTCAGGCCTTGGGGTTGGTGATCTTTGTGCATGGCAGTGGCAGCAACCGTCTGAGCAGCCGCAACCAGGCCGTGGCCTCCGTCCTTCATCAGGCGGGACTGGCCACGGTGCTGTTTGACCTGCTCACCGCTGCCGAACAGGACCATGCAGGGCCGCACCGGCGGCCAGTGCCTGATCTTGAGGCGCAGGCTCGCCGGCTTCAAGGGGTCATCGATGGGCTTGGTCAGCGCGCTGATCTGGCTGATCTGCCCCTGGGACTGTTCGGCTCCAGTTCGGGGGCGGCCATCGCCTTGCAGGTGGCTGCCCAGGCCCAGCAGCGGATCCGGGCGGTGGTCTGTCGCGGCGGGCGGCCCGACCTGGTGCCTGGAGCTCTGGGCGATGTGTGCTGCCCGACGCTGCTACTGGTGGGCAGCCATGACCTCGATGTGCTCGAGCTCAACACCTGGGCGGCGGCGCGTCTGCAGGGGTTGCATGAACTGCGGGTGGTGCCAGGGGCAGGTCACCTGTTTGCTGAGCCCGGTGCCCTGGATCAGGTGGCCGCCTGGTCGCGGGACTGGTTTCTCAGGCATCTTCCTTGCTGAGCTTTCAACGCTGATCTGCTGCAGGGCCCTGGCTGCTGGTCAGAGCAGTGCTGGGATCGGGGCATGTCTGAACAATCATTGGCATGGCCTTGACCGGAGAGGCGCTGTTGGCGGCAGTGGACCAGTGCAAGGGTCTGCCCCGCGCCGAGATCGTGCGGCGCTGCGGTTATGTGAGCGTCGGCGAATCGGGTCAGGAACGCCTCAACAACACGGCTTTTTTTGAAGCGTTGCTGCAGGCCAAGGGCTTCCAACTTGGCGACGGCCGCGGTCCCGGCGGCCGCCAGCAGGCGCGGCGGCTGGGGCGCTCAGGCCGGTCCCTGCCCTTTCACACCAAGGTCCAATTCAACGGCAATCTGATGGTGGGCAGTGCCTATCTCGATCTGCTCGATGCCAAGCCTGGCGATCACTTCGTGATTCGGCTCGGTCGCGATTCGATCCGGTTGGTGCCGCTCGCCTCCGAATCCGACACCCCCCACCCCTGAGCCCGCCGGCCCAGTTCCACCAGGGGCGCCTGGCGCGCGGGCGTTGCCGGCTGCACCCAGGCCTGATCAGCCTCCTGAGTGGCGGGCCACGCCAGGGCATCGGTCGGGTCCTGGCTCACGGCGAACCGCCAGAGCAGCAGCAGGGCAGCCAGGGACACGGTTTTCCGCCCAGGTCTCCTGTCTTAACGAGCGTTCCGATCGGCGCTGACCGCTTGCGGCGTTTCGGCGGCAGCATGGCTGCGGTCTGCGTGGGCGGTGCCGATGAGCAATCTGTTGATCCCTTTGCTGATCTTGGCGCTCGCCTGGCTCCAGGAGCTGGTGGATCAGCTGCTGTTCGGCGGGCGCTGGAACCTGCCGATGGTTCCTGGCGGGTCGTTTGCCGGGGTCCTGACGGCGCCGTTCAGCCACAGCGGGTTTGGCCATCTGCTGGCCAACAGCCTGATGTTTGTGCCCCTGTCCTGGCTGGTGCTGGTGCAGGGGCGGCGGGATTACCTGGCGGTCTGGCTGGGGGTGATTCTGCTGGCGATTCCAGTCTGGCTGCTCTGGCCGACGGCCAGCCATGGCCTGTCAGGGGTGGTCTATGGGCTGCTGGGGTATCTGCTGCTGATCGGCTGGCTTGAGAAGCGCCCCCGGTCACTGCTGCTGTCGGTGCTTTGCCTGATCACCTATGGCAGCGTGCTGCCCAGCCTGCTGCCGATTTTTGTGCCGGCGGGGGTCAGCTGGATCGGTCATGCCAGTGGCTTTGCTGGCGGACTGCTGGCGGCCTGGGCGGTCCACCGCCGTCAATAGAGCATGCCGGCCTCGAGTCGTCCTTCTTTGATCGCTTGCATGAACCGCCGGTAATCGGCCTCCGATTGATCGGCATAGGCCACGGCATAGGCCTCCATCGCCTGGTCAAAGGGTTTGCCGTCCTCCAGGACGGAGGCGATGGCGGTGCGATCGCCCGATCGGGCGTGGGCCTTGGCCAGCACCTGGCCGCACAGCTCGCCATAGAGCTCGAGCCCCTTGGCATCGAGCGCGCTCAGGTCGACTGAGCCCTTCCAGTTGCGCAGTTGCCGCCAGTAGTACTGGCGCCCGGCTTGGTGGCCATCGAGCCAGCCCAGGAACGGATCGCTGGCGGTCTGCAGCAGCCGCTGGCCTTCGATCACCCGTTGGCCCTGGTGGGCCGGGGGTGGGGTGCTGGCGTAGGGCGCCAGCACCGACGCTTCGGCCTGCTTGCTCTGCAGGATCAGCACGTCATCGGGGTGGGGCCCCACAAACAGCCCGATGGCACAGCGGGTGCCCACCGAGCCCACGCCGACGGCCTTGATGGCTGTATCGACCAGGCGGTACTGGGACAGCAGGTGACGGATCTCGGCTGGTAAGGATGCCAGGTAGCGATTCCGTTGTTCCTGAACCAGGTCCCGCCAGTCGATGCCGGCCGTCCACTGCTGCTCAAGCAGGGCATGGCGCCAGATCAGGGGCGGGTCGTGGCGCAGTTGCAGGGCCCCGTCTGGTCCCATCTCGCAAAGCTTGCCGGCGGCTTCGCTGTGGGTGCGGGAGCGGGCCTTGGCCCCCACCTTCTCGAGGTGCCGCTTCAGCGGTGGATGCTCGACCTGTTGGATGAAGGCATTGGTATCGAGCCGCTGAGCCCAGACCTGCTGCAGTGGTTGTGCAGCCAGCTCCTGCATCGCCTTGCGGTAGGCGCGGGCCGTTCGCCGGGCAATGCGGCCCTGTTGCTCTGGCGCGAGATCCACGTCCCGGGCGGCCAGCACGGCACTGGCCACCAGCCGTTTGAGGTCCCACTCGAACGGACCGCGCACGGTTTCATCGAAGTCGTTGATGTCAAACAGCAGGTGCCATTCGGGCGAGGCATAAAAGCCAAAGTTCGCCAGGTGACAGTCGCCGCAGAGCTGCACCTCCTGGCCTGTGCTGGGGGCATTGCCCAGGTCATGGGCCATCACCGCCGGGGTTCCGCGGTAAAAGGCAAAGGCGTCCTGGGCCATGCGGCTGTGGCGCACCGGCACCAGCCAGGGCAGGCGGTCAGATTCCTGCTGCTGCAGCACGGCGATCGGATCGCGGCGATCAACCGGTGCTTGCCAGTTGCCCAGCTCCGCAAGGGTCGCTGGCTGATGGGGGTCTGCCACAGGCCCTTTAGGGCTTTCTGCCCTCAACCTAAGCGCAGACAGCGTTGTTGGCAGATCGACCTGGCCGCTCCAGGCTGCACAGGTCAGGACTCAGGACCCTGTTGATTGTGTTCGAACCGTCGTTCGAAACGTTCCAGCACCCTGGGAATGGCGACCAGCAACAGCACCAGCAGCAGGGCCAGCAAGCCGGCCTCGACGACACCGCGCAGCATGCGCTCCAGCGGGATCCAGCGGCCCAGCTGCCAGGCCAGCGTCACCATGGCCCCCGACCACAGCAGCGCTCCGCCCAGGTTGCACAGCACAAACGCGCGGTAGGGCATGCCCACGGCGCCCGCCATGGGGCCGGCCAGCACCCGCAGGACGGCGACAAATCGCCCCAGAAAGACCGACAGCCTTGCTCTGCTGAGGAAGGCCGTGCGCAGCTGCTCCAGCTGGTTGGGGCTGCGCCCCAGCAGCCGTCCTGCCCGCAGCAGCAGCTGCCAGCCATAGCGCCGGCCCACCCAGTAGCCCAGGTTGTCCCCCAGCACGGCGCCACCGGCGGCTGCGGCCATCACCCCACCCAGGTTGAGCTGACCGCTGCCGGCGGCATACCCGGCCAGCAGGGTCAGGGTTTCGCCGGGCAGGGGTAGGCCGGCATTTTCGAGCACCATGCCGACAAAGACGACCCAATACCCCCAGCGTTCGAGCAAGTCCTGCAGCTGAGCCAGGTTGTCGGGAGCCAGATCCATGGCGGCATCCTGCCTGAGCCCCTGCCGTGTACGGTAAAGGTGATTCAACGATCACTCTTCAGCGGGTTTCTCCCCATCAAGGCGAGTTCCAACGATTTCTCCTTCTCGGCCAGCGACTTTCTTCAGGGCTTTCGACGAATCGGTTTCATAATTCTCT